>CAXFCD010000143.1:0-26961 GCA_964001155.1 uncultured bacterium | reverse complement strand
ACTTCACCCCATTCTGATTCAAACCCTTCGGCCCAGGCATCAACTTCATAATAGCCTGCCGGGAGTTCCATGATTGCATGGCCATCTTCATCCGTATAGGCATGTTCACTAAACTCATCATTCCATGCATTAACATCCGCACCTTCGATAGGATTGCCTTCATCATCATAAACGTATGCAATCAGCCAGCCTGATTCATTGGTGTTGTCCTCAAAATATATGCCCCGTTCATAAGTGTTGCCTGCTTCAACGTCCTCAATGTTAAGATAGGCCCCTCCATATTCCGGATGTTCTCCAATCACTTCAGCAAATCCTTCAGAGGGGTCCACTGTGATATAATCCCAGGCATCATAATTTGACATACTTAATTCTTGGGGAGATTGGGGACTATACAATTCAGCTAAAGTGATTGCCTCCCAGTCAGTTGTACCGGTCCAAATCTCCAGGAGGGCTGTTTCTTCTTGCAGACCAAGTACGAAGTCGTATTGTGTACCACCTTCATATGCTTCAACCATTGTCTGATCTATCCAATAACCACCGGCTTCAACATATAAATTATAAATGCCACCCGATTCTAATTCAATGTGATAATAGCCTGCGTCATCCGTAAAAGAGGCTGATTCACCTATACAAAATACAAAAGCGTCCGCGATTGGATTTCCTTCAAAGTCCATGACAAGACCTTCGAGAAAAGAGTCGTATTCATCATCTGATTCAAGATTTAAAGATGCTGAAGCAGATGATCCACCTGACCAAATACCATAGTATAATCCCTGGGTAAAATCTACGTCACCTCCATTACTCATAAATTCAGTCATATCTACAGTTGGTTCCATAGCATCAAAAGCAAATTCATTACAATCTGAATCATATACAATTGATGTTAGCATATATCCATCCCATAACACAACTCCACCACCATGATTACGACTTGTACTATCACATTCACTACCAGCTTCCATTACAGTGCCATCAGAACTAGTAATTGTTGCTTCATGTACATTATAAAATATGTATCCATCCTGCTCAATTAAGCCTTCATCAAGATGAAGATCATATGAAGCCGTTGTTCCATCATCAAAAGTAATAGAAAAATCAGGTCCATCTTCGTCATCTTCATTGGACTCTAATATCATACGTTGCATTGGGCACCACACATTAAGAACATCAGGAAATTGATCAGCAGAGTTATCATTACTTGACTGATTATAAACATCTGTCAATGTACCTCCTTCATAACCAATTGAAAAAGGCTGATTACCATTCTGGATAAATTGAAAATATGTGTTTTCCGGATCGTTGTTATAAAATGATAAAACATATGTAGTATTTTCTTCAAATGTGAATTCTAATGAACATTCATACCACCTTAGTTCACCTGAACCATCACCGTAAGTGGTCTCACCCACAGCAAGTACTTCACCATTTTCATTGTAAACAGTTGGTCTGATATAATTTTCTGGTGAAAGATTTATCCAGTAGCTAGCACCGTATATAGTAAAAGCATCATCCGTTGTAAACTTATAACCTCTATTGGCCCAAAAAACTATATCCTGAGATACTCCACCTTCTGGAGTAAAATCAATATACTCTTCTCTATCATTTCTATCATTTGCGTTGTTTGAATAGATTGATGTTATTTTGCGCTCTTGATGTACAGCATTCTTTTTAGATAATGATTCTATCCCCACGCCATGATTGGAATAGTCATCTATAGTATAATATTCTTGTTTACCTAAGATAGATATATTGGAATTGATAAATACATCTGACTTTTTTGGTTGTGCTCTCGCTTTAAACTCTTCGCGTTTTTCAAGATACGTTTCTTTTTTAGCCTTTATATCTTTTTTGTTAACAATATTGATTGATTCCTTAAAAGATTTTTTAGATTTTTCTTTAATCGCCTTAAATGGAAATGCTGCCTTTTTTTGTAATGGATTGAGTTGTGCCTTATTCGGTTTGGGGATCCCCTTAGCTTTGCGAGCTTGTTTAAAACTTTCGTTCAGGCTCTCCTTCATTTGGCGAACCTGCTGGACTTTTTCAATATCCAGTGTCATCTCAGTGGAATTGGTTTGGGGTTGTGTTTCAAGGTCTTTTGATGCACCCACACCAAGGATCATTGAAAGAGAAAGGGTTAAGAGGATAGCGGTTCCACGTTTCATGGCAGGCTCCTTTTAGGTTAGTTTTCTTATCCAATTATGTAGAAGTCCAATAAAGGACGTAAGAATGTAAGTTCTCCCGATAGAAATTCGCAATAAATAAAATATAGGTGTGACTCAGGTCACTATTTTGTACGTCTTTATTTCAAAAGGTGATAGTTTGATTTTGGCCTCACCATTCACATTCATTTTTTCGCCAATTTCGTTCCATTCCATGAGATCACATTCCACCAATTCACCATAGTGTTTCAGGATGCCCGAAGATTCTCGGCCGTTTGTTTCCACAATTCGTATTATTAAAGAGCCATCTTCTTTTTCCGATTTTTTCAGGACAGTCAATTCTAATCCATCCCCTTCCAACTGAATCGGAATTTCTGTATCAGAACGTACGCCATCAAAACAAAGTGGTGGTTGATTCAAGCATGTTGATTCTTGGATTACATCCGATCGGATTAAATCATGTTTGTGTGGAAAAAAGCTGTAAACAAATTGATGTTTCCCCTGGTCTGCATCCGGATCAGGATTATTGGGCGAACGGAGCAAATTTAAATCTAAAATATTGTCGTGGACCATATAACCGTATTTACAATCATTCATCAATGCCACACCATAATCATGATCAGATAGATCCGCGTATTTATGCCCCACCACTTCAAATTTTGCTTTATCCCAACTGGTGTTTCGGTGGGTGTTTCGCTTAACATGCCCATACTGAATATCAAAAGATGCTTGCTCAGATTTCACATTCACAGGGAAATGAACCCGGATCATTTTATGTTTTTCTTTCCAATCCACAGTGGTGTCAAAATCCAACCTTTTTGAATAGGGCTGCAATGAAACACGTTGTTTGATTTTTGATTTCCCTATTGAAAAAGACAAATGCAACTCTTTCACTACATCTCCTGTGGAGCCTGGCATGGTGTCAGTTGCTTCCGCGATTTCTAACAACGCATCCCGGTAAAAAAAATCTACATCCCAGGCATCCCAGTCATTGGGACGATCTTCGTAGAGAGATAAAATATTCCCCGGTTTTTCCAAAATCTCTTTTTGACACTCTTTATCAATTGCAGAAATGATTTGGCCATTTCGATGAAATTCATATCGAATCAAATCATTTTCTAAAGTAAGACCATGTCCTTGCACCATGTCCTGTTGAATCGGTTCTCCTTTCTTAAAAGTAGTGAATGATAAAGGTGCCAATTCCACATGCGTACAAACAGACTGTTTTATTTTTTGTGTCGGAATTTTTTCCCCTGATTCATCGGTAATTAAAAATCCATGAAATGATTCCGGAACGTTCACCATCCCTTTCCATGGATAGGATAATGTATTGGCCAAAACAAAAGAATCGGAATCCTGTTCAAACAACGATTGTCCTGCTAAAGCAATCAACGAATCACAATCTTGATGAATTTCTTCATACTCTTTATAGGTGGTTTGATACACCATGTTAATACTGGAGCCGGGAATAATATCGTGGAATTGATTAATGAGCAATTTTTTCCAAAGTCCGTCTAATTCTTCCGATGGGTAGTTCTCCAAAGGCAGACAAGACCACAACATTTCCACAGCATGGAGTTTCCATTCCAATTTCCGATTTTGCTTTTTCACTAATCCGTGAGTGGTCAGTGTCCCGCGGTGTAATTCCAAATAAAGTTCACCCACCCAAGTTTCTACATCATTTTCGTAATTGGATAATCGATCAAAGAAATTCTTCGCTGTGTCAAACGTAACTCTAGGGGAATTCTCCAAATCAGCCATGCGGCGGCCTAGCTCAATATTTTCCGGTTTGGGTCCGCCGCCGCCGTCACCTACACCGAACAAGGAAATGAATTCATCAATTTTGTCTTTTTCTTTAAAATGGGTTTGGGCCGGGACCAAGAATTCCGTATCCAACTCGCTGTTGTAGGTATTCTCCGGCGGGAAGTGTGTCAAAATTTCTGTTCCATCAATCCCGCGCCAATTGAATGTGTGATGGGGAAATTCGTTGAACTGGCTCCAAGATAATTTTTGCGTCAGAAAATAATCAATCCCTGCTTTTTTTAATAGCTGCGGTAACGCAGCAGAATAACCAAACACATCCGGCAACCAAAGATTATTCACATCTTTACCAAATTCATCCATAAAGAAATTTTTGCCATGGAGTAATTGCCGGACCATAGATTCACCGCTGATGAGATTACAATCTGCTTCCACCCACATGCCGCCTTGGAGCTCCAATTGCCCTTTTTTTACTGCTTCTTTTATTTGGGAATAAATGGCAGGATAATGGTTCTTCATAAGTTGGTAATGCTGTGGCTGGGATGCACCAAAAATGTAATCGGGATATTTTTCTATCAAGTCCAACTGAGTGGCAAATGTCCGGGCGCATTTCCGAATGGTTTCACGAACGGGCCACAACCAACCTGTATCAATATGGGCATGACCAATGGCAGACACCTTCAAATCAGATGCTGATGCCGGTTTTTTTAATTCTGTTTCTAAACATTGTCTGGCTTCGTTTGTATGTTGTGAATCATCTCCAAATGCATTGATAGCATTATTTAAAGCACGGATAATCCGTGCACGTCGAACTGATTTTTCATCCATACGCTTCACCAATCCAAGCAAGATTCTTACATCAAGATACAACTGCCAGATTTCTTCTTGAAAAATGCCGATTCGTATTTTTTCCACTTTTGCATCGAACCAGCCGAATCGTTTCGGACTTTCTTCTTCGGGGTCTGCGTCCGTATAAACACCAAATAATGAATTGGCAGCAGCTTCCACCCAAAGTTCGATGAATTCTCCGCCCGCACATTTCTCTATCAAAGGCACTCTTGTTCGGGCAAAATTCTGGTCCCAAATGGAACCGTTGGTGATGCCTTGAAGAGCTTTTCCGTTCGTGTCAAAAACAAGTCCTTCTCCGGAAAAATCTAATTCGGCTACAACGGGTTTTCCTCTCCATTTTTCCGGGACAGAGCCTGTGAGATGGAACCATGCACTCTCCCATTTTTGTCCCCAGGGGTCACCTTCTTTGATGGATTTATAGTCTAAAGATTCTCGTTGGGAAAAAGATGTTGGTTCTTTCGACCAACCAAATTCAGCACTTAATATTTGACTATCAGAAACAAATTGCGTTTGGAGTCGAGCGTACCATTTTTCAATTCTGGTAAGGAGTATTTGTGTTTCTTTTTTATTCATTTTATTTAAACACAGAGATCACCAAGGGCTCTAAGTAATTTTTTTGGTGTTTTAGATGGTTGGCGTAGTGTGAAAAAATAACTCCATTGCTCCAACACTCCACCTTAATCACTTTGTGTTCTCCGTGAACTTTGTGTTTGAATTTGTTATTTCGAAACCCAACCATCATCTTGGTGATCTCTGTAATCAGATTTCAATTTTGTCATCATCACTTTCAAATCTCTGAAGCCGCCCCAGGTAAACCAAACAATGGAAATCAACGCCATACCGATCTGAATAAATAGATAATATTTCCAAAAGGTCATCCATGCGTCGTTGCTCACGTCATGGGATAAATTATAAATCGTGCCAATGATAAACACAATCGTCCAGCTAAAGGTCCAAACATAATTCACAATATAAATGAATTTATCATTCTTGGTAAACTCTTTTCCCATGCCAAGCATTTTCCAACCACGTTCAGGTACTTTAGTAATTACCTTCATTTCTTCATGAATGACATATTTGCCACGATGGAGCAATTTATCCAAATTAAAAAATGTCGGTTTCCCCAAAAGTGAAACCAAAAAATATGACAGGGTTGAAATCGCCATGCCCATGCCCCAATATACTTGACCGTTCAATTCTCTAAAATAATAAAGTGCGGATTTGATGGCAACAAATGAAGTAGCATCTGTGAACCATGTAACGGGAATTTGTTTTAAGATGATGCCGCCCACAGCGATAAATGCTCCAACACTCATGGCAGTCCACGCAGCGCTAATTGTGCCCCGTTTCCAATACAATCCACCAATTATCACAGCACCGGAACCACTGGCAAAAATCGCCCCGGTGATGGCAAAGAAAAGTGCAATTTTTTGATTTTGTTGAAATAACAAACTGAAAAAGAAAATAAAAATCGCCACACCAAAAATGGAATACCGGAGAACTTTCAGGTGTGTTTCTTTATCAAACGGTTTTTTCCGAAATGGCATAATCACATCTTGGATGAATATGCTTCCCCAAGAATGAAGATAGGTATCGTGGGTGCTAACAAAGGCTGCCAGCATCACAGCCGCAAAAGCGCCCATCAACCCTAAGGGTAAAATTTCAGCTAAGACCAAAGAACTTCGAAGTTGTGTCCTTAATGTGTCTGTGCCAATCCCATCCAAAGATGCATTCACTGATGCTGCCACAGATTGATAATCCGGGTGATTCATAAACACATAAATCGTAATGGGAACAAAAAGAAAAAACAACCCTTGTGGCAACCCACGGAACCCTGCTAGGACGCTACCCATTTTTGCTTCGTGAGCGCTTTTCGCAGAAGAATTGTAAGCCTGTGTTCCTTGCCAACTCATGGTTCCATACAACACCCCAAATATCCCAATCAGGAAATACCAAAAATTGAAATCTTCTACATGACTTGTTTTAAACGGATTAATCCTGGAAGAATTTTCATAGACTTCATTGATTTGGTGAATTTTTTGAACTTGTTCAACTTCCGGCAACGCCTGGAATGATTCATTTGATTCTAAATTGGCAATCTCTTCTTGAGCCAATGTTATGGGCGTTTGTTCAAGCGCTTCCGACACTTGTCCCCATCCCAATTTGAAAAATAAAAATACAATCATCACCACCAGAATCACATTCACAAAAACGCCCTGGAAAAAGTCGGCAATGATGACTGCGATTTGTCCACCGGTGTAAACAAAATACAATGAAATACTTAAAAGAATAATCATAACCAATGGAAAGGTGGGAATGCCAAGCATCGATTCCGGTAAACCACAAAAATAAATGAAAAACCTTGCCCCCACTGCAGGAAAAATACCGAAATTGATGAGCCCGCCTGTAAAAGCGATAATGCCGGTAAAAATCCTGAATTTTCGGCTGTATCGTAATTCAAAAAATTGGGGCAATGTTAAACACCGAGTGGATCGAAAACGATAGATCACCCAACCGGAAACAGTAATAAATAAAATCACCAACGCTGAAGAAAATCCCCACCATGACATGGCAAAACCGGAGACGTATCCCATCTCCAAATGGTTCACAATGGTGATGGCGCCTAGTCCTGCAATCCCGCTGGAAATAGAAACTACATAACGTCCTGCTGTTCGTCCTGCTGCTAAAAAATCCGTTACACTTTTCATGAGCCCTTTCGTGGCAGAAACGGAGTAAAACATTCCAGCCAGAACAGAAAAAACGATGAGCCAATCTATAAATGATAAATTCAAATTTGTCTACTTCTATTTATAGTTTATTTAAAAATCAGTAATAAAAAGAGAAATTATTTTCATGTTCTGTCACTCTACCCAAACTTTCCCATCTTTCCGGATAAAAACCCAATCATCCTGCCACTTTACAAAAGCTTCCCAACCGGAAGGTGTAACGGATATTGTTGGCGGCCAAGGGACATTCACAACAGGTGATTCTCTCAATTCCAATTCTTTCAAAGAAGCGGTGTAACGCTGATGATTATCAAAATACGATCGTTCTCTATAGTAAACCTGTCGCAATGCCCATTTGATTTGATCTAATTCGTTGGACTGTTTTTGCACCTGATCAGTGCCGGCAATTGTTTCCGTAAACTGGACTAATCCCCACATTTCCGGATAATGCATATTGACCAACCCTTGCGGAGACCAAACCCAATTATACTCAGGCGAATCTGTTTTTTCATATCCATCGCCAAGGATATTCAAATCCCATTGGACACGAGAAAAATTGATCTTCCATTGGTCACCTTCTTTTGGATGAAAACTGGGCGCACATTCTTCCAGTGCTTTCCAGGGAATGGCAATCTCTACGCTCCAATACTCATCTTGGTCATTTGGATTATTCAACGTTCCTTCAATATGAACTTTTGTGATGAGTCCGGGGATGTCCCAAGAATCCACAGCAACCTTTCCCTGATCACGGTACGGTTTTAAAAGGAGTAGATCCCATTCCGTCTCAAATGCATTGACTTCCAATTCATAATAATTGTGGGTATCGCCATCGGGATCTAAGAAAATTTCAAAATCATTATCATAAAAAATAACTGCATCCCGAGCGGTGAGTGTTGCCCAAATGTGAGGCTCTTCCATATGGGCTGCAAAATAAAAATAATTTTCGTCCCAAAGCATTTTTGCTTTTGTATCAAAATATGGGAGCGGTTTTAGATTGCCCTCAATATCTACAAATGAATCCGTCCATTCTGCATTCTGCCATGATTCATCATCCAGTTTTCCATCAATTAAAATTGGCATATCCGACTTATAACAAATATAAGTTTTTGGATTATATTCAATCTTTGGCGTTGGAAATGCCTGTGGATAAAGAATGGAAATCAAACAAACCAGTTTAATCAAAACACGCATCTATCAATTCCTGAATGGTTGAGGTTGCGCGACCAACATGAGTATCCGCAGCGCCGTAATACAATGTAACTATGCTGTCCAATTTTGCATTTCTGTTTTCATCATTAGAATCAACAATCAGCCCCGTTGGGAAAACAACATTGGGCACTTGTCCCACGGTTTCCCACAATTCTCTTGGCTCTAATATATTATATCGACCCCGGGAAATCACTTTCCATGGCTCATTCAAATCCAACAGGACAACACCGGCCTGGTAAATGGGTTGATAATGCATGGCGATGCCGTGATACACCAAAAGCCATCCTTTTTCTGTTTTTATCGGCGGCGGTCCTGCACCAATCATTTCATCCCAATAATGGAGCCGACCATTCATCACCATTTCCTTTGGTTCCCAATGGATCAAATCATCTGATTCAGAATACCAAATTTGACTGCCTGTGGTGACGCCGCTATCCACAGGTACTTTATTCGGACGATCAAATCGAGCATAGTTTCCATTGATCTTTTCCGGAAATAAAACACCGTTTCGGATATCATCTTCCCCGGTAAATCCTAAAAATTCCAGTGATACAAAATCTGTGGTTTTAAATAATCCTAAAAGACATTTTCCTTCCACATCTATGGCTGCCATTACATAAAATAGGCCATCCAATTTTGTAATCCGCGGATCATAAATATGAAAAATGGTTTCATTAGATTTTTCCAATCCAATGAATTTCACCGGTGTTGAATCAATGTTAAAATGAATGCCATCAGTGCTGGTGGCTTTAATAGTTAGGGTTTCCCGGCCACGATTTTGGACTCGGAGAAGCAACAGTGTTTCACCCTTGAATTTAATCACGCCCGGATTAAATACGGATGAAACATCAATCATTTCCCGGTGGTCGGATATGATATCCTGGGGAGAAATAAGTGGGGTTAATGGATCGCGCTTAAACATTTTAAGAGCGAAGAATTTAAGAGACGATTCTGCTGATTCAATTAATCCGATTATATTTTTTCATGACTTCCACTAAACGAACCTGGGGCAATGCCCATACCTTATTGTTATTAATACCATCCAAATCTTCCGCTGCACACAAAACATTAATGATGGCTTCTTCCACTGCTTGAATGGTTGCTTCGAATAAAGGAGAGATCATCCAGTTGGGGAGCATGTCAACTTGTGTTTTATTCCCGGCAAATGCTCTGTTTTCATTGGCGGTAGAAAATGCGATAAAAATATCACCTGAGCCATCATGAGCATAGCCGCCAACTTTCCCGATTCCCATGGGAACGCGCCGTGCCAACCGTTTCATTTGATGGGCTAACAAAGGTGCATCAGTGGCAACAATAACAATGATGGATCCATCACCTTCATTTCCGGATTCGTAACTGTCACGAGGCATCAGATCTGTGATTTCTTCGCCAACAGGCACACCGGCGATCGTTAGGTTTTTTCTACCACCATAATTGGCTTGAACCAATACACCCAATGTATAATTTGTATCATCTATTTTTACTATCCTGGATGCAGTACCAATGCCACCTTTAAAAGAATGACAAACCATTCCGGTACCGCCACCAACATTCCCTTCCTGGACTTTCCCGCCTTTCGCAGTTCGGATCGCATCATGAGCATGCTTTTCTTTCACGTGGAATCCATTGATATCGTTTAACAAACCATCCCAAGTTTCCGCCACAATGGGCAAAGACCACCAGTAACCGCTGGCATCTGCAGAGCCTTGGGAAGCACGCCAGGAGATGACGGCATCTCGAACGATGCCCACGCTGTGTGTATTGGTAATCATGATGGGACCTTCGGCAAATCCGGATTCTTCCACCCAAGTTGTGCCCGTCATTTCACCATTACCATTTAGAGAATACCATCCGGCAAAGCAAGGATCATCCAAACTACGATCGCCACGTGGAAGAATGGCTGTCACGCCTGTTCGGATTGGCCCTTTACCACGAATGAGTTTTCCGGTTCCTTCAATAATTGTTGTATGACCAACTTGCACACCAGCCACATCCGTGATAGCATTGAGTGGTCCCGGCGTTCCTTGAAATGGAATCCCAAGATCCCGGGCTCTGGGTTTTGAATCTCCAATTAAAAATGAAAAAGTAATGAGAAAGAGAAGTGATTTTTTCATGGTGTCTCCGATGGTTTCAATGGGAATGACTGGAGACCAATTTAGTAACTTTCTTTTAGAAATAAAAAAGGCTCAACTTTAGTTGAACCTTTTATTTTTGCTCCGGAGGAGGGACTCGAACCCCCGACAAAGTGGTTAACAGCCACCTGCTCTACCAACTGAGCTACTCCGGATCAATTCTATTTTTATGATAATATTTCTAAAAAAAGCGGGCGAATTTAGGGTGATTCAACACCCTGTCAAAGTTACAATTCCTTCTCAGCAGACAATCTTTTATCCGAATCAAATCTCCCGCTGTCTAACTGTGTATTTGAAATGTAAACAACGCCATCTTCCGTGTGGGGTCTCCCATATACTGCGTGAACAGATTTTAGACCTCCCAGCCATTTTCTTTCATCGGAGAGATAAACCATATCACCCTCATCGGCACCCATGACGTCCATGTCATTGATCGAGAAAAAAGCTTCATCCGTTTCATGATCACCCACAACCCATTTTACATGAACCGGTTTCCCGGGACGATCGTTCGGTGCTGATCCTTTGAAAAACTCTCGAGCTTTATCCAAGGACCAAACCGTTAATCCTTCTGTGTTTTTTTCTGATGGCGGTGTTGTAAGCAATCCAACAACAACACCTGAACCGGCGCAAACCAATGTATTGTATAACGCGCGAATATAAGAATAAGGTCGATCCGGATTGAATTCGATGCCATGGTCAAATGGTGAAATAAATATTTGCGGATATTTGCTTCCAATCCACATGAGAATGGCACCACCCAAAAATGTTGCCACCGCAGCGGGTGTAGAATACCGTTTCCAAAAAATCCCTAAAAAAATGGCAACCACCAATGGCGGCGTCATCGTGCTATGGAAAAATCCATGCGCTTCATAAAGCGTTGGAAAATTATTAAAAAAGATGGTACTTACTGCCCCAACCACGGTCGCTCCGGCTGAAACAATCATGGCAATTTTTAAATAATGTTTATCATCTTTATTCTTAACTAACGGACGATATACATCATTGATGACCACAGCAGCCACAGCGTTGATTAAGGTATCTACAGTTGACATTAGAGCGGCTGCAACGGCAGCGATTACAAAAGCAAAAACAACTTCACTCCCAGTAATGAGATATGCAACCTGCGTGAAAACATGATCCAATTTTGTAGATGCGTTCCACGCTTCCGGGGTGACAATACTGATGGCTTTCCCGATCCATCCTGCATTGGAAACAACAACAGTCGAGATTGGCAATAGGACGAGTACATTAAAAGCAGCAGCTTTTCGACCTTCGTGCACTGACTTACAGGCCATAAACCGCATAATGAGTCCTTGGTTCATAAACAGAAACCCAACCGATCCGGCAACACCATCCTGCCAAAAAATGCCTACAAAGTTAAAATTCGCAGGATCGTTAAAATGAGCCAGGGGTAACTTGAATTCCGGAGAAAGCGCATTCCAAAAAACGGAAAGTCCGCCTACATAATTCAAACCAAGTAAGAAAACTAAAATCCCTGCGAAGATTAAAATGAATCCTTGGGCCAAATCCGTGAAAATGACGGCGGTCTGTCCACCAAAGGTGATATAAACACCGGAAATGATCGCCACAATGAAAATGATTGTATATAAATCCAACCCAAGTAATGGCTCCAATGTTTTTCCCATGGTGAGAAAACCGATGGCAATATACCCTATCATATATCCCAAAATAGCGATGGTGGCCAATACCCGTACTCCGGGATTGAAGCGTCTTTCAAAATAATCTGGAATGGATCGAATCTTGGTGTAGTAAACAATAGGCAGCCAACCGAACAAAAAGAGTGGCATGAAAAACCAATCGTTCATATACGTCATGGTGGATGAGAATCCATGCTCATAAGCTTTCGCAGAGTATTTAAGAAAACTATGGCTCCCAACACCGGTGGCCACAATGGACATGGTGACTAGCCACCAAGAAAATCGACGTCCGCTGAAAAAGAAATCTTGCGTTGTTTTATTATATCGGGCAAAAAAGGATCCGAAACCAAGGACTAAAGCAAAATATCCAAAAATGATGACCCAAAAATAATTCGAAGTTTGAATAGCGCTTTCCATTAATTCACCACCTTCGAATTTTTATTAAATATAAAATATAAATTCCCAATCAACCCTAAAATGATCAAGATAATTAGAGACGCAAATAAAAATTCACCCAAAGCTAAAAAAGTGAATACACCATGAATTCCCATATAATAAAGGAAGCCAAAGATTAAGACATGTAACCATGTGTTATGTCTCACGCGTTCTTTTTTCAAAGATCGAGCTCTCAGAATGATAATCATCCCAATGATAAAAATTGCACCACCTGCCCCATATAAATAAAGATAAGGCAGCCAGGTTCTGCTGAAATCAAGCATGTGTTATTCCTTGTTGTTGATCAAATAACGGTTTCAAAATATCCCAAGTTTCTTGGAGGCCTTCTACCATGACCTTTGTTGTTCCCACAACAGGCATAAAATTCGTATCACCAGCCCACCGTGGTACAATATGATAATGAATGTGTTCTTCAATACCAGCACCACCAGCTTTTCCAATGTTGGCACCAAAGTTAAATCCTTCAGCTTTCATTGATTTTTTTAATATCTCCATGGATAAATTTGCCAAGGTCATTATTTCGAAATTACATTCAGTTGAAAGGTCAGTTGTTGAAGTATGGCTGTAGGGCGAGATCATTAAATGGCCATTGGAATAGGGATATAAATTCATTAAAACAAAGGCTTCTTTTCCGCGGTATAAAACAAGATTATTGCGATCATTGGATTCTTGAGATTTTGTACAAAAAATACAGCCTTCTTCTTTCGGCGTTCGGATGTAATCAATACGCCACGGAGCCCAGAGCTTCTTCATGTGAGATGGAAGTTATTCTTCCTCAACTTTTTGCCGATCTTTAATCACTCGTTGTTCAATTTCCTTCGGCATTTTTTCATAATGACTAAATGACTCTGCATGGATTCCACGACCTCCAGTCAAGGAACGAACGGTTGTAGCATAGTGATATAATTCAGCTTGGGGAACTTGTGCTTTGATTACCTGAAATTTTCCATCTGCATCCATCCCCATTATTTTTCCACGTTTTCCGGAGATATCTCCCATGATGTCACCCATATAATCTTCCGGTACGGTCACTTCTATATCCATGATAGGTTCTAAAAGACAAGGCTGTGCTCCCATAAATGCTTCACGGAATGCGTGTTTACCTGCAGTTTGAAATGCAATATCTTTTGAATCAACAGGGTGCATTTTCCCATCATAAAAATTGACTTTCACATCTACAACTTTACATCCTGCTAAAATGCCATCTGTGCAAGCTGTATTAACGCCTTTTTCGACAGAAGGGACAAACACACGATCCACATTTTGTCCCACAAGGGAATGGGTGAATTCTACACCTTCCCCCCGCTGCTTGGGTTCGATCTTCATCCAAACTTCAGCGAATTGCCCTGCGCCACCGGATTGCTTTTTATGTCTGTATTTTGCATGTCCATTGCCGGTGATTGTTTCACGATATGGGACTTTTGGTTCTTCAAGATCAATCCCGATTCCAAACCGGCGTTTTAACCGTTCAGTGGTCACTTTAAGATGCAATTCTCCCTGGCCGGAAATGATGGTTTGTCGCACTTCGCTGTCCACACGATAAATAAAAGTGGGGTCTTCCTCATGGAGAGTTGCTAAACCAACAGCCAATTTTTCCTCATCTCCTTTTGCGGTAGGCACAATAGCCGCATGGATGTTGGGATTTGGAAGCGTCATGGGAGGCAATGTAACATGTTTACCGGAACATAACGTATTTCCCGTATGTGTATTTTTCAATTTGACCACACCGGCAATATCACCGGCCGCAAGCTGATCAACTTGTGTTCGGTTTTTGCCATTCAGAATAAACATTTGACCAAAACGTTCGTTAGACTTTAGGTCTGAATTATAATAATCCCGACCTGTTCGCACGATACCAGAATACACCCTGAATAAGGATAATTCTCCCACGTGTGATTCTGCTACAGTTTTGAATATTTGCATGACTGTATCTGTTCCATCTAATGAAACCTCCACATCATTTCCTGATTCATCGTGTGCTGTTACGGATTTTCTGTCATCAGGGGAAGAACCATATTTAGAGATGAAATCACAGACGCGGGCCACGCCAATGTTGGACGTCGCCGATGTGCAAAATAAAGGTACAAACGTCTGATTTTGAATTGCTTCGTGAATGCCGCCTCGCATTTCTTCTTCAGTTAAACTGCCTTCTTCAAAGAATTTTTCTAAAAGGGTATCATCAGATTCTGCAACATATTCAATCAATCCTTCGTGCAATTCTTTAACCCGGTCCTTCAATTCATCCGGAAGATCGTTTTCTGTCATTTTACCGGAGCCATCAGTTTGATACGTAATCAGTTTCGTTCGGAGAACATCCACATTTTGATTATATCCGGGACCGGCATTTACAGGGAGTTGCATAGGAAAAACGTTATTGCCGAAACGACGTCGGGCTTGGGCTAATATTTCATCAAATCTGGTATGTTCTCGATCCAAGCCATTCACCACGAGCATTTTAGGAATTCCGAATTTAGTGGCTTGATTCCACATCATTTCGGTGCCAACCTCTACACCATTTACAGCATGAATTGTAATAACAGCCAAATCCACAACTGCCATGGATCCAACTGCTTCACCGATAAAATCCGAATAGCCCGGTGTATCTATTAAATTAAATTTTTTATCCATCCATTCCATATGGAGTGGCGTCGCGTGGATGGAGATTTGACGTGCTTTTTCACCGGGATGATAATCGGACGTCGTTGTACCGTCTTCGACTTTGCCGAGACGGTTTATCTCACCGCCCAGTTTAAGCATGGCCTCTGCTAAACAGGTTTTCCCCGAAGCGCCATGGCCTACAATTGCAAAATTCCTAATATCTGATGAAGGATATTGTTTCATAAATCAGCCTCTTTATAGTCTTAAAATGTTAAGTGGAAGGGTGTGGAGTGTACGGTATCACTCCGTCAAAAATCAAGAAAATTAAAGGTCCAGGGATCGGGATTCCTCAATATAAGCTCTTAGGGCAGGAACCATGTAAACATCATCTAAATTATATTTAAGAAAACTGGTGGCCAGTGTTTTTAACCGGTGCTCCAAGGGTTTCATATTATTGACAACAATGACTTTTTTATCATTGACGACGCAGGTCCCACCGGCAAAATTCCCTTTCCCTTTGAGAATCTTGACACCGAGTCGTTGGCCTAACTCCTCGAATTCTAAAAATAACTTTTCTTTTTTCATTAAGTCAAATTACTTTGACCACTGGTTTTTAAAAAATCAACCAAGGCTTTCACATCTTCAACCTTATCCCGTGGCACAACCAGGGTGGCGTCGTCCGTATTCACCACAACTAGATTGCTGGCACCAATCACGGCTGTGAATTTTCCGTTAGACTGGATTAAGTTATTATTTCCATCCATCACTTTACCCTTTCCACGTACGATATTGCCATCCTCGTTGGCATTCAACACATCATATAAAGCATTCCAGGAACCAACATCATTCCATTTGAATTCACCACTGACCACATAAATATTTTGTGCTTTTTCAAGAAGGCCATAATCAATGGATTCAGGTTCGATGAAGCGCCAAATATCCTGGATAGGTTCTCCCTTTTGAAGTCTCGGACCAATCTCTTTTATAGATTCACAAAGAACGGGCATATGTGTTTCCATAGCTTTTAAAAATGTGCTCACCCGCCAGAAAAACATCCCGGCATTCCAAACGAAATCACCGCTGGTTACAAATCGTTTTGCTAAATCTTTATGAGGCTTCTCCGCAAATGTTTTTACGCGAAAGGCGCCCAAATGATCTTCATCACTGGTATCATCATATTGGATATAACCGTAAGCTGTTGATGGGTTTGTGGGACGAATACCGATGGTGACCAAATTGTCGCCTTTTTTGGCCAAGTGATCAGCAGTGTTTACCGCTTTTTCAAATTGATAATGACCCACGATTAAATGATCTGCGGGAAAAATGCCCATGACAGTTTCTGGGTCTGTGAGTTCCAGCAATGCGGCAACCATGCCAATTGCAGGCGCTGTATTTTTCCCTTCAGGTTCTGCCAGAATATTTTCCATAGGGACACCCTTAATATTTCTGCGAATGTCAGTTTTTAAGTCTTCTCTGGTTATGATATAAATATCTGTGACTTTGTTGATCTTCAACAATCGATCGACTGTCATTTGCAACATTGATTGTTCACCCACAATATTAAGTAATTGTTTGGGCCGGTTATGCCGACTGTATGGCCAAAAACGTGTGCCGCTTCCGCCAGCTAATATGACACATTTCATTTTATGGGGTTTGCTCCAAATTTATTTGATGCAGTTCCAAGTCCCAGTTTGTCCGAATTTTAACAGTATCAATATATTCATAAAACCATTCTGATGGTGTGTAGGGCTGAACTATCCCGTGGGAATAGCGATTATTCCCATCTGAGTCTTGGAAAAATAAGAGTGAATAATTTCCTTCAGGTAATCGATTCATTTCAAAAATACCATCTAAATTTACAACGGTTCGAAAGGTGCTGGGTTCCTTTTCCATGGAAGTTACTTCCGCAACCATAGGTTCCATTCCATTATTAATTGTTGAACCGATCAATCGCCCAAAACCTTGAAATTCAGAAGTTTTAAATGAAATAACTTTTACAGAATCCTTTAACAATTGCCCGTAGAGCGGCTGAATTTCATCTCTCAAAATTTGCAGGGTATACCCGGTTTTTGGAAGCCAGTTTTCTTCTGTTGTTAGGTGGACGTGATTCATTGATTCCCAACTTGATTTAAAAGAAATTGGAATTGAATCCTGTACGATTGAAAAAGGATTTTGGGTTTTTTCAATATCAATCAAATTAGAAAACACACATTGAATCGATTCAATTTTTTCTTCATCTATAGGCAAAACGAAATTCTTTTTGGGCGCCCTAATTAGAAGATGTGTTGTATCCTGACTGGTATCTACCTTTACCTTTATCATTCCTGAATCGATGATGGATTCTTCACCTTGTCGCAATCCATTGGTTAAGAATGTAATATATTTACTTTCGTTAAACTCAGGAAGCGTGACGTGAAGTTTCGTTTCATCCAATGGATCAAGAAACGTCTCAGGAATTACGATTGATGAATCATCGGACATGGCTTGGATTTGTACCATAGATTCCCAATCGTTGATTTTATCAGAAAATGTAAGGGTCGCCCAATTCCCTGTTTGCCATTCACCTTGGATCATTTTAATACCGCCCATTATATCGGGGATTCGAATATTTTGATTCGTTTTTTCCTTTTCATTTCCCAACTGGATGATGGGGTTCCACGGTAGGCCATAAATCATTCTTTCTGGAACAATGGGAATGCCTGAAGCTGATCTATCAACCGCAGCTAATCGGTAATTCCCATCGGATAAAAATCGAAACTCGTAATGACCACTATCGGAAGCATCCACCACATAATCCGGTACACGTTGATAAAATTGAGTGAAATCTGTTTCATCCTGTATTTTCCAAAGTTGGACAGCGGCATCCTTTTTGTAAGTGATGGTCCCGGAAATCCTGCCTTCGTCTATTTTATCTCCGGTGGCAAATGCCACTTGAATTCCCTGAGCTAAGGGCACCTTATGTTCATCCTTAAACGTTCGATCGATGGAAATAATATATGTTTGATTGTCTGCAAGGGAATCAGGCATTTCCACATAAACACGACGCCCTTTATAAATGATCTCCGGTGGTGGATCCATTGTGGGCAAAATTCGAATAGCTTTTTCAACGGTATTCGCATCCACGTATTCAGAAAAAATGAGCTCAATTCGGCCACCTTCAAACAAGACGGTTCCATCAGCCGGAATGGTTTCTATCAACTCCGGTGGTGTTTCATCTTTCGGCCCGCCGGGTGGTGACTGTACCGCCGCACATGACATAAAAAATATCATGTAAGAACCAAATGCGAGTGTTTTTAATAAATATAAATTTGGAATCAAAATAAATCTCTGTGCTGCTCTGTGCACTCTGTGTTTAACTCAAACTTAATTCCAAATTTACAGGAATCTCCCGGTGATATGTCATCTCAGTTTTAGAAATATTTAATGTAATGCACCATACTTTCACCCCAGCTTGATTCGCATCCAACACCGCTTGCGCCAATTTTGGATCTCGTTCCCACATGGGTCGAAAAGAAGTAGCATCATTACGTTGACACACAAATAAAATGCCAGCCTGGTTCCCTTCTTCTACCAATTTCTTTAATGCCAATGCATGTTTGGCACCACGCTCAGTAACAGCATCGGGAAATTTAGCCACACCATCTTCTACAAAGGTTACCGACTTCACTTCCAAATAAAAATCAGTTCCATCTGAATCTATCAATAAAAAATCAAATCGGTGTTTTCCAACAGTCACTTCCGGCTTCACCAAAGAATAGTTTTTTAAAATGATGATCTCATTTTTTTGCAATGCTTCTTTCACAAATTGATTGGGCAGCGCAGACACCAACGAAATGAGTTGTCCATTATGATTTACCATCACCGTAGAATATTTGGTTTTTCGTTCTGAATGTGTTGGTGCGGGACGAACCAAAAGTTTTGCTCCGGGAATCAATAATTCTTTCAATCGTCCGGGATCAGGTAAATGGCTTCGATGGATTTCACCATCAATTTCAACCATGGTTATAAATCGGTTTGGTCGCTCAACAAAGGTTGCGTCTAAAAGTGGGCCGTCAATTTTCATCAATTTTGTCAAATAAAATGGGGTGGAGTTTAATATCAAATTTTATGTGTTCGTGTGTTCAAGTGTTAACGTGAACACACGAACACTTGCCACCATAAACACCTAATAAAAACAGTATTTTATTTGGATATTTTGATTATTTTCCATATTATATTTGGCTATATTCTTATTATTTAGAACTATTTATGAATTTAGATCCAAAAGATAAACACCTTATTGATGAGCTCCAAGCCAACAGTCGCATCACCAATGCTGAACTTGCAAAGCGAGTGGGACTCTCACCTTCCAGCACATTAGAACGTGTCAAAAAACTGGAAACCAGCGGACTCATTGATAAATACATCACCGTTTTAAACGCAAGAAAAGCCGGTTATTCCTGTTTTACATTTGTGGAAGTGAAACTGGCGCGACACGGAGAAACACCAGTAGAAGATTTTTTCAAATCCATTGCAGATATGCCTGAAGTGTTGGAATGCCACCACATCACCGGTGAAGCTGATTTTCTTTTAAAAGTTGCCACCAAAGATATCCCTGCCTACGAAGAACTCATTTTGCATCAACTCTCCGCCCTACCTAATGTGCAAAATATGAAAACATCCGTTGTCCTTTCTACATTCAAAAATGAAACAAAGTTGGTGGTTTAAACATGCCGTTAGTTCCATCTTATATTCAACGACTCGCAAATTATAAACCGGGAAAACCCATTTCCGAAGCACGCCGGGAATTGGGCATCACCGATTTTATCAAAATAGCTTCCAATGAAAATCCATTGGGTCCATCGCCTAAAGGGATGAAAGCCATTCAGGAATCGCTCACGAACCTTCATCGCTATCCAGATGCCACCGGATACGAACTCCGAACCAAACTGGCAGAACGGTTCAATGTAAAAATGGATAATGTAGTCTTAGGCGCTGGCTCTGAAGGCATCATGTCCACCATCATGCGCACGTTCCTCTTGAGCGATGATGAACTCATTAGTGCTGCAAATTCATTTATCGGATTTCGCGTTTTGGCTAATGCTTCCGGGCGTCACGTCCATTGGGTTCCTATGAAAAACTATCGGTACGACTTGGAAGCCATGGCGGACAAAATTACCGATTACACCAAAATCATTTACATCGCCAATCCGGATAATCCAATGGGCACCACCATCACACGGCAAGAATTTGATGAGTTTTATAAACATGTGCCGGAGCGCGTTCTCATCATTTTGGATGAAGCCTATTATGAATTTGCCCAGGATTCACCGGATTACCCCGATTCCATGAGTTACCGATATGACAATGTGATAACACTCCGGACATTTTCAAAAGCATACGGATTAGCCGGGATTCGGATTGGTTATGGCTTTGCCCATGATTCGTTGATCCAAAATTTGATGAAAGTAAAAGTGCCCTTCGAACCATCTTTAACAGCCCAAGCTGCAGGATTAGCTTCGTTGGATGATAAAGCATTTTTAGCTGAAACATTGGACGTGAATCAAAAAGGCATGACTTTTCTAAAAAGAGAGTTTGATGCCTTGGGAATAGAACAAGTCCCTTCTGCAGCTAACTTTATTACCACAGTGTGGGACTCGGAAGAGACAGCATCCACATTGACACAAAAACTTTTAGAAAAAGGTGTCATTGTGCGGCAACTCACAGGATTTGGCTGGCCCAACTGCATCCGCATTTCGGTGGGGTTAGAATCTGAAAATCAAAAATGTATTGAAAGTTTAAAGGAATTATTATGAGCAAGTTACCTTACAAAATTAACGGGTTTGACCATTGCGAATTGTATGTGAGCAATGCAAAACAAACAGCCCATTATTATCGCACCACCATGGGATTCCAACCCATTGCGTATCGCGGATTAGAAACTGGTAATCGTGAAAGTGTGAGCTATGTCATGAACCAAGATCGGATTAATTTGGTCATTACATCACCCTTAGAAAAGAATACAGAAATAGGTGCTCACATTGATCGCCATGGCGACGGTATGAAAGACGTTGCCTTCACCGTAGATAATGCAGAATCCGCTTGGAAAACATCTTTAGAGCGCGGCGCTAAAAGTGCCATGGAGCCAAAAGAGATTAAAGATGGTGATGGGGAAGCTGTGGTATCCGCCATCCAAACATTCGGCGATACAATCCATACATTCGTGGAACGAAATAATTATAAAGGATCCTTTCTACCGGGATTCGAAACAAACGATTTTGGATTGAAATCTGAATCCACCGGTTTAGTCCATATTGATCATATTGTGGGAAATCAGCCCGATGGCGAGATGCAGCCTGTGTGTGATTTTTATGAAAAGGTTTTCGGCTGGCATCGGTTCTGGTCTGTGGATGATAAGGATATCAATACAGAATATTCTTCGTTGCGCTCCATCGTCATGGCCAATGATAATGAAATTGTAAAAATGCCCATTAATGAACCAGCGGATGGATTGAAGAAATCCCAGATTCAGGAATTCATTGATTATTATGAAACAGGCGGTGTGCAGCATCTTGCCCTGTCCACACGTGACATCATTTCTACAGTGCGAATGATGCGGGCCAATGGCGTAGATTTTCTCCCCACGCCCAAGTCTTATTATGAAAACTTGACCGATCGCGTGGGGCCAATTCAGGAAGATATTGAAACGCTGGCTGAATTGGGCATCTTGGTTGATGTTGATGAAAATGGATATATGCTCCAAATTTTTACACAACCGCTCCAAGATCGTCCAACCCTATTTTTTGAAGTCATCCAGAGAAAAGGGTCCAACAGTTTTGGAAAAGGAAATTTTAAAGCACTTTTTGAATCAATTGAAAGAGAACAAGAAAGAAGAGGAAACCTTTAAATGAAATTTGTGACTTACACACTGGATGGTGGCGCACAGCCAAGATTCGGATTTAAAAAAGATGAATACATTATTGATGTGATTCGAGCGGCTATTAGGGCAAACGAAATAAACGGCGATACCAGTTTTCTGGAAATCCCTTCCACATTAAAACGTGCTCTGGAAAATTGGGATTCCAATTTTGCCAAATTGAAAGAATTGGATGCATCCCTGCCGGATATGAATATTCAGTCCCATTCCGGTGGCGGGAAGCCTATTGCAGTGTTGGAAGAAGACGTACAACTACTCTCTCCTGTGCCTAATCCGCAATCCTTCAGGGATTTTTATGCCTTTGAACAACACGTTCGTTCCGCGCGGAAACTTCGCGGATTGGATATGCATCCTGACTGGTTCAAGATTGCCATTTTCTATTTTTCAAATCCTGCAGCGCTCTATGGACATAATGAAGATATTCCGTATCCCAATGGAACCAACGAATTGGATTTCGAATTAGAATTTTCCGTGGTGATTGCCAATGGTGGTTCCGATATTGCGGCTAAAGATGCAGACCGCTACATCGCCGGATATATGATTTGCAATGATTGGTCCGCTCGCGATCTCCAGCGTGAAGAGATGGCCATGAGTTTGGGTCCTGCAAAAGGGAAAGATTTTGCGTCCAGTTTTGGACCGTATATGGTGACGCCGGATGAATTGGAAGATGCTTGGGGCGAGGATGGAAAACTGCATCTCCGAATGACATGCCATGTGAATGATAAACTTATTTCTGATGGAAACACCAACGATTTGTATCACCCATTCACGAAAATGATTGAACGTGCATCCATGAATGCAAAATTGCTTCCCGGTGACATTTTAGGTTCCGGAACGGTTGGGACAGGCTGCATCCTGGAACTCCGTCCTGAGAATGTTGGCGGTTGGATTCAAAAGGGTGACGTGGTCCGGATGGAAGTAGAACGATTGGGTGTTTTAGAAAATAAGATTGTGTAAAATTCACCCTAAACACAATGATGATTGTAAAAAGTAAAACGTAAATATGTAATTACTTTCAATATGAATTTCGTGATTAACTAACAAGTACACCTATGCCATTTTATCAAAAACGGGGAGCAATCCCAGACAAACGACATATCCAGTTCCGGGATGATTCCGGGAATCTTTACTGGGAAGAACTCATCAGCCGGAAAGGATTCAGTCACATGTATTCCAACGTGTACCATATCCATCCGCCAACGGCTGTGGAAGCTGTTGGTGAATTGAAAAAAATTAATCTCAAATCTGCTGACCAAACTCATCGGCACCACCATATCCGAACCGCCAATGTGAATTCAACCGGTGATGCTATTTCTTCTCGGATTCCACTTTTCTTTAATGCTGATGTGGTGATTTCCAAAGCACATGTGACGGAATCCATGAAATCATTGTATCGAAATGGGAATGCGGATGAAGTGCTGTTTATCCATCATGGGTCAGGCACATTCAAATCCAATTTTGGGAATATGGGTTTAAGACCGGGAGATTATGTTGTGATTCCCCGAGGCGTCATTTGGCAAATTGATGTATCTCAAGAAATGCGAATTTTGGTGACGGAATCCGCCGGACCTGTGGAAACGCCCACTCGGTATCGGAACAAATTTGGTCAACTGTTAGAACATTCCCCTTTTGCGGAACGAGACATTCGCACACCGGAATTTGTTGGTCCTGTTTCAGACACACCCATGGAAGTTGAAGTGAAACTCCAGCATGGGATTCAAACCTATGGTTACCAACATCATCCATTCGATATTATAGGCTGGGACGGCTACTACTTCCCTTTCATTTTTAATATTAATGATTTTATGCCCATCACCGGTAAGATCCATCAACCGCCGCCTGTGCATCAAACATTCCAGGCTCATGGATTTGTCATTTGTTCATTCGTACCAAGATTGTTCGATTATCATGATGATTCCGTGCCCGCGCCTTACGCACACAGTAATGTGGATTCGGATGAAATTCTGTATTACGTGGAAGGGAATTTCATGAGCCGAAAAGGGATAGACGAAGAATCCATTTCCTACCATCCCATGGGACTGCCACATGGTCCGCAACCGGGAAAAATTGAAGAATCACTTGGCGCCAAAGAAACAAACGAATTGGCCGTTATGATTGATACATTCAAACCATTGTACATGACAGAAGCGGCTCTAAGTGTGGATGATGAAGATTATCCATATTCGTGGATTGATTCATGATCATCGACCCCAACGAAATCCCATTTCAAGAGACACATAAACTCATGATTGGGTCCATTGTACCGAGGCCCATTGCATTTGTGTCCACCCGATCTAAAGATGGAAAAAATAATGTAGCGCCATTTTCTTACTTTAATGGTGTGTGCTCCAAACCACCCACAATTATGTTTGCCCCGGCGCGCCGTGGTTGGGACGGTGAAGAAAAAGATACACTCATCAATATCCGAGACACAGAAGAATTTGTGGTAAATATAGTCTCTGAGCCATTCGCTGAAAAAATGGTCATGTGTTCTACAGATTTTAATTCAGATGTGGATGAATTTGATGTATCAGGACTCACGGCAGTTGATTCTCAAAAAGTTGCTCCACCAAGAGTGGGAGAAGCAAAAATCAGTTTTGAATGTAAACTGAATCAAATTGTGGAAATTGGTGATGGCACCGCAGGAAGCGGATTTGTGGTGATTGGAACGATTATTTTATTTCATGTGGATGAATCGGTTTATGACAATGGAAAAATCAATTTAGAACGGCTCCAACCCTTGGGCCGCATTGCCGGAAATGGCTATGCCAGAACTACGGACACATTTGATATTGTCCGGAAAATAAAACCGGATCAAAAATAAAATTTAATAGATGCCTGAGAATAACAAAGGCATAATACAAAATGAATCCCGGCCTAAAACAAAAAATCTACCAAGCCCAATGCATTGGGAATGTGGAACCCATCGAATACATGATTCCCTACCCTTCCATGCGTTCTTTAATCGAAGGACAAAATATCAAATTCGCTGAACAGGTTATTTTCAAAAATCCCGAATTGACCAATCTCAAATTTTATGAACTCATTCAGCAAACAGCTCACTGGTTAGACTCTCTTGGGTTTAAACCCAAAGAACGAATTATTTTATCCGAATTGGAATTTCCACAAACAGAGATTCTTCTTTTTGGCATTTGGCACTTGGGTGCAATTGCAGTGATTCCAGCAATGGTGGACTTAAATGAAGTAAAAGAAAAATCCCAAACATCAAACGTCATCCCACCCGAGACAAATTTGTTTAATACTATCAAAGATTTCCCCACCAAATTTGATCCCAAATACAAACCCCTTTTAGATGATGAAGCATTGGTGACGTTTGAAAAAAGGAATGGAATTCGCCTGTCACATTATAATTTATTGGTGAATACCAATTCCATTCAGAAAGCCATTGGATTAAAAAGTCGAACCCATTTTGCATGTGATCTTTCTCCCAATTCATCTGCATGGGTGGTGTTGAAAGCGATTCTTCCTATTTATTGCGGATGTGTTTTTGATGAAGAAAATCCGGAATTCACTATTGGAGAGTTAAATTCCACTTTCAATTATCGGAAAGATTTACAAAACCACAATCAATTCCAAGAAACTTATTTGGCTATTTGTCCCCAAAATGGTGCTGTATTATCTGTGGGGCAGGCGCCGCTTCATCTCACAGAAATTCATCACCATGAAAATGAAATCGAAATCCACGGACACTCTCTCATGATGGGATATTTGGATGATGCACTGAATGAGTCATGTTTTAGGGGCGGTGGGTTTTTCCTAGATATTTAAACACAGAATTCACAAAGAACTCTAAGAAAATTCGTTAATCAAGTAGTGAAGTATTGGAGTTTTACGACTCCATTACCCCAACAATCCAACACTTCATTTAAAATACTTAGCGAAATTTCGCGACCTTCGTGGCTACAGCCTTTGTGAATTTCGTGCACTTTGTGATTAAGAAATATCCCCCAAAACCTCCGTAGCATGTTCTTTCGGTTTCACTTTTTCATACGCTTTTTCAATCATGCCATTTTCATCGATTAAATAAGAATAACGGAAAATGCCCTCATATTCCCGGCCATACATCTTTTTTGTTCCAAATGCTTCGTACGATTTGATGGTGGACTTATCTGGGTCGGATAAAAGTTGAAATGGAAATTCTTGCTTCACACAAAAATTCTTTTGCGTCTTAACTGAATCGGCACTCATGCCGAGAATGACTGTATTTTTATCCTTAAAATTTTGAAACTCATCCCGGAGCTTCTGACCTTCAATCGTTCAGCCGGGTGTACTGGCTTTGGGATAAAACCAGAGCAAAACTTTTTGTCCTTCAAAATCCGATAAACTCACTGAATTGCCATCTTGGTCATCCAGCGTAAATCCCGGTGCTTTTGTTCCTTCTTTTAACATGTCGTCTCCTGTTTAAACACAGAGTTCACAAAGTTCTCTAAGAAAAATTTCGTTAATGGAATAATGAAGATATGGAGTATTGGAGTT
>CAXFCD010000142.1:0-2675 GCA_964001155.1 uncultured bacterium | reverse complement strand
TGAAGGATTTGATATTACCGTGTTTAATGGAATGAAATCAAATCCCTTCAGGGAAATATTTTTACCGTTTGATGGGCACTTGTAATAAAACTTGAGTTTGTGGATTTATGGCTGACTATGAATAATTAGTGGGGTTTAGTTACAAGGTATTATAAGGTTTTATGTGGTTCATTGCTGTAATGTCCCGTTAACCCACGTTCTGAGGATTTGTCCTTCTTCATTTTTATGTTCGATATTCCATTTAAACCCATCCTTCCACTCACCCTCAAACTTTTTCCCATCAGGATAGATGTATGATCCTAGACCATGTCTTTTATCATCCTTCCATTCCCCTTCATACCTGTCTCCATTCAAATAAGTAGCTGAACCATGACCATACCTTAAATTATTTTTGAATTGACCTACATACTTTTTCCCATCGGGTGAAATGTGTGTCCCTAGACCATTCCTTTTATCATTCTTCCATTCCCCGACATACTTGTTCCCGTTGAACCAGGTATATGTCCCTTGACCATGTCTTTTTTCATCCTTCCATTCCCCTTCATACTTATCTCCATTGGACCGGGTGAATGTGCCTTTCCCATGTCTTTTCTGATTCTTCCATTCCCCTATATACTTGTTACCATCAGACCAGATATATGATCCTTGTCCATGGATTTTTCCAAAATTCCATTCTCCAACGTACTTGTTCCCATGCGACCAGATGAATGATCCTTGTCCATGTTTTTTCCCATCCTTCCATTCTCCATCATACTTATCTCCATTGGACCAGGAAAATGTCCCTTCACCATGTTTTTTCCCGAATTTCCATTTTCCTGTGTATTTATTCCCATTAGAATAAATGTATGCTCCTTGCCCATGTCTTTTTCTATCCTTCCATTCCCCAATATAAGTGTTTCCATCAGACCAGGTAAATGTGCCCCTACCATTTAATACTCCATTATTCAATTCGCCTTCATATTTGTCTCCATTAGGAAATGTGATTATCCCTGCTTCACTTGGTAATCCTTTCTTATTAATTATTCCGACATATTTCCCATCATTGTTATCATTCCCTTTCTTGGACCATAACCATTTTCCATTCTCCTTACGTAGATACAAAAACTGCTCTTTTTTCTTATCAACAACCTTCACTCCGTTAACCCATTTTCTTAGTATGTTTCCTTTTTTACCATATTCCGAGATGTTCCAAAGTTTGCCTTTTTTAAATTCACCTACCCTTTTTATACCTTTGTGCCAGATGAAAACTCCTTGCCCATCCATCGCCCCGTCCTTGAATTCACCTTCATACATAGATCCACTGGCATAATTGTAAGTCCCCTGTCCATGTTTTTTCCCGTCCTTCCATTTTCCTGTGTATTTATTTCCATTAGAATAAATGTATGTGCCTAGACCATGGATCACTCCAGCATTCCATTCTCCGTCATACTTATTCCCATTGGACCAGGAGAATGTGCCTTGCCCATGTTTTTTACCGTCCTTCCATTTCCCATCATAATTTGCTCCAGACGAGAAAGTATAAGTCCCTTGCCCATGTTTTTTCCCATCCTTCCATACCCCGTCAAATTTATCTCCATTAGGGGAAGTTAAATTGCCAATTCCTTCAGGTTTACCCTCATTTATTCCACCATTATACTTTGCTTGTATTTTATCATCTCCAATAGTTTTCCATACCAAACCAGAGGAGGTTTTGTACAGATAAAGAACTCCGGTTTCCTGACTAAACAGATTGGTAGAAAGAAAAAATATTGAAAGGAAGATGAGTAGATGTTTCATTCTTGTTTTACTCCATTTACCCACTTTGCTATGATGTTGCTTTCTTTGTCGTAACCTTTAGCGTTCCAGGGTCTCCCATCCTTGTATTCACCAACCAAATGACCATTAGGCAAAGTTTCAGTTCCCTGACCGTTTGGTGTCCCATTTCTAAATTCCCCTTCATAATAGTATCCATCCTTCCAAATAAAAGTTCCCTGACCATGAAATTTGCCATTCTTATATTCTCCTAAATACATACTTCCATCAGGGTAAATGGATCTCCCTTCACCGTTAGGTAATCCATTTTTGTGTTCCCCAAAATACTTGTTCCCATTTTTGTAAGTTTGATAACCAAATCCATTAGGTCTTCCATTCTTAATTTCTCCATTGTATTTGGAATGAAATTTCCCATCTTCAAAAGTTTCCCACGCATAACCATAAGAGGTTTTATTCATATAAAGAACACCTGTTTCATTGCCAAACAGGAGAGAATTAACCAGCAGGTAAGTAAAAGCGAAGACTACGATTTTTTTTCTCATAGTATTTTCTAAAGGGCTATTTTAGGAGAACCTTAGATGTCGCACGATCAGGGTTTAATTTACAATTATATGGGAAGATTGTAAAGGGTGTCTGTCTGTGAAGAATTAGTGGAGGATATACATCAGGGGAGAGCATTTACGGTTTGAAAACCAACCTTGACGATGCCATTGCCTAGGGCAGGAAAGCTTTCTCGGGTCAGTTCTTTACCAGCTTGCGGCAAAGCATTATTTTTACGTTTGAATCAAACAATTTGTACTTAATTTAATTAAATTATTATGAAGGAATTTATTAATAATCATCTTCATTATTATCAGTTTCCTGTTGATCCCCTACATTATCATCAGTTTCCTGCTGATTATCTTCATTAACAACAGTTTCCT
>CAXFCD010000141.1:0-9310 GCA_964001155.1 uncultured bacterium | reverse complement strand
CCAAGGGTTCCCAGATATAAAGTTTGTGCCGCTTGATCTTTTTCATGGGTTGAACAGGACGACCCTCCTGCTGTGATAAAGTCATCAATTCCGCCAAAGCACTTCGGGTTGTCAGACCACGGGGATTTAAATAAGAAAAAGAAAAGATACGTTTTGATTTAGCAGAAATACTGTTTAATTCAATAGCATGGGTGGTTTGACCGTGGGCATCAGTGGACGATTTGCCCACGAATCCGTCATAAACAAACTTCTCTGCTGCTAAAGGTTCTTGAATTTCCAAGTTCAAGTTTTGAACAGTTTGGGAAAACGAGAGATTATACTCGAAGGTTCTTGGACCCGGAATTGGAAAGGGTGAACAATTAATCATGAAAGCGAATTCGATGAGTTTCTGTGGTACTTCAACCCATTTCATTCCGTCTTTTTCCAGTGCAGGCAAGCGTATAAAATTCAAGTCACCATCGGGAAGGGTTTCAATCTGGGAGACCGAGTCCACATCACTTGGAACAGAAAATAAAAACGACGATTGTGCATCCTCTTCTGAGCGGTGAGCACTGAAAAGAATGGTTACCATATTTTGATCATATTCAGGAATGATGGACAAACGGCCGTGAGAGATTCCCCCATAGAGCAGACCGACCCCAATTAAACTTAAAATATATGTGAAAAATCTCATGCTAAAATTTAAATATAGATTGATTACTGTGTGGTCATTCTTGTTAGTACAATCAGGTCATAAATAGCGTGGGACCAGGCTGTGATACCGAATCCTCTTAAAAAGTAGAGGGTACCTAAAGCGATGCCGGCCAGAAACCGGATCATAAATACATTAAATGAGAAAAAATCTCCATATTCGCCAATGAAATGGAAGGCAGAAAAAATCCCAGCCGCAATGACCATTGCCATCCAATTTTTCATTTTTTCTGACCATTGAAAAATAAATCCGAGAATAACTGAAATTCCTGCAATCAACAAAACACGGAATAAAAATTCTTCATAGATCCCTGCCCCGACTGCAAGAGTGACTTGTTGGATCAACATGGACCCGGTGGGATTCATGAGCAGTACATAAACATTGAACATGAAATAATAAAGCAACACTGACCATACAACACTCTCCCCCATCATCAGCAAAAGGTAATCACCATGAATGGGAGTTTCTACCCAATATTTTCGCTGGAGCAAAAACGCAATAACAAACCCTGCAAAGAAGAGTCCACCCATCCAGTAATGTCCATGGACACCTAATGGCTCAAGAATTTGACGCATGAGCGCATCAGCGCCATTCCGCATCACCATCATATCTGACGAAGATGACAGAATAATCCCAATTTCATAAAGCAGAAAAAGTGGAATTGTAAACAGAAAACTATAGAGAGGTGAGCGAGTGGATCGCCAGTAGGAATTCATAGAATCAGTCGGTATCAACCTGTAAAACGGCCAAAAGTGCCTCTTGGGGAACCTCTACCTTGCCAATCATTTTCATGCGCTTCTTCCCCTTTTTTTGCTTTTCCCACAATTTCCGTTTTCTTGTGATATCGCCACCGTAACATTTGGCTGTTACATTTTTCTTCAGGGCGCGGACCGTGGTTCTGGCGATGATACGATTATTCAAGGCTGCCTGGATGGCCACTTCAAACATTTGCCGTGGTATCAATTCTTTCAATTTACTGCATAGCGCAACACCGCGATGATAGGCATCATCTGCATGACAAATAACCGACAAAGCATCTACGGGTTCACTATGAATCAAAATATCCAATTTCTGCAAGGCGGCTTTTTCAAATTCCTTAAATTCATAGTCAAATGATGCGTACCCGCTGGATAGGGATTTCAATTTATCATAAAAATCAAAAATAATTTCTCCTAAGGGCAAATCGTAATGGAGTACGGCTTTTTCAGGAGATAAATATTGGGTGTTTTTATAAATCCCACGTTTTTTTTGGCAGAGGGTCATAATGCTGCCAATGTACTCTTTGGGCGTCAGGATTTCCGCAGCTACAATGGGTTCTAAAATGGAATCGATATCACCAGTCTCAGGCATTTTTGCCGGTGTATCCACTTGGGCTTTTTCTCCATTTCGAAGTAACACTTCATAAACGACATTTGGGGTTGTGGTTACAAGATCAAGGTCAAACTCCCGCTCTAACCGTTCCTGAATGATTTCCATATGAAGTAGTCCCAAAAATCCGCAGCGGAACCCAAAGCCAAGAGCTTCACTGGTTTCCGGTGTAAACTCTAAGGATGCATCATTTAATTGCAATTTTTCCAATGCTTGGCGAAGTTGGTCATAATCATCTGCATCTGCAGGGTAAAGACCTGAAAAAACCATGGGTTTAACCTTTTTATAGCCCGGGAGCGGTTCCTCTGCTTTATTCTCTTTTGCGGTGATTGTATCGCCCGGCTCGATGTGTCCCATATCCCGAATACTGGCCACAACGTAGCCCACATCGCCTGAACGAAGCTCTGGTGTTTTCACTTTATCTAAAACAAAGTGTCCCGTTTCTGTAATCTCATATTCTCTGTCATGGGCAAAAAATTGTGCCGTCATCCCCGGTTTGAGTACGCCGTCAAATACGCGGATATAAGGAATAGCACCCCTATAATTATCATACATGGAATCAAAAATGAGTGCTCGGCTTTTATCCTCGGCATTGTCTTTTGGTGGATCGATCCGTTCAATAATGGCATTAAATATGTCCTGGATCCCAATCCCGCTTTTGGCACTGGCTTCAATGATTTCACTTTCATCGCAGCCGATCAATTCCATGATTTGAATTTTTACATCTTCCACCATAGCAGATTGAAGATCAACTTTATTAATAATGGGAATTAAGGTGAGATCATTCTCGATAGCAAGATAGGTATTTGATACGGTTTGTGCTTCCACGCCTTGAGCAGCATCCACCAATAAAAGGGCACCTTCACAAGCAGCCAAAGACCGGGATACTTCATAAGAAAAATCCACATGTCCCGGCGTATCAATCAGGTTCAAGACATAGGTTACACCATCCTTATGTTTATATTTCATCCGAATGGGATGACTTTTGATGGTGATGCCTCGTTCACGTTCTAGGTCCATACTATCCAGAACCTGGGCTTTCATTTCTTTTTTGGACAGAGTTTTTGTCTCTTCTAAAAGACGGTCAGCCAGGGTGGATTTGCCGTGATCAATATGAGCTATAATACAAAAATTGCGGATGTGTGCCGTTTTCATCCGGTGAAATTACAGAGTAAAATGTGGGGTTTATAGAGAGAAAATCAGCTTATCCAAATGAATAATGTTTTCGAATCGGTTTTAATACATTCCAGCGGCATGAGAGTCCTTTTGGAAAAACGACTAAATCCCCGGGTTTGATAGTTACCTCTTCAACATCAGTGGTGACAATTACTTCACCTTCCAGGATCAGGCAGGTCTCTTTGTCGCTGTAGGTCCAGGGGAATTCGGACACTTCGCAGGACCAAATGGGCCAGGATCGAATGTGTTTTTCTTCTATTTCTGCTTCAGTTAGTTGTGTAATGGAAATATTCACTGTGGCAATTTAGGTTTGGACAATTCAAATCCGCTTCAATAATTCTTTCTTTTTCTTTTGGTATTCTTTTTCGGTGATATGCCCTTTTTCTTTCAATTCAGCCAATTTTTCAATTTCCTCTATAATTTGCAAAACGGATTCGTGCTCATCCTTTTTTTCTTTTTCTTCCTTCACAACCACAACTTTTTGACGACATCCACAATTATGCCACCGATGTCCCCAATGGTTCCAACGATTCAAATGCCAATGAAATCCCAAATGGACCTTAGGTTTTCGATGTTTGACAACATGGTAGGTATTGTATTTCTTATGCTTTCGGGATTTATGTTTCCTATGCTCGGAAAAAGCGAACGAAATTAATAAGAAGGCGATGGTGAGATATTTATATAATTTCATTGGAATCTCCAAAAGATCATTTCCCCAATAGACCCTTATCCAATCATAAGGTTAAATATAAATAAGATCACTTATACTTTTGCTGAGCCCGAAGTAAGCGCACATTTGCTATTTTTTGTTCACCATCCTGCATGAGAGAAACCACCCGCAATGCTTCTAAAACAGGGATTTTCAAATTATCTGAGTTCGTATAAAACGCGTCCATGTGCAGTGCGATGATTTTCAAATTATAGCCCACTTCCTGTGAACGGTATTCGTCTGCAATATCATAAAAGCGCTCGATGTAATATGGCTCAACGAAATTATCTTCGTGGAGAAATTGTTTCCTGACTTCCGTTTTATGGTGGGCTTTCATTTTGGCTATGGCACCGTAAGCACCATTGATAAATGCAATTTTTTCTTCCTGAGAATAACTGTTCCAAAAATCAGCCGGTGTTGTATCCTGAGCCCACAATATTGAAATCAATAAAAAGAATAGAAGTCGAAATATCATTTGTTTTTACCTTTGTAATGATTCACAATTGGAATCCGCCGTCCAACGCCAAAGGCCTTGGAAGAGACCCGAAGTCCCGGCGCTGCCTGGCGGCGCTTGTATTCATTGAATCGAATTTTTTGATATAAGGAATATACTAATTCTGCATCTTCACCTTCTTGCACCAATTCTGTCGGAGATTTTCGCTCCTCCACAATGGCATCCACTAATGGACTAACCACATCATAATCGAAAGGATCCACTTGGTCCGGTGCTAATTCTGCCGAGGGTGGTTTGTTGATTGACCCTTCGGGAATCCGTCCGGGAGTTTGGGAATTCACCCATTTTGCAAGAGAATACACATCGGATTTACTTAAGTCAGATATGACTGCCAATCCGCCGCTCATATCGCCGTACAAGGTACAATAGCCCAATGCTAATTCAGTTTTATTCCCTGTTGATAAAACCATCCAACCAAATTTATTAGAAAGCGCCATGAGGAGATTTCCTCGAGACCGAGCCTGAATATTTTCTTCCGCTACATTAGGCTCCAATCCTAAAAAATGGGGATGTAAGACCGTTTCTAAGCCTTCCACTGCTTCTTGAATAGGAATGATTCTATAATCAATCCCTAAGTTTTCCGCTAATTTCTGTGCATCGGACAAACTATGATCACTGGAATATTTGGATGGCAGAGATATGCCATGGACATTTTCAGCACCCAAGGCATCAGCTGCAATGGAAGCAACCAAAGCGCTGTCAATCCCGCCGGAGAGCCCCAGGACCGCTTCGGTGTGACCTGTTTTTTTGAAATAATCTGACACACCGAGACATAAGGCACGATACATTTTTTCTTCTCTGGGCGCTGTTTTGAGTTCAACTTTTTGCTCAGTTTCAAAATCAATAAATATAACATCCTCTTCAAAGGCTTTTCCTTGGCCGATACAATAGCCATCACCTGCAAATGCCAATGATTCACCATCAAAGATCAATTCATCTTGAGCGCCTACCATATTACAATACAAAAATGGGAGACCTGTTTCTTTCACTTTTTCCTGAATTAAATCACGTCTTCGAATGAGTCGTCCTTCGTGATAAGGCGAAGCAGAAATATTGATCAATATATCAGCACCATTCTTTTTTTGGATTTGGCTGACCTTACACTCATAATCATGGTCCCAAAGGTCTTCACAGATCTGGATGCCAACATTTACAACTTTTCCCTGAATAGGAATAAATGTCACCTTTGGATTTTCTCCACTGGTGAAATAGCGATCTTCGTCAAAAACATCATAAGTTGGGAGCAAAATTTTATCAATAGTGGTTTGGACTTTACCATTATAACAAACAGCGGCAGCATTAAATAATTTTCCATGTTTTCGCCTCACAAAACCGATGATTATTGGAATGGATGATACGGCTGAAATCTTATTTAAAAGAGATAAATTTTGATCAATAAAGCCACCTTCCCATAAAAGATCCTGAGGTGGATAACCGGTAATCATTAATTCCGGAAATACTACAATATCTGCATTTAGTTCAATGCACTGATTATAATACTTTAAAATGAGTTTTTTATTTTTTTCAAATGCTCCAACGGTTGGATTGACTTGGCAAAGGGCAATTTTCATTGATGAATCTCGAATGAATTAAACTCATTTTCTCCCGGCGCCCATTGGATACTTATTTTTTTTACTTCGGCTAATGGCGGGCCATCTTGCAGCCAGTCAATGAGTTGCGCCAATGTATCCATATCACCTTCTGCGGTGAGTTCCACTGCATTATTAAATAAATTTTTCACCCAGCCGGTTAAGCCTAACTCTTTGGCTTTCATTTGAGTTTGCTTTCGGAACCAAACTTTCTGTACCTTTCCGGAAACCATCACATTAATTCTAAACATGGCTCAATTCTGCCTTGAGTTTTGTCATCACATCCTCCGGTGTATCTGCTTGGACCACATAATTAATATCCCAAGTTTTAAAGCCGATCACTGGTTTTTCCAGTTGTAAAGCATAAGCAATTTCGCTCATGGTGCCGTATTTCCCGGAAATGGCTATAGCCGCATCGCAATTGTAAGCAAGAATAGCATTCCGTGCTATGTCCACTCCTGTTGCGATGGGAATGGTTAAAAAATCATTTCCTTCTTCTAATTCCCGACCTTTCAAGATGCCAATGACAGTTCCATCTTTTTCATGGACTCCTTTTGAAATAGCTTCCATAACTCCTTCGCCACCACCACAGAAAACAAGATAGTTTTCATCAGCCAATTTTTGGCCAATTTCCACTGCACTTTCATACACTTCAGGCGTGATGTCACGTCCACCAAAAACTGAAACTCTTCCTTTATAATTCATTAAGGCTCCAGCCGTGACATAGTTCTGGGAAATGGGATTGTTTCTCGAATATGTTTCGTGCCGCAGATCCAGGCCACGGTTCGTTCCAATCCTAGCCCAAATCCTGAATGAGGAACAGAACCGTATTTCCGTAAATCCAAATACCATTTAAACGGTTCCATAGGTAAATCATGGTGACGAATTGTATTTACCAACACATCCAAATCGTCCTCCCGTTGGCCACCACCTACAATTTCACCATAGCCTTCCGGAGCAATCATATCTACACCAAGAGCCAAATCTTTATTATGGTCATCTCGTTTCATATAAAATGCTTTTATGCCAGCCGGCCAACGGTGGATCATGATAGGTTTATCATATTGTTCAGAAAGCAATGTTTCATCCGGTGCGCCAAAATCGGATCCGTATTCAAAATCACTGCCTTTTTCTTTCAATATTTTGGCAGCTTCATCGTATGTCAATCTCGGAAATGGCGGCACCACTGCTTCTAATTTTGAAACATCTCTTTCAAGCAATTTGAATTCATTTTGACATTCGTCTAGAACTCGTTCAATAATTGCGCCTACCAAATTTTCCGCCCATGTCATATTTTCATCCAAATCCACATAAGCCATTTCCGGTTCTACCATCCAGAATTCTGTGAGATGACGACGAGTTTTAGATTTTTCTGCCCTGAATGTTGGACCAAAACAATAAGTTTTTCCGAATGCTGTGGCACCCGCTTCCTGATAAAGTTGACCACTTTGAGTGAGATAAGCAGAACGTTCGAAATAATCCACTTCGAACAGGGTTGTGGTCCCTTCCACCGCATTCCCTGTGAAAATTGGTGAATCAATCAAAGTAAATCCATTATCGTCAAAGAAATCTCGAATAGCTTTAACCACTTGATGGCGAACACGCATGATAGCATTTTGACGTTTTGATCTCAACCACAAATGACGGTTGGACATGAGAAAATCTGCGCCATGTTCTTTTGGCCCAATGGGGAATTCTTCCGTCACATGATTGACCACGTTAATTTCCCTAATCCCCAATTCGTATCCACCCACGGACCGGGGTTCCTTCTTAACCGTTCCGGTGAGAATCACAGAATCTTCTTGATTCAAATCTTGTTCCAATTCGAATGATTCATCTGTGGCTTCGCCTTTGACTACAACACCCTGAAGTAATCCTGTGCCATCCCTGAAAATGAGAAACCAAATTTTCCCAATGCTTCGTGTGTTATATACCCAACCTTTCAGCTGGACATCCTGACCTTCGTAATCGCCAAGTTGATTTATTGTAACTGTCTTCATGTTTTAAACTAAAATCCTTACCATGTTGTCATAATATCATTTAAAATATCTTCTGCAATTTTACGCACAGCGACCTTCGTTGCAAAAGCACGGGGTTCACCAAATTCATCATCATCCGCTTCATCAATTTTGCCATCATTATCATTGTCAATTCCATCTGAACCAATATCGCCACTTAACCCGTAAGCGCCAAATCCGGAATAGGTTCCTTCCAATAAATTTTTATCCTGAGCCACATCGTACCATGCCACTTTTACATCGATCTTGTAACGATATTCTGAAACAGACTCCTGCTTGCTGTAGGTGTAGGGACCTTCATTCACTTTTTTCACTGTGCCGAGCAAAATGGAATTAGCAATGGATTCATCTGTAATGTTCAAGATGCCCGCTTCATTGAACTCTTCCAAGATGCCGTCGGTGATGTCTTCTGCCAAGCCGAATTCAGCCGTTTCATTGTCCATGAGCGGAATGGCAATAGATTTAATATGTGGCGGAATAGACCCTGCCATGGAGTAAAAACCGCAAGAGGAAAGAAAAAAAGTAGATGTGAGAAGGAATATGGAATAGATGCGTTTCATATTATTTCCGGCGTTTGATTTTGGGTTCCAAACCAAATTCTTCAATTTTCCGATATAAGGTTCGCTCACTCATCCCAAGAGATTTGGCAGTTTTCCGACGGTTATTATTAAAGAATTGCAAAGATCGAGTGATGGCTTCTTCTTCTAAATCTTTAATTGCCATATCACCAATTGCATCATCCCGAATTAATTTGTGGCCTTCTTCTGTAATCTCCATTGATTTTTCCGGCATGGGAATACCTAAATCAGGATTATCCATGACAGGGAATGCAGTACCATCGGTTGGCACTTGACCGCTGACCAACATTTTCTGGATCATTTCCGTATCTTGTTTCAACATAAAAAGTTGGCGAAGAATCAAATCAATTTCAGCTTTATCAGAAGTTTGATTCACCAAAACTGGTAACGCTGGATTATGAACCGGTTCCACCGGCAACACATCCAATAATTCATGTTGAACCATGTCCGCCGTGATGCGTTCCCCTTTTTGAAGTACAAGCATTTTTTCTACAAAATGCTTCAATTCACGAACATTCCCGGGCCATTCGTATTGTTTCAAGACCCGAACTGCTTCAGGCATAAAGCCACGATATAGAATGTCGTTTGACCTTGTGAATTCCAACGCGAATCGCTCCACTAATGGTCCAATATCTTCCACGCGATTTCTGAGAGCGGGGACGTCAAT
>CAXFCD010000140.1:0-4129 GCA_964001155.1 uncultured bacterium | reverse complement strand
GTCCGAGCACATGCTTGAAACACCCATGAGGGTCATGGTTGGTCCGGCATCTAAGATTTCCATACAAGCATCTCCGCCGCCAGCACCATAGCATTCAAACCAGTCACCATATAGTTCACCGCCTACGCTGGCGCCGATGGCTGCAGATGTATCCGCGCCAACATAAATGGCTGCCACAGAATCCGAAGCTGCAATCAGAGATGCTTCCAAGTCTCCGGTTGTTGCTAACAAAGAGTCCAGGACGTCAGTGAATTCAGCAACAGCTTCCATGAAATTGTAGGTAAAATAGTAACCTGTGGCCTGGAGGGCTTCATCTCCATTAAACAGGGTATCATCGCCGCCCATGGGGTCAAAGAGGTAGCCCCAGTTTGAAGCAAATACGCCTGTATAAACCGTATCGCCTGTTATCGCACTAACGGAGTCAGTTGCAACACCCTCCCCGCCAATCATGGGATAATCGGTGGCAACATTGATGTCAATCCCATAATAAGCAGCCGCCATTGCAGCAATTCCGGGAATCGTTGTGGTGTCTGAATTCAAGACCGGGATACCGGTATGACCGTTCAATTCACCATTGTCATCTACACCGAGGCCACTGGCAACACCGTCATGAGCTTCCCAATAGATTTCTACGTCTGTCGGGTGTACATGAGTAGTATCAGAATAATTGACTGTCATCATGCCCCAGTTTTCCATATCGGTGCCAACACCATAGTCAATGCCGTTGGTACCATTGATGAGATCCGGCGCACTAAATTGTGCAAACACACTGGAGAGGGAAATACCCCAGCCAAAGGTATAACTGTCATTGTCCTCATCAAAAAAGCCGTTGGTCCCGTCCCAAGTCCCATTTTCGGAAACAGCGGGGACGGTGGCACTGGTTGAACAATCAACCGTTTCTGTTGTAGGATAGGTACTCCCATCATTGATGGTAAATGAACCATCATCATTTAAGTCCACATTCAATGCAACTCCCGGTGCAGTTGGATCCCCAGTGAGTAAGTATCCTGCACCTGCGAGAAGTTCCGGGGTAACCAATGGTACAAGTGTAGTGGCAATTGTATCACCGGTTTCGAACTCTTCCAACGTATGGGAATACCAAGCATCATCGCCCGTTCCGGGCCAGGAAGCGGTTACCTCGTAGGAGGCAATGGCATCGTCAGCGCTGGCGGAATCGCGGACTTCGTATGTGTAATGAACAGTCACATAGTTAAGTTCGTAATTCCCCTCAATCGTCTGGGAGAATAAACATCCTGAAATTAAGGTTAGTAGTAGAGAAATTCTGAGCGTTTTGGTCATAGCGCTTCTCCTTCATCGTTTAGTATTTATTGGGATTGTTATTCGAACTTTCATAAAGAACGAACATGGGAAACTATAACATCATCTATGAAGATTCAAAGACTTTTCGAAAAGATGTTATTTAGGTCTTTTGCTTTTTTCGTAGCTACGTTTTCCCCACCAAATCCAAAGGGAGTAAAGAAAAATAATACTGCCCAATACAAACATGATTTCTCGGATAATCCAAATCCAAACATCTCTCATGACAGTTGGTGCCCCTCAATAATTGCATTTATATTCATTGTATAAATTAACCTTATTTTTTTTCTTTATCTCCATAGGAATTATAAATGAAAATCGCAGTCCTCGTCAAACAAGTTCCCGGTTCAGAATCTGCACTTCCACTTTCCAATGACCAAACATGGGTTGAAGAAGGCCAAGTCTCATTTTTAATGAACCCACCCGATAATTTTGCCATTGAAGAAGCTCTTTTGTTAAAAGAGAAACACGGTGATGGTGAAGTTGTTATTATCAGTATGGGGCCTGATAGGGTTCAAAAAGTTATAAAAGAAGGTCTAGCAAAGGGCGGTGACCGTGGCATCCACTTGGTGGAGTCTGGCCAAATAGAAACGGATCCATTATCTGTCGCAAAAGCTTTTGCATCAGTTTTAAAAGAAGAGAATTTTGATTTAATTTTTACCGGTCTTCAGTCAGATGATACAGGCATGGGGCAAACTGGTGTTCTTGTTGGAGAAATGTTAGGGATACCCACAGCCACCCTTGCAATGGAAACAGATGTGCGAGGTGATAAAATTCGTGTAAAACGTGAATTAGAGTCTGGTTGGTTTCAATGGGTAACACTCCCACTTCCTGCATCAATCAGTATTCAGTCTGGATTGAATACACCTCGTTATCCTTCATTAAAAGGGATTATGGGTGCGAAAAAGAAAGAAATCAAATCATTAAACGCATCAGATGTGATGGGTGCCACTAAATCCCAATCAATTGATAAGGTCTTTGTACCAAAAACAACAAAACAAACTGTTGTTATCGAAGGGGATGCAGATTCAGTCACTACCCAAATTGTTGACATTTTAAAATCAGATATAAAGGTTTTATAACATGAATATTTTAGTAGTATTAGAAGATAATCATGGTTCACTCCATCGGTTGAGTAAAGAAGCAATCGCCGGAGCACAACAATTGGGTGGGACAGTCACAGCTCTTGCTATTGGAGACAATGCAAATGCAATTGCGGGAGAATTAGTCGGTGTGGATTTAGCAGAAGTTATTACAGTAGATCACCCCTTAGTGGCATCCTATAATGCAGATGGGTATTCCTCAGTTGTGTGTCAAGTTGTTGAGTCGGTCAATCCCGATGTGATTGTGGTTGGGCACACTTACCAAACCCGTGATTTTATGCCTCGTGTATCTGCAAAATTAGATTTACCTTTTTTACCAGACATTGTTTCAATTGAAGATGGTTATGTAAAACAGGTATTAAATGCAAAGTTGAACGCAACACTTTCAACTGATGCATCAAAATATATGTTGAGTTTTCAATCTTCTGCATTTAGTGATGAATCAATGGTGTCAGGCTCTTGTTCATCAAGATTGGTAGACGTTACTTTAGATGATTCTATTGTAAGATCTTCATCAGAAGCCCCTTTCCAAGAAGAAGCTGGAGATGTTGATTTAGAATCTGCAGACTTAATTGTTTCTGTGGGGCGTGGGATTGAGAACGAAGACCATGTTCCTATGGCTTTTGAACTGGCAAAAGCACTTGGTGCAGAAGTAGCAGCGAGTCGACCAGTTGTTGATGCAGGATGGTTACCTTCATTTCGCCAAATTGGAAGTTCCGGACAAACAGTGTCTCCAAAATTATATTTAGCATTAGGAATTTCTGGTGCGATTCAACATGTTGTGGGGATGAAAGGATCGAAAAATATTCTTGCGATTAATAAAGATCCGGATGCTCCTATTTTTGAAATTGCAGATTATGCTGTTGTGGGAAATGTTTTGGAAATCGTCCCCAAACTTATTGAGGCGCTGCAAAGCTAATTTGACCTTTTTATGAACGACGTCACCTTTTCTGTCCTTGAAAAATTAATCCTCGCCGGATTAACCCTGGGGGCATTAGGGTCATTTTCCTATGAGGTTCTGCGTCGTGTTGCCATTATTCAAAAAGGGACAGGGAGTTTACCCTTCGATCGAATTCCCGAACGACTCATACGTGTATTTCGGGAAGTGTTTCTCCATGAAAAAGTGATTCGCGAACGCCCATTTCCCGGACTCATGCATGCCTTGGTATTTTGGGGCTTTCTCGTTTTTGGGCTAGTTACCATTGACCATTTTGCCATTGGTTTTTACAAACCGATCCTGTCCGAAGCAACACATCATAACTATTCATTTATTGTAATCCCATTTTCCATTTTAGTGATTTTTGGGATTGTTTCCTTGGCTTACCGCCGGTTCATAACTAAACCAAAAGCATTGGGAAAATTATCCCCCACATCAGGTTTGGTTGCTGTATTTATTGTGGTGTTAATGGTGACTTATTTGATTGGTGAAATGGAAATTTCGTCACTGGCGTGGAAGATCAACTGGTGGATTCATAGTGTTGTTATTTTAGCCTTCCTGTTTTTGATTCCTCGGAGTAAGCATCTCCACTTGGTGTTGGGGCCCTTCAATATTTTCTTCCGGCCTTTTAGCCAACCGGAGCACACGCCCGTTCATATTGATTTGGAAGGGGACGAGGATGAATTGGATGCCATGCTAACAGACCTTACCAAATTGACACAAAATCAGGCATTGGATATTTTTTCCTGTGTGGAGTGTGGCAGATGCACCG
>CAXFCD010000139.1:0-4435 GCA_964001155.1 uncultured bacterium | reverse complement strand
AGGTTCCGGTTCAATTGGTGAAACGAGTTTTGCCGGATACCATATCTGGACCATGAGCTGCCGTACATCATCCGCAGTTTCATCTGTAAACCACTCTGCCCGGGAGGAATCAATCCAATGGTAAGTTTCTGTACCAACATCAAAATCCCCTCCAGGATCCGGCAAGATAAAAACCGGGATTGCCCAGGGGATTAAAAGCGCAATTAAGAACCAAATTGATAGTAAACCTTTTGTAATTGTATTAATTCCCTTTTCCTGAAACCGGTGAAATATATACGTGGCAGGCAGAATATAAATAGCAAAAGCAAACTGCCAACGATGACCTTCCGTGAAATGCTGGAACAACATGGCTGCGATAGCACCGAGCAGCAGATACAGGAAAGCTTTCCTGTCCGAATGTGTGAAAAGAGCGGTAAGTGTTCCTGCAATCAGGATTAGGGTTAGAATTTCAAAAGGGCGCATCCATGAACCATGAGTAAATTGAACATAGAAAAACCATTATAATTTAGACTATGTCCTTTCAAAAGTTAAGATTTACTTCCCTGCCAGAACCAGAGATGAAATCTCGTTCCAAATCTTTTTTAGAGCAGATGATTCAACGACGAACCGTTCGAAATTTCTCAGACAAACCGGTTCCTATGGAAATCATAGAGAATGCAATTAAAACAGCAAACTCAGCACCCTCCGGCGCCAACAAACAGCCTTGGCATTTTGTGATCGTTCAAGATCCAGCCGTCAAAAAAGAAATCAGAATTGCTGCTGAAAAAGAAGAAAAGGAATTTTATGAACATCGCGCACCGGACTATTGGCTTGAAGATTTAAACCAATTTGAAACGGATTGGCATAAACCATTTTTAGAAATCGCACCTTATCTCATTGTGGTATTCAAGCAGAGTTATGATTTGTGTGAAGATGGAAAACGCAAGAATTATTATGTGAATGAATCGGTGGGAATTGCTTCGGGATTTTTGTTGGTGGCCTTGCATAATGCTGGTTTAGCAACATTGACCCATACCCCAAGCCCCATGGGCTTTTTAGAAAAAATATTAAAACGTCCTAAAAATGAAAAAGCTGTTTTACTTATTCCGGCTGGATATCCTGAAGATAATGCGGAAGTCCCTCTTTTGAAAAAGAAGTCATTTGAAGACATTACCACAATCATTTAACAAAACAATTTCCCTGAGTTTATCGAAGGGAATAAATACACGAATATTTGGACAAGCTCAATATTCGGCAAATTAAGGAGACCTAATGGCAGTACGAATTTTAATTACCGGTGGTACCTTTGATAAGGAATATGACGAAATCACAGGAGAGCTTTATTTTAAAGATACACACATGCGTGAAATCCTGGATTTGGGCCGATCAAAGCTGGAAGTGAAAATCAGAACGCTGATGCTGATTGATAGTTTGGATATGACGGACAACGATCGCGCCGTGATTTTAGATAATTGTAAAAGAGTAGATGAGAACCAAATTGTCATTACCCATGGCACCGATACTATGGCAGAAACAGCGAAACTATTGGCAGAAGCAAATTTAGAAAAAACGATTGTCCTCACTGGCGCCATGATCCCATACAAATTCGGTAGCAGCGATGGACTCTTTAATTTTGGCGGTGCATTAGCATTTGCCCAAGCACTACCTCATGGTGTTTATATTGCCATGAATGGCCGGTATTTTGATTGGGACAAAGTTCAGAAAAATAAAAAGACAGGCGTGTTCGAAGAAATTTCATTAAGTGTTTAAGTGCGGAGTGTTCACGTGAACACACTAACACATGAACACTTAAGGTCGCATTTCCTTAATCCATTGTTTGACTAAATCCACGCCTTCTTTGTGAACCAATTTTCTCCCTAATTCCGGCATCATGATTCCCGGGTCGGTTGATTCCATTCGATACACCATGATAGATTCATCCGGATGTCCGGGAACAATGGTATGACTCAAATCACCTGAACCACGGCCCGCCGCAATGGGTGGTTTCAGCACACCTAGTTTTGTGGAATTTGTTTCTTCAATATTTAAAAAGAGTCCCGATGTTTCCCCCGGCGCTCCCAAGCGGTGACAGTGAGCGCAGTTAATGTCAATCCATGCCCGAGCTCGCTCAGCGACGGACCCATCATTGGGATCATCGTAATCCGGCGTATGTGGTAATTCTGTGAGGGGAGGCAATTCCTCAATCATGTCTAGCTCCGACCATTTTTTCAGTTGATTCATGGTGCCATTTTCATAATCAAAATCATGATTGAGTAGCCGAACCTTGGGTCCAATAGGAACCATTTTATTTTGATTCACATGACATCCTTTACACTGATTGAAGTTGGGGACGCTATAAATCAAATTCTCTGGTTCGCCGGAAAAATTGACAAAAGATGCATCTAGTCGTTCGCCGGCAATTTCTAAAAAAGCGTCAGTTTGCTCAGCATTCCAAACGTATGGGAATCCCATCCAGCCTTCTGGCGTGTGGATGAGTAGTCGTGTTTCCATGAGCCTTATATTCTCTTTGGGTTTTCTTAAATCAGCGGGATAATTGAATGTTTTAATCAAGATGGATTCAAGTGGGAAACCGAAAGAACCATCATCTTTATAGGTTAATTGGTGCCCCTTCGGCAAAACAATGAACCGTGATTTTAAGGCATAATCTGAAAAGAGCTGGGCTGATACATCATACGGAATTACACCATTAACCGGTCTATGATCTTCCATTCGTCCTTTAAAGAATCCGTAATCGGATAATTTTGGCTTGGCATATTTCAGGGGGTTTCCTCCAAAGAGAAAGGTAGAGATGAATAGTAGAAATGCAACTCGCCATGCATTTCTCAAAATGGAGTTCATTGTTTTGTTGTGGAAACCATCCGGTGTTTCATGCCACAATCGTGGGGAGACATATCTTCAGAAAAATTGGATAGGAACGGTGAATACCATTCTTCAAAATTGTTCTCTATATCCAAATCAGTAAACCGCGCATCTTCATTATCTTGGATGCATAATCCATGGGTATTCTCCGGATCCTGCATGCCGTCATAAATAATGTCCGGTGTATTGCGGCCGTATTTCACGGCTAATAATTTCCCAACATCATAATCTAAGGTGGGGAACCCCGGCCAACGTTCAAACTCATTATTATAAATATGAACATCTGCAGTATATGGATTATACAGACTATCTTTAATGGCTTCCTCCGTCATAAAATAACTCACCACACCGGTACCAACGCTTTTATTATTTCGGATGGTATTTTGATAAATGTGAACATCGCTGCAGGCTAAAATGAGGATGCCTGTCCCCGGTAGCACCTTGCCCACGATATTCCCGGGAGGTGCAAAATTGAACAAATTATTGTGTTCAATCAGATTGCTGAAGACATGAACATTGCCACCTTTCTTTTGCACTAAATCCGGCAAATCGAAAACGAGAATGCCACCTGTATTATTATAGGCGTGATTTTCGTACACTTTCGCATTGTTGGAGTTTTCAATCTCAATTCCCGCCACATTATCATAAGCAGTATTGTAGCGCACAACAATGTTGTTGGATTGCCCTACATAGAGTCCTGCATCGGAAGCACCGATAGAAACTGAATGCTCGATCAACACGTTTTCACATTGAACGGGATAGAGTCCATAAGCGCCATTTGTGGCTTTTGGGCCACCTGTCCATTCCGCTTTCACATACCTGAAAATAATGTTTTCTACATATTGGGCTTTGATGGCGTCCCCTTTTGAATCCTGCACGGTGAAATTTTCCAAGGTGATATTTTGTGAATTGGTAATACTAATGCCTTGGGCGCCCTCATCTTGATTTGCGTAATTCAGAATAGATTTATCCATTCCAGCGCCACGGATGACTAAATCGTGTTTCCCTTCTATGGATAGAGTACCCAAAATGGGGTGAATGCCTTCTGGGACAGTGATGGTGTCTCCCGGCGCTGCCAATATGAATTGTGTTTGCAGATCTTTTTCAATGCTTGCAAATAACACATTTAATAATAAAAGAAGAGCAAAAATCGGTTTAGGTTTTTCCATGATTTCAAAATTTAAGTGTATTAGATTTGAAAATGAAGCCTGTTCGATTCCATTCCTGGAATGTTTCACCCGATGAAGCATCTGCCATCCAGCTCAATCTGCGTGATAAAGTTGAAGTCCAGCCTTTGCCTAATGATATTCATTTGGTGTGCGGGACATCCATCTCCCATGATCCAAACTCGAATACAATCCATTCAGCACTGGTCGTTTTGAGATTCCCGGACATGGAATTGGTGGAGCGTCACGGCCTTTCGGAAGAAATCACATTTCCTTATGTCCGGGGATTGTTGGCTTTCCGGGAAGCGCCCTCAATCATGAAATTGATCAAACGAATTCAACACCAACCGGATGTGATGTTGTTTCACTCTCATGGCATTGCTCACCCTCGGGGGTTTGGTTTAGCCTGT
>CAXFCD010000138.1:0-5909 GCA_964001155.1 uncultured bacterium | reverse complement strand
CGGATTGATGGCAGCATCCGTCTGAATAAAATCCTCGTAACTTTGAGGGTTCATGATGTTACTTCTGCCCAAGGCGGACACAATTCCGGTCGTGACAGTATGACTCAAATTCTCTGAAAAAGGACTTCCCACTGCCATGACCCATTCACCGACACGGACATTATCCGAATTCCCCAATGAAATCTCTGTTAGTTCTCCAGCATCAATTTGAAGAACGGCCAAGTCGGTTTTGGGATCGGTCCCAATGACCGTGGCATCAAATTCACGTTTATCAATTAATCTCACATGAATCCCATCCATATCAGCCACAACATGATTATTGGTGAGTATATAGCCCTTTTCAGCATCAATGATTACACCGGAGCCCAATGCATTTGTTTTGAATTCTCTTTGTCTGGGTTGATTAGGGTGATAAAAGAAAAATCCAAAATCATCGAATTGGTTTAAGGAAATCACTTTATCCGTTATAATAGTGACCACCGCAGGTTTTGCTTTTTCCGCTACATCCGCAAATGCTTGGCTAAATTGTTTTACAACGGAATTTTGAGCAAATAAGACAGATATCAGTAAAATTGAAATAACAATACGTTTCATGGTGTTTGACTCATTTTTGTTTTTTTCAATGCGCTAAAGTTAAGTGTAGTTCCCTTAAAATGAAAAAGCCCTTCCACCAATGATGAAAGGGCTTTTTACGGGATTTAAGTGAAATTTACTTCATAAAAAGCATTTTCTTTGTTGCCTGGAATTCGCTGGTCTGAATGGCATAGAAATACATGCCCGTGGCAACTTGGCTGCCCATATCATTCGTACCATCCCAAACAATGGCATGATAACCAGGTGTCATTTCACCAGAAGACAAAGTGCGAATCTTTTGACCCATCAAATTGTAAATAGCCAGATTAACCTTTCCTGCTTCAGGAAGGTCAAACCGAATCTCCGTTGAAGGATTAAAAGGATTGGGGAAATTCTGATGCAACGCAAATTCTCCCGGAATCACCTTCACTTCTGAAGCATTCGTCCGTGCTACTGTTTCAATCAAACTTCCGTCCGCTCCTGCAAGATAGATACCATCGAGAGAAACATTGGCAATATCTCGTTCATTACCTATGAATTCCACCGGTAAAGTCAAGTAGGTCTTATCCATTGCTTCGATGCTGCCGCCTTGGAGGTCTGCCGCCAAGATTTTCAATACACCAGCTTCTTTTTGGGTGTAAGAAACCATGACATTTTCCTGGAAATTAACCAAGGATGGTGACATCACTTTTACTAAATCAGGGTCGTATTTAATTTCAAATTCAATACCTCGGACCGGACCATTGTACTCAATGTCAAAAGTCAGTTGGGCATTTTCAAAATCCGTCATTAAATCAACATAAGCTATTTCGCTTGGATCGAATCCAACCGTTCTGCCGGTTCCACCAAAAATGATATCAATCATCATAATGATATCCGCGATATTGATTTCTTCATCATTGTTGAGATCACAATTTCTGAATTGGTCTTCCGTTGGCACTTCCTCTTCCAGAATGAAATCCACGACGGTTAAAACGTCCTCGATCGTCACATCACTGTCAAAATTGGCATCACCGTAGGTAAATGGAACTGCACAAGCAACATTGGAATGATTGGATTCAAGGTCGCCATAGTTATCCGTTGACCAATATGCAGATACATTGTAACAGTATTCAACATAGTTCGGGCTGGCATCCACGGTAGCAAATGTATCCTCAGTAGCAACCACAAAGGTTTCATTGCCGTCAGAGTCCACCTCATACACACGATATTCAACCAGATCATCGCGATCCATATTAGAAGGATATGGAACTGATGGCGTGTATGGCTGATCCAATTGGGTGATGAAATCGGGATTTTCCGTGTCGGATTCATTCACAGTCCCTGACACGTTGTAATTAGCTATCACACCGGAGGAAACTCGAGCATCGGGAATCACATCACCTGTGGAGGTAATGGCATATCCATTTCGTCCGGGCACACCTAAGAATTGTGCCAAGATGCCAAAATCCCCTGTGAGGGACGGATCGCCACCAACAATATCAAAAATGGTGGTCCAACCAGTACCGGTTGTGACCCAATTCCTGTCATAATATTCCGGTGACTGAGGTTCAATGTCATTGGCAATGCCCATAAACCCTGAACTATTTTCATTTATGACAACATAAATATCCCCACTCGTCACTTCCACACCAGCGCCGGAAACATCAAATTCGTACTGAACTAATTCAGCTGGTGCTGATAGATCTGCAGTTGGCACTAGGTTAATGGGATCACCCACAGGACCAGCCATGGATCCATCGGGATCCAGATAAACATCAACTGCAGCTCCTGTGGCACTGGCACCACCTTGGAAGGAAAGAACCAAACCGGTGAGTAAGGCAGGATAATTTGGTGGTGTAAAACGTACACCGAATTGGCATCCGCCACCGCACCCAATTTGGGCTTCAAAAACATCATCATAGTAGAACATGTCAAATAAGGTTTGTCCACCGGGTGTGCGCCATTCTAGATAAACTTGTTCATCGAGTGGCGTGGCATTCAATCCAACCGGAGATGGCATGTCCGGACTCATTACAAAATCATAAACTGTTGGATCTGCTTGAGCAAGAACCTCCACATCAGCGCTGGTTGTATAAAAACCTCCTCTGCGGGCTGTGACTGTATTGGTTCCCACATCCAAGTTCCAAAGGGTATAGGTTCCGTCTGTTCCTGTTGTGTCAGACTCGCTACCGGAGGAAACAATAACACTGTCTATTGTATTCCCATTAGGATCGGTGACTGTACCAGTCACATCGCCGTAAACATAAATGGGCTGAGCAGTAACTTCAACTGCTTCACTTTCATAATTATCACCGCCATCGGGGCCTTCATAAACAGCTGTTACGCCAAAGGTGTAGGAAGTTTCGTTATCTAATCCATAGACAGTATAACCCGTTGTATCAAATAAATCATCGTTGTCCAATTCACCATCTACATAAACATTGTAGCCCAAGAAATCATATTCATTTCGGCTGGTTCTGCCATCGGAAGTGACAGAAAAATTGTCAATCAGATACCAATTCAAATCGAAGGTATTAGCTCCATAACAGTGGAAACGAACTTGGAGATTATCTGTCAAATTTGAAACATCATAACTGAAAGTTTCAAATGGGAAATCTTCTCCTGAGTTATCGAACACTTCCAGCACAGACCATTCTGAATCTGTTCCAGTTTTATACTCAATTGATAAAAATTCAGCACCGGAGGGTGACCAATTATCAAATTCAAAATCAAATGCTACTGTTACTTCTGTCAATTCTCCCAAAGGGATGACAGGCGCATAAAGGCTCTGATCATAGTTTGTTGTTGATGGGCTCCAATTAAAGCGCATGCAGGGTGCCGGATTTCCGGATACATCGTCCCAAAGCCAATTATCTCCACCATCCACAAGCCAAAGATCTAATAAACCACCTTCGTCAAATGTTTCTGTATATGGAATACCTAATTCAACAACTTCAGGCGCTGTCCAATAAATGGAGACTTCCTCATCCCAAACTTCCGCATACACATTGGTTGGCGGTAAGGGTTGCCAAGCACCGGGCGTTGCGCATTCTGTATCGGTTACTTCAGATTCACCTTCATCATAGACTGTGGTGACATAATAACAATATTCTGTTCCATTATTCAGCCCACTATGAGTATAGGTTAAATCAGTTGTTTCACCCAACACTGAATTATCTGATGCATCATAAACACGGTAAGTTGAAAATGTTCCGCATTCTTCAGGTATTTCACGTGTATTTGTTTGCTGAGCAGCATACCGATCAGGGTTCATCACTTCTTCAGTATAGCCTTCAATTTCATCTTGAGACATACCCAATTCTTGCATTTTTTCAATTTCCATTGGCCAAACAGTTCTAACTGAATTATTTGCAATATCATGATTTCTGCCACCGGTTTCACTCACATGGAGTACATAATTCCCCGTAGCGCCACCGAATCCATCCACAACAACATAATATTGTCCAGGTTGGAGAGTAATCCCCCAAAGGCCGCTGGGCGGGTAAGGTGCATTATGATCGGGGCAATTTGTATAATCATCATCATTGTAATTGCCGGTTGAGGAAGGGGTCACACATTCTGCGTCATTGGTAAAAATTTCAAGCTTAGTATCATAATCTGTTACAGGGTCGCACAATGTAAAATCATAAGTCGTTGCTACACTAACATTCAGTGTATAGGCAACGTCTTCACCGTTACTTCCGGAGACAGCCCAATCATCTCCCATTCCTGTATTATTTCCTTCATGGGAAAAAGGCATTTCGTTGACTGGAAAATCACCGCAACCGATATTGCCCACAGGCTCACCCCAGGAAATGATATTTTGTTGGTCACCACCAAAAGCGGTCAGACCCACAGCGGGGCAGAGTTCTTGAGCAGGCAAGGATGAACTAATAAAGACAAGGGTAGTAAAGTATGTTAGCTTTTTAATCACGATAATGTCTCCTGATAGATTTAATCAAAAATTGAGCGGTTGGTTCAATATAATAGTGAACTAAAGATGGGCAAATTTAGTAACTCTCGTCTTGAATTCAATCAATTTTCTAATCATAGATTTTTAAATTGATTTACGCAGACACACTAAAATAAAAAAAAAGCTCCGAAGAGCTTTTTTTTTCAAATGGAATTAATAGTGACTAAAAACTTCGTTGGAAACTAAAAATCCAGTTCTTTTCATCAATTGTTACATTTCCGTTCTTATAAGTAAAAAAGGGTAAATCAATTCTCACAAAAAAGTCTTTTTCAAAAATATCAGTCCCCAATCGTAGGCCAATACCAACATCAGCAAGTGTCCTGGAAATATATTTTGAACCAATGATACCCGATTCTTCGTCCAACCGATCCCAGAACATCCCACCATCTACAAAAGCAGCAAATTCAGCATCTAGGTTTAGTTTCTTAATTGACTTGGAATAGCTAGCTTCCGAAGATAGTGCCACTAAAGCTTCCGCCCCTCTTTCACCTTTGCCGACAAAACCGCGCAAATTTCCTTCCCCGGGCATGTGATAATGACTCATGAGAGATTCACCCTCTCCTATCTCTAATCCATAAAACTGATCTACTAAGTAATTTTTTCGGAGCAGATCGTTGGAACTGTTCCCCTCAATATTATAGCCTTCTTGTCCGGGGACACCATTTTCATCTGTCCAAATTTTTCCGACAATACCTCTCCCCTTAAATCTCAATTTTTTAAATGACTTTGAATAATTCCCGGTTGCTGTCAATCTTGTGAATTGCCAAGTAGAGTTACTTCCAAGCGAAGACGCTCCATTCATATTAAAAGAAATAGGACCAAATCCTGTATCCCAATCCAAGTACCCCACCGCCAGATTCCCATCAGGGTTATATCCTAATACAATTGCGCGGGATGCATCATAACTTGGCTGAACATAAAAACCGAGAGCAAAATTATGAGTCCTAGACCTGCCATAAACACGGTTCCAATCTTTTTCAACCTCACCACCAAATTCTTTTACACCTGGCCGATTGAATGCCCAAAAATGAAATGTTGTCCTGGGAAAGAAATGAACCGGCTCACGCCAGCCACCCAAATACCAATATAAATCCTTTGAATCCGGAGAATAATTTGCTCGTAAGGTTGTCCCTTCATATTGGCCGTAATCATAGTCTAGAGTGAGTCCCGGTGCAAAACCTGTGGTCTCTTCCTGATAATAAAAATTAGGCATCCAGCGAATCACATAAGCATCCCGGGGATTATACCAAAGTCCCGGCCAATCAAACAAAATTTGTTTTTTCATGTTGGTCGTATTATTCCGGTAATCCAAGTCGACAGTTTGAACATCAGGATCAATCGCCACAGCTACAGGTTTTTTATTTACGGAATATGAAAATGT
>CAXFCD010000137.1:0-2677 GCA_964001155.1 uncultured bacterium | reverse complement strand
CTTATCTCCTGATAATATAAGTGAAGTTTCCATAGATACGGTTCCTCCAACCATCAGCTTAGAAATTTATGACGTCGATAATAGTACCGTCACTCCAAGTACGTTAACCAATGAGGGAATGATAGGATTTAAGATCATTGTTTCAGATGACCGTGCTTTAAATGCTTGGGAGATTTTCAATAAATCAAACAATCAACTCAAAATTGGAGATAACCTTACAGGAAGCGACAACAAAACCTTTTCGATGGTCATCGATAATCACACTCTTCTTGACAACACATCGAATATCATACAATCGATTAAAGCTAGAGTAACGGATCTCGCAGGTAATGTTGCTGAAGAGATTGATAACATCACACTTGACAACATTTTACCGAGGATATCTTCAATATCTGTCCAATACACTTCCGCAAAGGGTGAACAGGAACCGGATAATGGCTCTGGGTTCATGCAAATTGACTTATCTCAAAGTCATCAAAATTTGCTTGAAGATAACAAATACAAACTTGGGAATTTAATAAGCATCCATAAACACGACAATCATTCTTACCCGGTCAATCTTAATAAGTTAAGCATCAAATTCGAAGAACCCATCAGCAATGGTTTGTCAGCCGACAATGGATCCTGTGAGGGTATGGTACAAATCAGCGCTGATAATTTCTCATCAGCAAATCAATGCAGGGATCTCGGTTCACCTGTAACAACGGATAATCAAACTTGGGACATTAATTTCATCAGACTTTCCAACGGTGCTGGTGAATGTCCAAATCATTATCAAAATGGAAGCATCTGCAAAGCATCATTGTTGGACAATCTTAGTTATTCCTTAAAAATTCAGGGTTTTAAAGATTTTGCAAATAATGTTGGTGATAACTTGAGTGTGGATTTCAAAACAACTGAAACCCCGATCGTCAAATCGAATTTTCCCGAAGATCAATCACAGAATATTTCGGTTTATACTGCACCCTATATTTCATTCAATAAATTCATGGATCCGGATTCATTGATTTCTGGAAAGACGGTGTTGGTCAGTTGTTCACCAAATCCTACTGATGCAAATCTCTGTGATTTCGTGCCCCGATTGGAATTTTACAATAAGCAGTTGATGATTCACCCGAAAGGGAAATGGCCTGAAAACACAACGGTAGAGATAACGGTCAAGGGTGCTTTTAATGAAAATGGTTCTCTGGAAGGTGCTTATTCCTACCTGCAAGGAGATTGCGGTATACAGGGACCCGGAATCCGGAATGAAGATAATTTAACCCAAGGAGGTGAGGCCCCTAATTACAATTGCGGTGAATATTCTGATGATCGAGTTTTCCTGAACAAGGATCATCAGTTTTCATTTACCACCCGTGGAAGCCTCGATAACGCATCAAGTAGTCTGGTGCTTCACTACACTTTTGACAACAATACACTCGATCATTCCGATGCGGATGGTTCATTTCAAGATGCATCCGTAATAGGAACCGAAAATTATGCTAAGGGGAAGAATAACGATAATTTTGGGGCCTATCAATTTCAGGATAATGATTATTTGAATGTTTCATCGGTTTCTTTGAATTCAAATCCATTCAGTGTTTGCCTGTGGGCGTTGCCCGAAAGTTTTGAGGAATCCCGGATGGACTTGTTGAATACGGGCAATTCCGGATTAAAGCTGGGATATAAGGAGAACGGAAAGAAAATATTTTTTTACAATGACAATGTTACAACAAGCAATCCATATGGTCTGATGGAATGGACCCATTTATGTGTCACCTATGATGGCTCAAACAAACTGGAATTGTATGCCAATGGTGAAGCACTTAAAAATGTTCAGGAATCAATCACTCTTGGAACGTTTTCTCTTCAAATAGGTGCAAGTTTTGATGGCAACAATAACTGGAATGGACGTGTTGACGATTTTAAATTGTTTGACCGAAAACTTGAAGGAGATGAAATCTTTGATTTGTATTTTGAAGAATCCAGAGATCTTGAAGGATTTTTCCCACTCGCAGGAAATGCCCTTGATCATTCAGGGCATCAGCGAAATGGGGGGCCCGGAAGTATAACAGGTTCTAATGGATGGAGCGGCACCAGTGGGAGTGCAGTAAAATTGAGTGAAGGGACAGGTGATGATATTGTTGTATCCCTGAACGACTCGCTGAACACACCTCACTTCACTTATATTGCCTGGGGATATCCGGAAGTTGCTGCTGAATCGAGAACGGCATACAAACCTTTAATTTCAACGGCTAAAATTGATAAAACCAGTTTATCTCAGCTTGGTGAATTTGCAGCGCCTGAGTTTAATGATTGTGCTTGGATTCCAAAAACAGCAGATAATGTAACGCTTAAAAGTGACGATTCATTGAATAAAAACGGTGATGGACAAAATGATTTCTTTGATTATCTCAGCGGAAATATAACTACAGGAAATGGATTAAAAATCACTTCCATCAAAAATCATTCTGATAACAAAACATATGGCAGCAATGCTTCTTTTGAATCGGTTCAGTTCGGAAAATTGTATTTAATCCATAAACTAAGCGATTCGGAAATCAAATTAATTGAAACGTCCAATTTAAATAAAGCTGAGCTTTCAAACACACCATACGATTCACTGGAAATTGAATTTCAGGTGTGTAACCAAATCAAAATAAGCCTTAAAGGAAATTCTGAAAATTCAAATATAGTG
>CAXFCD010000136.1:0-5333 GCA_964001155.1 uncultured bacterium | reverse complement strand
CTCTGTCCGAGGTCATTGTGAGGTCTGCCCCATTTTTTATGGTTTCATATATTAATGTTTTAATTTATATCATATCTATAAATCATAATATTATTGGATATATATTATATTAATAATTTAGTATAAGGTTAATATTATTTTGTACGTCATTCTACTTTAGAGTCCAAATTCCAATAAATATACCAATCGCGAATCGGGGATAAATCCAATAATCACCCCATAAGGGAAGTCAAAGTTTTTTCGGGGATTTTTAAAATATCGTTCACTTTTATTTCTTTTTTATCCTGTAACCTGCCAATCGTACTGCAGGGTACGCCGTGGGTCATGCAAATTCGTTGAAATTCCATCAATTCCTTCTCCCCGATCAAAACCAGGGCTGATCCAAAGGATTCGCCGAACAGTAGTTCTTCCGGAGCTAATTTTCTGGAAATATGAATTTTCATCCCATAATCACTTTTCAATTGTAAAAACAAATCTAAAAGCGCAATGATTAATCCGCCCTTGGATATTGTACTGACCTTTTTGATGACTTGGGTCGAAATAGCTTGAACCATAGATTGATTAATATTGTATTCCATGGTGCTGTCAAATGCAGGTGGATTCTCATCACTGGAATGCCCTGTTAAGTCACGGAAAAGCGATTGGCTCAATTCCCCTTTCAAACTGCCCAGCATTGAAATAAAATCCGAATCTTCCACAGCTAAATCTGTTTCCGGCTTTTTATCTCCGATACCAATGACTTGATGATGATTGGGCTGGAACTTTTCTGTAAAATGAGTTTCAGTTTTATCTCGCAAGCCGAAAGCGTGAATTACCGATTGCTGCCCGGCTAAACTATCAGCGTGCTCCACATTGGTAAATATTTGTAATGATTGAACATGGGATCCTACGGTGGCCATTTTTCGCACCACATTAGCCACAGATCGCACACCATTGAAAAATGCATTCCCATATACTAAAAATTGTTGATGTGTGGCAACCTTAACAATTCTTCCTGAATCATGTATAACCAATTCCCCGGACTCATTTTTCGGATGTCCGGCAGCGATCATTTCTTTCACGACATTGAGAAGATTAGGTTTTTTGCTTTTTTTCTTCTTCTCCACTTTTCTTTCTTCTACCTTGTCTGTCTTTTTCTCATCTTTGCTGTGAATAGAAATTTTGGTCAAACCTATAGGCCATTTTTTTTCCTGACCATCTCCGAAATCAAGGACATGGTACCGCTCAGATTTTATTTTGCCGACCCTTTCATATTCGTATCCGGCTTCCATCAGTTTTGTCTTCAATTCATAATCGCTGACACCGGTAGAAACAATAAGCCCATCCCCTTTTTTGATTTTCTTTGGAAAGGTAAAATTAACTGATGCTGTTTCGGGAATTCTGGTGAATAATTGTCTTAAATCAATACCAGTATTTCCAGTCAAAGAAAAACCGGAGACGAAACGGTCATATTTCGTCAGGATTTTCATGATTCTCTTTTCATTCATGAGTGTTTTTCCAGGCTTGGGAATTTTCACATACCCCAAGATTTGGCCCTTGGAAACCTGATTTGCAGTATGATTTTCAGGCAAAAGTCCTACTACAATAACTTGACCGAATTTTTTCCGGGGTACGTCCGGGGAAACATGATGGGTCAAGAAAGGCCGGAACGATTCTGTCAAAGTTGTTTCATAATCGTGAATCCTATTCAGACATGTTTTAGTAGGATGAAATAACCAAATGAAGGATAATTGGACAGGCCAAGCACCTCGCAAAGCAAACTCGCGAATTAAATAATGTGGCGATTGCCAATTCCCTTTATCTGAAATTTGCACTATTTCAAAAATGACATTTTGCTTTTTTCGCTGGAGTTGCTCCACAAACCGGGCCGGAAGTTTTTCCCGGTGAACTAGGACAGGCTCAAGTACATCATAGAGGATTTTCAGTTCTTTTTTATTAGGCTCTCGACCCAAAGATCGCTGTATAAATTCAAGATCAAGAGATGTTAATCGCTGCATTTACTCTTCCCAGCTTATTGAATTCAGTGCCGGTTCAATCTCCGACCAGGCAAATCCCCTTCGCTTTAATTGATTCACCAAACGGCTTTTATCTTTTTGAGATTTTTCCCCTGTTTTCATTCTTTTTTTAACCATTTTTTCCACAAGATTGATCGGGGGAATCCTCTCGTACAACTCATCTAAAATTGGATCAAGAATATGATCCGGAATTTGATGGGGATAAAATTCACTTTTAACTGCAACCCGGCCTAATAATTTTTTTTCAATTAAATGGGCTGCATACATTTTGGCAAATTCTGAATCATTGAGATATCCTTTTGATTCTAAATCGTCCAGGATGGGTTCAATGTCTTGGATTTGATGTCCTTTTTCATTTAATCGCCGAAATAATTCTGCTCTGCTACGCTGGCGAAAACTTAATAGATTGAGTGCTTGATTCCTTATCCGGTTTTTTAAGTCTAATGATTGAAGTTGACTAATTTCCTTTGTTTCTAATTTTTGGCCAACTTTTAGTGGATTAGAAAGAAAAACGTCTCCGGAAATTCCGAAGACGTCTCCCGATTCCAAGGTGATAGTGAACCGGGTTTTTCGCCGCTTTTGCGGCGTAATAGATTGGATTTTATGCTTCAGCTTCTACCGCCTCGCTTTCCAATCCCATAAATGATTTCACTTTTAAAATAACTGTTTCCAACACATCTTCATTTTCACTGAGGAAATTTTTTGCATTTTCTCGTCCTTGGCCGATCTTCATATCATCGTAAGAATACCAAGCACCGGTTTTTTCCACAATATTTCCTTCCACAGCTAAATCAATAATATCCCCAATAAAGGAAATGCCCTGTCCGTACATAATATCGAATTCGGATTTTTTAAATGGCGGAGCCACTTTATTTTTCACCACCTTAACCCGGACCCTGCTTCCTACCATTTCAGCGCCATCTTTAATTGTCGTGATCCGTCGGATTTCCATACGAATGGATGAATAAAACTTCAGTGCTCTCCCGCCCGGCGTCGTTTCAGGATTTCCAAACATGACACCAATCTTTTCCCGAATTTGGTTAATGAAGATCACAGTCGTGTTAGATCGACTCACGGTTCCTGTTAATTTCCGCAAAGCTTGTGACATGAGCCTTGCCTGGAGCCCCACATGAGCATCTCCCATATCGCCTTCTAATTCCGCCCGGGGAACCAACGCTGCTACAGAATCTATCACAATCACATCCAAAGCACCACTGCGAACCAGCGTTTCACAAATCTCCAGCGCTTGTTCTCCCGTATCTGGTTGGGAGATCAATAATTCTTCTGTATTCACACCCAATTTCTTGGAATAATCCGGATCAACAGCGTGTTCCGCATCAATAAAAGCTGCAAAGCCGCCTGCTTTTTGCGCTTCAGCAACGATGTGGAGTGCAAGCGTCGTTTTCCCTGAAGACTCCGGGCCGTAGATTTCGACAATTCGTCCTTTGGGAACGCCCCCTACACCCAATGCCACATCCAAAGATAAACAACCGGTTGAGATCACATTTTCCATGGTTGGAAGATGGTCATCCCCCAGACGCATGATGGATCCTTTACCGAACTGGCGGTCAATCTGGGTGATAGCTAATTCTAATGCTTTTGCCTTTTTTGTTTCGGCTGACATGATAACTCCTTACAATGTTTCCCCTAAGGGAAATGTCTTTAATATAGTATAAACAGCTCCCGAGGGCAGCAATTCACTACTGAAAAATTGCACACGATCTACGGGGAAATCAATCGGATCGTAGGACGATTTTAAGAATGGCTCCACGTTGGGTGTGTGCTTCTGTGGATATTTGATTCTGGCCATTGTGATATGAGGCGAAAAGTCCCGTTTAGATTTAGGAAAACCCAGAGCATCTAACCTCGATTCAATCCTTTCTACCATGTTCAATAACAGATCCAAAGTACCTTTTACACCCAACCAGAGTGTCCTGGGACGTGTGGGCACAGGAAAACAACCCGTATCTTCAATGGTCAAATCAAAGGGTTGAATTTCCTTTGTAATTTGTTCAATTCGATCAATGACATCACTGATTGAAGATTCGGGTGTATGCCCTAAAAATTTCAGCGTTAAGTGTAATTGAGCATTTTTCACCCAATTAATATCACCATCAACTTTTTCCAACGTAGAATAGAGCATATTTTTTTTGGATTTCACTTCGCCCGGAACAGGAACGGCAAGAAAGGTTCGTAATAATTTTTCTGTCATTTTATTTTCATAACGCAAAGGCATAGGGATGCAAAGTTATTAATGATAACACTATAAAAATTTTCTTTGCAACATTGCGGCTTTGCGTTAAAACTATTTTAATCATAATGATAATAGTGTTAGCCGGAGCCAATTTAGGGCTGCCTGGCTTGTTCTTAGTTTATTTCTTTTTCGGGTATCACCAAAATTATATTTCTTCACTTTTGTATTATTTTTATCAGCGAGACCAATAAAAACGAGGCCAATCGGTTTTTCTTCAGTTCCGCCGGTTGGTCCTGCAATTCCGGTCACAGAAATGCCAAAATCAGCATCAAACTTTTTCATAACATTTCTTGCCATGGATTCTGCTGTTTCTGCACTCACTGCACCAAATTTTTCTAAGGTTGTTTTTTCTACATCTAACATATCCATTTTAGCTTCATTGCTATAAACCACAAGTCCGCCTTTGTAAACATCTGAACTGCCGGACACTTCAGTGATGCGATGGCCAACCAACCCTCCGGTACAGGATTCTGCTGTGGCTATGGTTTTATGTTTTTCTATTGCTAAAGTAACATTGACCTCCTCAATGGAATCTCCATTTTCACTATAAATTGAGACACCGAGAACTTTTCTGATCTCATTTGCCAAATATTCTACAGGCTCTTTTTCTTTTTGTGAAATTCGAATATCTACACCATACAGCGATGGATAGTATCCAATACTGCAGCCATGATCTTTTTTCATGACTGGCGCTATTTGTTCAATGAGAGAAGATTCGGGAATACCAGTTGTTCGAAATGTGTGAAACTGTTTTGGTTTTAATCCTTTGGATTGAATCAATGGAACCACTGTTCCTTCCATCATGGCTTTCATTTCCGCTGGAACACCTGGTAAAGAAATTAACGTGGTCCCATTCACATTAAAAATTGATCCTCGGGCAGAACCCACTGGATTTTCGATGACATCTCCATTCAATGGAACTAAGGCTTGGTTACGATTTGTTTCCGGAATATCCATACCAAACTGTTTGAATCTTTCTGATAAATATTCCCAATATTCTTCATCAAATCTGGATTCCGTTCCTACAAAATCAAATAATGTTTGCCTTGTAATATCATCCTCGG
>CAXFCD010000135.1:0-2819 GCA_964001155.1 uncultured bacterium | reverse complement strand
TTATGCTAGTTGAACCAAAAGGAATCATTAATACTGGTAAAATTATAAATGATTTCACATCACCAAATGATATTTGGGTATGATTTACGGCGGGGAGGAATATTTTGGGAAAAATATTTAATTAAAAAAACAACATTGTTTTTAACAATGTCGTAATGAGCTACAGTTATAATTGTATAATTAAAATGAAATTTTTTAAATATAGTTTACTGGTTTTGGTTTGTTGTTTAAAGGCACAGGCTACTTCTAGTATAAATGGTTTTGTTAGGGAAGATGCCTCCGGTGAACCTATTTCCTACGCAAATGTGTTTATCTCCAATTCTAATTTGGGTGCGGCCACAAATCAGGATGGATATTTTGTGATTTCAAAAATCCCTGTTGGAGAAATTGAATTAAATGTTTCCATGATTGGTTTTCGAGTTCATAAAGAAACAATTTTATTGGAATCAGGAAAACCAATTCGAAGAAATATTCGGCTAAAAGCAGAAGCCATCCAAAGTGAAGAAATATTGGTTACAGCAGAACGACAAAAGTTTGAACAATCCATGGAGAGCAGCCAAATTTCATTGAATTTGCGAGAGATCAATTCCGCTCCGGCTTTTGTTGAGCCCGATATATTTCGCACCCTGCAAATGCTGCCAGGAGTACAGACTACCAGCGATTTTTCAAGTGCTCTTTATGTTCGTGGAAGTACGCCGGACCAGAACCTGATCATGTTGGATGGTATTTCTGTTTATAATCCTTACCATTTGGGAGGGATCTTTTCCACCTTTAACACCGATGCTATTAAAGAAGCGGATTTCCATGCAGGCGGATTTCCCGCACGATATGGCGGAAGAATGGGCGCAATCTTGAATGTCATCAACAGGGAAGGGAACACCCAAACAGTAAAAGGATTTGCCAATATTTCTCTCATTTCGGCCAAGGGTCTGGCAGAAGGGCCCATCCCTGAATTCAATGGTGTAAAAGGCTCCTGGATGATCTCCGGACGTCGAACATATTTTGATAAAATCCTGGATGCCATAAAAATTCCAATAGACACCAAAGAGGATGGTTCCAATACCTATTTATCATTCCCCTACTTTTTTTATGATTACCAAATAAAAATGAATTTGGATTTTGGGATGGATCACAGGCTAACCTATTCCAGATTTTATGGTGATGATATTTTGGATTTTAGCTTTAATGAATCCACAAATTACACTCTTGATGATAATGCTACAGCAGTAAGAGAATCGGACTTTGGCATTGATTGGCCCTGGGGAAATCATACAAATGGTCTCACCTGGCGGTGGATTATGTCACCCACAGTTGTAACAAAAACATTTTTATCTCAAAGTCGCTATCGGTTTAATTTTAATATTTTCGCGGATGACAGAGAGACAATCACTTTTTTGGATTCCACAGCAGTAAACCGAACTCAATTCAGTTTTAACATCTATGACATCATTTTAGATAAAACTTTAGAGACTGAATTAAAATGGAATATGAATGAAAAAAATGAAGTCACCACGGGCATTCAATTAAAACAGGTTGATTTTGATTTAGGGATGGATATCAACATTACAACGTTGGATACATCTATGACGTGGACGCCATTGGATATGGATTCCCGAACCAGAGAGATTGCATTCTTCATCCAAAATAAAATGGATCTTTCGGAAAAATTGAAACTTCAAATGGGAATCCGCAGCACAAAATATTCTCTTCATGATGACATGTATTTTGACCCAAGAGTTGGTGCCAAATATCATTGGTCTGATAATTTTGCGATCAAACTCAATTGGGGAATCTATCATCAATTTTTAACGACTGCGAACAACCAAGATGAAAACTTAAGATTGGTTGACCTTTGGATGGGCATTCCTGAGGATAAAAAAGCCAGTTCATCTCAACACACTATTTTGGGTTTTGAATATTTAAGCCCACAAAATATTTTCTTCAGAATTGAAGCTTACCAAAAAGAGTTTGAGAATCTCTTAACATTAAAGCAAGCAGATACATATACCGAAAATGAAAATGAGATTCAGACAGATCCCTTTAATGAATTTTGGGATACGGATGCCTCTGCAACAGGTTTGGAAATCTTAATCAAAAAATCTACTGGCAGAATTAACGGATGGCTGGGTTACACTTTAGCCAAGGCAGAATATTACAATCCACAAAGTGGCTGGCATTATCCTAATTTTGATCGGACGCATACAATCAATTTTGTTACCAACTTTGAATTAACCTCGGACTTGGAATTCAGTGCTGCCCTTTCATCATCCACAGGGAACCCATACACGCCTATAATTGGTAGAGTGTATGATTTTTCTCATAATTTAAATTCTGAAACATATTGGTATTCTTATGACAGCTTTTTGGTTGGAGATAAAAACTCAAAACGGTATGATGATTATGTTCGGTTTGATATAGGCCTAACTCGCAAGCATGGTAATTTGTTTGGCATGGCGTATGATACATATTGGCAAATTATGAATGTAACAAATCATGTGAATACGTTGGGTTATGCATACAGAAATAAATTTGACCCGTCCGGAAATCAAATGGGTGTAGAGAGACGGAAAGTAGGCATGTTCCCGCTTTTAATCACTTTTGGAGTCAAATTTGAAATTTAAAATATCATATTTATTTCTCATTTGTTTATTAGCTCAAAATTGTCTTCCCCCACCAGAGCAATGGGAAGATATTGAATCCGATTATGACCATGTGTTAAATGTGTTGGGCATTATATCACTGGATGAAGAAGTTTCCAGTTTTGTTGGGATTTATCGTACGACAGATTTGGGTGAAATGTCTCAGGTATTTACAGGTGT
>CAXFCD010000134.1:0-1983 GCA_964001155.1 uncultured bacterium | reverse complement strand
TGACTTTTTGGCACTGATTCCCACTTACCTGAGTATATTTCTCCCGGGGACAGAAGTGTTGGCTGTGGTTCGCGTATTGAGAGTGCTTCGGGTTTTTCGTATTCTGAAATTGGTTCAATTCATGGGCGAAGCCGACAATTTGAAAAAAGCCCTTGTCGCCAGTAGACGAAAAATATTTGTCTTCCTTTTTGCAGTGATAAATGTGGTCCTCATCTTGGGATCCGTCATGTATCTCATTGAGGGTGAAGCAGCAGGATTCACCAGCATTCCGAAAAGTATTTATTGGGCCATTGTCACTCTCACTACGGTTGGTTACGGTGATATTTCTCCCGTCACCGATTTGGGCCAAACCATCTCTGCTTTTATTATGATTATCGGTTACAGCATCATTGCGATTCCCACGGGAATTGTGACTTCTGAAATCAATTTTGTGAATAATAATAATGGGAAAGTTGACTGTATAGTGTGCGAAGATAAAAACCAGGATAAGCAAGCGAAATTTTGCAATGTGTGCGGCGCCAAGATGACCAACAACCACTGATGGGTTACAATCCGAACAAAAAGCCAATCAATCAATCTCGGCTAATTAACTATAGCATGCCTGATGAGTGGATCATCAATTTTCTGAATGAAATAAAGGTATGCCACATCGCCACTCGGGACGGAAACCAACCATTCATCAATCCAACATCATTTTGGTACAATAAAAAAAAACACGAGATTTATTTCCATTCCAACGCACACGGCAGAGTCCGGTTTAATGCCGAGCAGCATCCGGAAGTGTGTTTCGAATCTTTTAAGTCCGGACGTCTTCTCCCCTCGAACCTAGCTTTGGAAGTGAGTTTCCAGTTTGAATGTGTCATCGCTTTTGGCACAATTCGAGTCATTACAGACATGGATGAAAAACGGGATGTATTAAACGGACTTCTCCAAAAATATTTCGGTGACATGGAATCGGGGAAAGATTATCGACCCATCACCGATAATGAATTGAAGCAAACATCTGTCTATGGCATCCAAGTGTCTGACTGGAGCGGAAAACGAAATTGGAACGAAAGAGCCGAACAAGCGGAAGATGGGGAATGGCCAGATCTGGATCCAAAGTGGTTTGAGTTTTATTAGCCACTAAGGTCGCCAAGAGGCGCTAAATGGTTTTTAAACACGGAGAGCACGGAGTACTCAAAGTACTTGGTCTAAAAAGTTAAATAGAATACCTAAAATTTCCCTTTACAAAGAGAAACAAAAAGAGATATTTAAAAAAATAAATTCGATTTGATTATTTGACAATTAAAAAACGATGGTGAATTAAAAATATTTCTTCCATGCCTCGGTAGATTCCGGCCACCGGGCGGTGACTTTTTTCAAATTCGTCCAAAAATCCACACCGCTTCGTCCGGTAATATCCCCATGACCATATTTTGACTCATTCCAACCCCCAAAACTGTAAGGCTCCCGTGGCACCGGCACACCAATATTGATACCAATCATGCCTGCAGATGCAGATTCAGAAATGGTTTTTGCTACTTGTCCCGATGTGGTAAACACAGCCGCAGCATTTCCATATTGATTTCCATTTTCGATCTTCATGGCTTTTTCCAGAGTGTCCGTCCGAATGATGGACAAAACAGGTCCAAAAATTTCTTCTCGGGCACTGGGCCAATCCGGATCCACCCCATCTAAAATTGTAGCACCGAGCCAATAGCCGTTTTCATAACCTTCCGGTGGTGTAGCATCTCTGCCGTCTATCAAAACGGAGGCACCCATTTTTTCTGCTTCATCAATATACATTGTGATGCGATCCAAAGCGGCCTTGCTGATGATGGTGCCCATGTCCACACCCAGTTTGAATTGTTTCGCTTCTTCCACCAGTTGATGTATAATAGGATCCACCTCTGCAACACCCACAGCCACACTGGCTGCCATGCATCGTTGGCCAGCGCTTCCCATGGAACTAGCCAACAATCCTTTCGCTGTGGAATCTTG
>CAXFCD010000133.1:0-18517 GCA_964001155.1 uncultured bacterium | reverse complement strand
GAAGTGGTCAAAGGTGTGGATCATGAGACAGGTGTCATTGTGATCTCGCCCATGGATGGTTTATTAGATTGAACCAAATCGCCGTCATAACACCGGTACCGGATGTTATAGACACCTTGATCCAAAATAGCATTCTTCGGAAAGCTGTTGAGAAAGATGTGGTAAAATTCCACATTATCAGTCTCAGAGATTTTGGAAAGGGGAATTATCGTCAAATTGATGATGCACCTTTTGGTGGTGGCAGTGGAATGGTCATGATGGCAGAACCATTTTTTAAAGCCGTTGAACATGCCATCGAATTGGTCGGTGGACCCGAAGGTGTGGAGATACTGTATCCTTCACCCCAAGGTGAACCTTGGAATCAGAAGGTTGCAGAGAAAACCAGCCGACTGGAAAAGCTTATTGTCATTTGCGGACATTACAAAGGAATTGACGAACGCGTCATTGAGAAATATGTGACGCGGGAATATTCCTTGGGAGATTTTGTCATGACGAACGGAGAGATTCCCGCCATGGTGATGTTGGACAGCGCCGTTCGACTGATGCCCGGTACATTGAATCGGTTGGATTCAGCTCTGACGGACTCGTTTTCGCAGGATCTATTGGATCACCCGCATTATACACAACCTCGAGAGATCGAGGGGATGGCGGTGCCGGAAGTATTGATCGGTGGCCATCATGGAAAAATTGAAGCCTGGCGACAGGAACAAAAAGAGAAACGGACGAAAGAAAAACGTCCTGATCTCTGGAAAAATTTTGAAAAATTGAAAGAATCGGAGAAAAACCATGAATAAGGTACATGAAGCAACAAAAGAATTTTTAAAAACGGATATTCCTGAATTTGATTCAGGAGATACGGTTGCAATTGACGTTCGTGTTCGGGAAGGAAATAAAGAACGTATCCAGAAATACGAAGGCGTTGTCATTGCACGTCACGGCGGCTCTAGCTTAGATGCTTCCTTTACTGTTCGGAAAGTGACAAACGGCATTGGTGTGGAACGGATATTCCCGCTCCATTCGCCTATGATTGCTTCCATTGATGTAAAACGTCGCGGAAAAGTTCGTCGTGCGAAATTGAATTACCTGAAAAACGTCACAGGCTCAAAAGCTGCCCGTATCGAGGAAAAACGGTAAATTCAACCAAACTTGATTTGAAGCCCCTCCGGAAGCGCAAGTTTTTGGCAGGGGCTTTTTTATATGAATAAAGAAAATAATATTGTCGTCGGCGTTACTGCCTTTTCTCATCTAGCTGTCCATGCACAGATGATGGTGTTCCCAACACTGATGTTATTGTTTCACCATGAATTCGACCTTGGGATGGATGTGCTGGGCATGATGGCCACAGCCGGTGCGTTTATGTTTGGGTTGGGTGCTATTCCAGCTGGGATATTGGAAGGGAAGTTGGGTGGACGTGCTCTATTGTTAATTTATCAATTTGGGTCAGCTTTGGGTGGACTCATACTCGTGTTGGCGGACGATCCAATTCAAATGACTTTGGGTTTAGGATTGCTGGGACTCGCTTCCTCCATTTATCATCCTGCAGGACTCACCATTTTATCTCGCCGACTCACCAATTTAAGTAAAGGATTGGCCGTCCATGGGATTGCCGGTTCTTCAGGATTGGCCTTAGGGCCATTTATTGCAGGACTCACGGCAGAATTTGGCTCTTGGCGGGCATCGTACTTAGTTTGGATCGGATTGCAACTGATTCTAGCATTTGTCACCTTTACCATGATTCACCGACGAAAGCAGCCTGTGGAAAACAATATTCCCCAAACGCTGGAAGTCACCGATAAACCTGCCATCATTCTATATTATATCATGGCGATTACTTTGGGATTCTCCTTTGGCGGATTCACCACATTCATGCCAACCTTATTCGGGATGCAAACAGAAGGTGTTTTTTCCTATTTCCCTGAAACATTGAAAGCCGGGATCTTTACGACACTGGTCTTTTTAAGCGGCATTATTGGTCAAACCATTGGCGGCTATTTTGGTGATAAGTACAAAAGGTCAACATTACTATTTTTCATAATTATTTTGAATATGCCTTTTATGGCCATTATGGGTTACACAAATGGTTGGGCTTTGTTCATCGCAAGTATTTTTCTTGGGATTGTCTATTTTTTAAATCAGCCTGTTTCCAACGCACTTTTAGCGGATTTGACGCCAAGTTCTCACCGAGGATTGGGGTATGGCATTAGTTTCTTTTTAAGCTTTGGCATTGGTGGCATTGCGCCGGCCATTGGCGGATGGATTGCTGACCATTATTCTGTGGAAATGGTATTCCCGGTGATGGCTTCCAGTTTGATTCCAGGTGTGATTGCAGGTTGGTTTTTAATTCAACGTAGGCGTCAAACTGCTTGAACTGTAGTACGAATCTTTAGAACTTCACCACCCTCATGAAGAAAACCACACTGAAAGATTGTCCGTCTGTACATCAAGTGTTACTTGAAGTGAATGACAGAAAACTCCACCGCGAAGATTATATAAAATATATAATCAATAAAGAATTGGCAAAGGTTCGGACACAAATCAAGGCAGGAAAACTCACCAAAACAAAATCGGAATTGTTAGATTTTATTGTGTCTCAAGTGTTCATTCAATCTGCTCATAAGTTGGTGAACGTGATCAACGGCACCGGGATTGTACTCCACACTGGATTTGGTAGAGCGCCATTCCGAGGTAAACATCTAAAAAAGTTGGCAGATCGAATGGATGGATATGTGAATCTTGAATTTGATTTGGAATCGGGGAAACGTGGCGATCGGCAAATTCATGTGGCAGACCAACTTTCAGCCATGTGCGGGAGTGAATCAAGTTTGGTTGTGAATAACAATGCAGCGGCGGTTATGTTAGCATTAAATGAAATGGCGGATGGCGGTGAAGTCATTTGTTCTCGAGGACAAATGGTAGAAATTGGCGGTTCATTCAGAATCCCGGATATTATTGAAAAAAGTGGTGCTATCATGAAAGAGGTGGGCACCACCAATCGAACCCATTTAAAAGACTATGAAAAAGCCATTTCTAAAAAGACGAAATTGATTCTGTGGGTACACACCAGCAATTATGTGGTGAAAGGATTCACCAAGGATGTGGAATTGTCTGAACTAGTTACTATCGGTAAAAAGCATAAAATTCCTGTCATGGCAGATTTGGGAAGTGGCGCATTGTTGGACATGAATGCTCTCGGTCTTGCTGACGAAATACCAGTAAAATCAATTGTAAAAAGTGGACCGGATATCACCACATTTTCCGGAGATAAATTGCTTGGTGGACCACAATCCGGACTCATTGTGGGGGAAAAAAAATGGGTGAATGCCTGCAAAAAAAATCCACTTTATCGAGTATTGCGATGTGATAAAATCACCATTGGGCTTTTAGAAGAAACACTCCGATCATATAGATCAGTTTCTTACTCTAAAGATAATTTATCTTTAACTATGCTTACAACGTCACGAAGCGTGCTGAAACGCCGTGGACAAAAAGTGTTGGATCAACTTTCCAAAAAGCAAATCAAAGCATTAGGGATTCAATTGGTTAACTCATACGTGGAAGCAGGTAGCGGTTCCCTCCCGGAAAATAAAATTGAAAGTGCTGCCTTGTCATTTACGCCACAGAAGATGAAAGTTGAAAATCTTGCAACATTATTCCGATGTGGATCAATTCCTGTGGTGGGATACATCAAAGGGAATACCTTTTTTATTGATTTAAAAGCAGTCCTACCGAATCAAATCAAACGATTAGCTCAAGCCATTCAGGAGATTTAAGAATGCCGCAGGTTGTGGTGGGAACTGCCGGTCACATTGACCATGGTAAAACGTCGTTAGTTAAAGCGCTCACCGGAACTAATACCGACCGACTTACAGAAGAAAAAGAACGTGGTATGACCATTGATTTAGGGTTTGCTTATCTGAATGAATCCATCACAATTATTGATGTTCCCGGACATGAAAAATTCATCCGAAATATGGCAGCAGGAGCAGCAAATATTCACCTCGGCCTTCTGGTGATTGCTGCAGATGATGGTGTCATGCCACAAACCAGAGAACATTTGGATATTCTAACTTTATTGGGTGTAAAAAAAGGACTTGTTGCTCTGACAAAAGTTGACCTTGTGAAGGACGATGAATGGATTGATTTGGTGGAATTAGATATTACAGAATTGTTGGAACATAATGGGTTTGATTCCATGGCAATTCATCGCATCAATAATTTGACTGGCGATGGGATTAAAGGATTAAAAGATGATATTCTCTCATTAGCAGAAAATCACCAATCTGAATCTACGTCTTCTCAATTTCGGTTGAATGTTGATCGTGTTTTTTCAAAAACCGGATTTGGCACGGTTGCTACTGGGACAGTCATAAGTGGAGAAGCGAAAAATGGCGCTGATCTTGAAATTTTACCTTCCGGATTAAAAACAAAAATTCGTGGCATCCAAACCCATGGCGGCGCAACAGAATTAGCACAAACAGGAGACCGAGCGGCCCTGAACCTTGCCAATGTAAAATCATCTGATTTACACCGTGGGACTGTATTGGCGACACCGGATTGCTTTCAAACAACCACTCGAATTATTGCTCATATCAACATGACAAATTCGACGGAATGGGTGATCAAAAATAAACAACGGCTTCGGCTCCATTTTGGGACGTCGGAGGTTTTAGGACGATGTGCCGGGAAAAAAATGAAAAAGGAACAATCGGGGAATTTTATTATCGATTTGGAAACGCCCGCGGCCGTAGGCATGGATGACAAATTTGTCATTCGATCATACTCGCCCATGGAAACCATCGCCGGGGGATTAGTCATTGATCCGAAACCGTTGGGAAAATGGTCTTTATTAAAATCCAGAGCAGATAATTTACCATCAGATCCAAAAGAGAGATTTTCATTTTTAATCGACCAAGATTGGGAAACGCCAAAGTCAAAACAAGAGTGGCAATCTTTGTTCAATATTTCTGACGATATAATAAATGAATGGGTCGATGATTTATCGATTCTTCAAACTGAAGAAACACTTCTTTATTCTGAAAAAGGATTGGAAAAAGGGCAAAATTCACTCCAATCATTTTTCAATCAATCCTATGCAAAAAACCCGTTTCGGACTGTCATCAGTTCCGATGGCATTTTAACTCAATTAAAATGGTCGGAAGCATGGTTGGATTTTGTCATTCAAACAATGGTGGAATCGGGAATCATCACATCGGAAAAAGGCGGATTTTCACTAACAGGCTCTAAACCGGAATTTTCTTCCAAAGATTTGGAGGATCTAAAGAGAATAGAATCTATTTTTTCTCAATCCGGTTTTGAACCCATTTTATTAAAAGAAATAACAGACTCTTCCGGTTTTAATCCCAAAAGAGTGGGGGACTTAGTCCACTTGCTATTTGATCAAGGAAAGGTGGAAAATCTGGGAAATAATTTTTGGTTGAATCGTCCAAATCTTGATAATGTTCTCCATGATATTCGTGAATTTTTTAAATCAACCAGCAAATTAGCTGTGGCAGATTTCAAAGACATAACTGGTCTTTCCAGAAAAACAGCCATTCCGCTGTTAGAATATTTGGATAAGAATAATTTCACAGTTCGAGATGAAAATGTGCGTCTGAAAGGAGATGCCCTCAATGGCTAAAGGTGTGGTTGCACAAACGCCGGTGATGAAACAATTCCTGGACGTGAAATCCCAATATAAGGATGCTTTGGTGCTTTTTCGCATGGGAGATTTCTACGAAACATTTTTGGAAGATGCAGTGATTGCTGCCAAAATTTTAGGGATTGTTCTTACGAAACGAGCCAATGGAAAAGCGGCGGATGTGGCTTTGGCTGGCTTCCCATATCATGCATTGGATAATTATTTACCCAAATTGGTGAAAGCAGGACATCGCGTGGCCATCTGTGAACAAGTGGAAGATCCGAAATTAGCCAAGGGAATTGTGAAAAGAGAAGTAATTGAAGTGGTAACGCCGGGAACTCTCACCAGCGACCAGGCATTGAGCAAGAAATCGAATCGTTATATTGGTTCAATTTTTTTCAAAAAGGAAATGGTAGGATTTGCATTTCTTGATCCGTCAACAGGTGAATTTCACATTGGTGAATGTTCCGTGAATCAACTGCAAGACGCCTTTTTGAAATTTTCTCCTAATGAAGTGATCCTGGGTGAAAATGTGGTTTATTCCATGTCGGATTGGTACCGAGAGTTTCATCCATTTGTGACTCAAATTGAAGATTGGATTTTTGATTTTGATTCATCTTATCGAATGGTCACCGGTCATTTTAACCTGAATTCATTAAAAGGATTTGGCTGTGAAGAACTGAATTTAGGTGTGACTGCCGGTGGCGCACTCATGCATCACATTAAACAAAACCTGAGTTCTTCACTTGATCATGTGTCTAAAGTTTCGCCGGTCTTATACGATGGATTCATGGGATTAGATGGATTCACAATCCGGAATTTGGAAGTATTTCAATCTTTGTCCACACAAGGAACCCACGGCACATTGGTGGATTGTATCGACCAAACCCAAACTGCTGGCGGAGGACGAATGCTTCGTCGTTGGCTCCATTATCCCTTGACGGATGATAAACGGATTGAATCCCGTTTAAATTTGGTTGAAGCATTCACACAAAACCAACGTGTATTAACATCCATCCGAGATGATTTATCCAAGACAGTTGATCTAGAAAGAATCTTGGGAAAGGTGAATCAGGCAAAAGCGTCGCCACGGGAATTAGTCGGTTTAGCCCTCGCATTACAAAAAATCCCTGAATTCCAGACACAATTAGAAAACACTAAAAATGATCATTTAAAGAAATTTTCAACATCCTTTGTAGATACGACTGAGATTGTAAAGAGAGTGTTAGAAACCATTAATGAGGACACACCGGTTCAGTTGAAAATGGGAAATGTAGTTTGTGACGGCGTTAATCCAGAATTAGATGAACTTCGTACCCTCCTGAACTCTGGCAAAGAATGGATCAATAATTTTCAAGAATCCATGCGGGATGAGTTAGATATTCCAAAACTGAAAGTAGGATTCAATAATGTTTTCGGGTACTATATTGAAGTGACAAAAGTTCACCAGAACAAAGTACCGGAAACGTTCATTCGGAAACAGACACTGGTGAATTCTGAACGGTATATCACGGAAGAATTGAAGGAATATGAAGAAAAAGTTCTGAATGCAGAAGAGAAAATATTCACCATTGAGTCCCAAATTTTTTCTGAATTGTGCCAATATTTATTGAACCAAATCTCTCAAATACACTCGAATGCAAAATTGATCAATAAAATGGATCTTTTGGCAGGATTTGCGGCCCAAGCTCTCAGCCAAAATTATTCCCGACCCAAATTGTCCGGAGAACCGACTTTGGTGATCAAACAAGGGCGTCATCCTGTGGTGGAACAATTGCTTCCTTCAACAGAAAAATTTATTCCCAATGATTTATCGATCCATTCTGATAAAAATCAAATTCAATTGATTACGGGGCCAAATATGGCGGGAAAATCCACATATCTCAGGCAAGTCGGACTCATTACACTCATGGCGCAGATCGGCAGTTTTGTCCCGGCGAAATCAGCCAACATTGGCATCGTGGATCGTCTGTTTACGCGTGTCGGCGCCAGTGATAATCTTGCCGGCGGTGAAAGTACATTTTTAGTGGAAATGAATGAAGCGGCCAATATTTTGAATAATGCCACCAATAATAGTTTGATTCTGTTGGATGAAATTGGTCGTGGAACTGCCACATTTGATGGACTGTCTTTGGCGTGGGCGATTACAGAATATTTACACGAAACAGAGGGTGTGAATGCTAGAACACTCTTTGCAACTCATTACCATGAATTAACTGATTTGGAAGATTTGTTGGATCGTGTGGAAAACCACCACGTGGAAGTGAAAGAATTTGGTGATAAAATTGTGTTTCTTCGCTCTATTGCCAAAGGCTCTGGAGACAAGAGCTATGGCATTCATGTGGCGCAAATGGCGGGGTTGCCACAATCGGTGATTCATCGTGCCACGGAAATTTTGAATCATCACATCGAGCAGTCAGCAGAAAAAGGTGGAACTTCTGCACCGCCTGAGCCGTCCAACCAAATGACGCTTTTCCAGGAACAGGAATTCAAAATTAGAAAAAAACTGAATGAATTGGATGTGAATTCCATGACACCCTTGGAAGCGCTCAGGACTTTAGATGAGATTAAAAAAGAACACGGGTTATAAACTGACCACGAAGACACGAAATTTTATTTTTGCTGTGTCTTTATTGACTTTTGTTAATGCAAAGGGCTTTTGGGTGAAATATGGTTGGGAATTGTTTTACCATGTAACCGATGCAAGAACAGCAGCGTTGGGAAATGCCACCACAGCTTACAATTTTGGTTCTCCTACAGCTTCATTAATTAATCCAATTTTTTCTTCCGCACCATCTCAACAGATTTCACTTTCGCATCAGTCCCGATTCGCGGGAATCTTAAATAATGATGTGATCGGATTTCAATTAGACAGAAAAGGGAAGCCCATTCAATTCAATATACTTTATGAAGGGATTGGTCAAATTCCCGATACACGAAATATGCTACTGGATTGGGGCAATGATGGTCAATTTGGCACTAACGATGCAGGAGAAGGGAATGGCATTCTCGATGAAGGAGAACGGTTGGATGCGGATCAATTACGGTTTTTTAGCCAACATCAGATTGGCGTTCATGGCGCATTCAATCATTCGTTCCGAAATATGCCCTTGGGCATAGGAATAAAAGTATTGTCTTATTCATTGGGTGATCATTTTGCTTTGGGTGTTGGTATTGATTTAGGTATTATGAAACATGTTAAAGGAACCAACGTGGGGATTGTCACTCGGAATTTGCCTACTTCCGGTTTGATTTGGGATAACGGAACCATCGAAGGAACAACCCCATCTGTTTCTGTTGGTGTTCATCGTCCTTTAGAATTAACGAAATTTCCTGTCAAACTTCATTCCATGTTTAGCTTGGATGTATCCACTACAACTCGTCATTTGGATTCCCAGTTGGGATTTGGATCATTTTCTGTTGATGGTTCATTTGGAATGGAGGGAATCATCAAAGATAAATTCAGTATAAGAATTGGTCAAAATGCTGTTGGGAATTCCACAGGAGGGATTGGTGTTCAATGGGATGGGTTTGGTGTGGATTATGCATTTTTATCTTCACCGTCTGCTGACCACTTAGGAAATCATCATTTAGTCTCTTTGAATGTTAAAATGGATTGGGTGAAAGAGACCTTGGGGAAGTTGCAATAATTTTTCTGAAAGTTTCTTTAAATATTTGATCAAACTCATTCATTAACATCCTTGGATAATATTCTCATAAGTCTGTAATTTCAAAGGCTTTACCCCTAAGCAAAATTATGATTAAAAGTATGACAGGATTTGGCCGTGGTTCTGCCGGTCGCGGCCCCAATAAAATTGATGTAGAGATTCGAGCAGTGAATTCACGTTTTCTCGAGTTGAAACTCCGTGGATTTAACCTGGATCCGTCTATGGAACAAAAAGTTCGCAACCTTGCTGAAACAAACCTGCAGAGAGGCAATGTCCAAATTCGGATTGAATTGAAATCTTCCCAGGATTCACAAAAAATGAGTTTCAATCAACCTCGGTTTGAAATGATTAAGGAAATCCTGAAAAAGATTCACGTTGAATATGGCCAACGCATGAGTTTGAGCGACATTATTTCCACCCATGATTTATTGGTGGCGGAAGAGCCTGAATCTTTGAAAGGGAATACCGTTATGAAAGCTGTTGAATTAGCGCTGAATCAAGTCAATGATATGCGGGCAAAGGAAGGGAAACTGATCCAGGAAGATATTTTGAACCGAGTAGGGAAACTGCAATCCGGCATGGATGCAGTGGGTGAAATATCCGGAAAATACAGTTCTGGAAAACAAACCCAAATGCGGGACAAGATATCCGAATTATTAGATGGAGAAGATGTGGATGAAACACGACTCATCCAGGAAGTTGCATTCCTAGCTGAACGTGCTGATGTTACAGAAGAGATTGTCCGGTGTCAAAGTCATTTTAACCAGCTTTCATCCTATTTGACTGAGAATGAACCTGTGGGAAAACGGATCAACTTTTTAATCCAGGAAATCGGAAGAGAAGTGAATACCATCGGTTCTAAAAGTCCGCAAACGGATGTGACGAATCATGTGGTTGAAATCAAAGGGGAATTGGAAAAAATCCGGGAACAAGCCCAAAATATTCTGTAATGAAAAATTTAATTACCATATCAGCGCCCTCCGGATCGGGGAAAACAACTTTATGCCGAGCATTGCAAAAGGTAAAGCCGAATATCGAATGGTCTCTTTCTTACACGACTCGTGAAAAACGTTCTATTGAAACAGATGGGGTGGATTATAATTTTATTTCCCATGATATGTTTGAAACTTTAATTGTGAACCGAGAATTAGCAGAATGGGAAAATGTCCATGGTTTTTATTATGGCACACCAAAAACATCTTTGGAAAATGCAATTAAAAATGATCAAATCATGTTATTGGAAATGGACGTAAAAGGTGCAATTCGCATTAAAGAATTGTATCCAGAAAACACATATTCAATTTTTATTATTCCCCCCAGCATTGCCCATTTACGGGAGCGATTAATCAAACGAGGAACCGATTCCGAAAAACGAATCGAAATCCGCCTGCAGAGATTTGAGCAGGAAATGGGCTATCAAGATCGGTTTGACCACGTCATGATCAATGAAGATCTTAGCGTTGCAACTGAAGAATTAATTAATATTGTAAATAACATAAATGAAGGAGTACTCCATGGGTCTTAAAACCATTCCTTTCCGTGAAGTAGAAGAACGTGCGGAAAACATGTATGAAGCCGTGGCAGCCATGTCCGGTCAAGCTCGGTACGAATTGCAGGAGCGTATCTTAAGCAGAACCATCCAAGAACATCAAAATGATGATTTGGGTGTGTTTGATGAAGTGGAAGAACCAACCCCGGAAACCTATGAGGAACAGGAAAAAGTCACTACCGTGGCCATTGATAAATTCCTCGAAGGTGAAGTAACTTGGAGAAAAACAAAACCGGAATAAATCATGTCAACGAAAGCAGCGATTCAACAATATCTTAAGCAGCAAAAACTGTTGTTTGGAAATGAATTGTACCTTTCGAAAGAACCGGTTTTTCCGGAAGAACCAGCGCCAACTATTGACAAACCCACAGCTAATGGTGAGTTAGATGCTTTCAATCAATCCATCTGTCACTGTCAGGAATGTCCCTTAGGCAAAACCAGGACAAATTTTGTGTTTGGCGTTGGCGACCCACACTCAGACTTGTTGCTGGTAGGAGAAGCCCCCGGTGAACAGGAGGACTTAAAAGGGGAACCCTTTGTGGGTCGTGCGGGGAAATTACTCGATGATATTTTAAGGGCTATCCAAAAAAAGCGGGGCGAGGGTGTTTATATTACTAATGTGTTGAAATGCCGACCGCCCAACAACCGCGATCCACTGCCCTCAGAAGTTGAAAAATGTGAACCTTTTTTAATGAAGCAAATAAACCTAATTCAGCCTAAATTGATTGTCGCTTTAGGGCGTGTTGCCGGTAAAACATTGCTAAAAATGGATGTGCCTTTAAAAGAAATGAGAGAAAAAACACATGACTATCACGGCACACCATTAAGGGTAACATATCATCCGGCTGCCCTGTTAAGAAATTCGAATTTCAAGAAACCGACCTGGGTTGACTTTCAGTGGATCCGGGACTTTTTACAAACAACCTAAATTGTCATGGCTGAGGATAATCAAATACTCAATGTTCAACCCCATTCCATTGATGCGGAAGTGGCGGTATTAGGGTCCATGCTGGCTTCTAAAGAAGCTGTCAGTAAAACTATTCAATGGCTTTTACCTGAAAATTTTTATAAGGATGGTAACGGAAAAATCTTTTCAGCCATGATGAAATTGTTTGATCAAGGAGAGCCTGTTGATACAGTGTCTGTTATTGACTTGCTCAAAAAGAACAAAGAGTTAGAAACGGTTGGTGGTGCCTATTATATCACAGGATTGGTTGAATCGGTTCCCACGGCGGCCCATGTGGAGCGTTACGCCAAGATTGTCCTTGAAAAAGCATTACTCCGAAACTTGATCAATTTATCTCATGATATTGCAAAGGAAGCTTATGATGACAGTCAGGAGATCGGCGATATTTTGGACACAGTTGAACAATCCATTTTTAAGATTACCCAAAATCGGCTTAAGGGCGGATTCTTGCATATAGACCCGATTTTGGTTGAAGCATTCGAGCGCTTGGAACATATCAATGCGCAACCGGGGAATGTGATTGGCGTACCTTCAGGATTGCTGGATTTGGATGATATCACATCCGGATTTCAAGATGGGGACCTTGCGATTATTGCCGGTCGTCCCGGGATGGGAAAAACTGCATTGGCTTTATCCATGCTGCGTAACGCAGCTTTAGAAGGCGGTGTAGGCGTTGGCATGTTCAGTTTGGAAATGGCAAATCACCAACTGGCCATGCGTCTCTTATGTGCTGAGGCCCGAGTTGACAGCCATTTTGTACGGACCGGAAATTTGCCTAAAACCCATTGGAAAAATTTAAGTATTGCTGTGGGACAATTGGCTGAAGCGCCCATTTATTTGGATGATACACCGGCGCTCACGGTTTTGGAACTCAGAGCGAAAGCGAGACGATTAAAAGCAGAAAAAAACATCGGTATGATTGTTGTGGATTATCTTCAATTGATGCAAGGGCCAAAGGGTGTGGAAAGTCGCCAACAAGAAATTTCCGTGATTTCAAGATCACTGAAAGCACTAGCGAAAGAATTAAATATTCCTGTTGTTGCCTTATCCCAGTTATCCCGGGCAGTGGAGCAACGGGCTGATAAGCAACCACAATTGTCAGATCTCCGGGAAAGTGGTGCTATAGAACAGGACGCAGACGTGGTAATTTTTCTTTACCGTCCTTGGGTGTACACTCAGGAGGATGAGGATGAAGGCAAAGCAAAAATTATAGTCGCTAAACAGCGAAATGGCCCAACAGGAGTTGTAGAAGCATCCTTTATCAGCAAGTATGCCCGCTACGAAAACCTGTCTCAGGTTGAAACACCGTTTTAATGGATAATCCCCTTTCCAGATTAGCCCCTCAATTATTCGGAGAATACCCAAAACCATTTTTACAACTGGTTGATACAGTTTCCACAGCGCCGGGCCAGGAAAAGGATGAATTAAAAACTATTCTCTGGAAAGCATACGAATTCGGTAACCGCCACCATGAAGGACAAAAACGGCGATCCGGGAAACCTTACTTCACACATTGCGTCGCCGTAGCGCAGACTTTAGCTTCCTGGAAAATGGATCTTACCACTGTGATCGGTGGTTTACTCCATGATACGGTGGAAGACACCGATGTCACGCTAGCCCTTTTGAGACAGGAATTTGGGGATGATTTGGCTAATCTTGTGAACGGTGTTACCAAAATTGGTGGTATCAAATTTTCATCTCGGAAGGAAAAACAGGCCGGGAATTTTATGAAAATGCTTTTATCTGTGGCCCAGGACCTCCGGGTCATTATCATCAAATTTGCAGACCGCCTTCATAATATGGAGACCATTAAACACATGCCCAAGATCAAACAGCATAGGATTGCCATTGAAACACGGGATGTTTATGTGCCTTTGGCTCACCGATTGGGGATGCACTCGGTGAAAGCTCAATTAGAAGATATTGCTTTTTCGGTACTGGATCCTTCGGGATACAAGGAATTGGATGCAAATATCAAAGCCACCAAAAAACAGCGGGATAAATTCATCAAGGAAATCATTGAGCCTGTTGCCCAAGAACTTAAGACCTATGAAATTGTACCTGATGTCTATGGCAGGGCAAAATCTTATTCCTCCATCCATGGGAAAATGATCTCCCGAAACAAGTCGTTTAAGGAAATTTATGACCTGTACGCCATCCGAATCATTGTGGAAAAGGTAGAGCAATGTTATTTAGCTCTGGGAATCGTTCATAGTATTTATTCACCGATCCAAGACAGATTCAAAGACTTTATAGCCACACCCAAGACGAATGGATATCAATCCGTTCACACTACAGTCGTGGGTCCTAAGGGACAACTGGTAGAAATCCAAATTCGAACCAGAGAAATGGAAGAAACTGCCGAAATCGGTGTGGCAGCCCATTGGGTGTATAAAGATGGGAAATCCTCAGGTATTGATCAAAATGTAAAATGGCTCCGTGAATTGCTGGATATTTTGCAAAATGAATCTGCTGACCCGGCCGAGTTTATGGATCTATTAAAGATTGACCTGTATAATGAAGAAATTTTTGTATTCACGCCTGCAGGAGATTTGATTCAATTGCCTGTCGGGGCAACGCCCGTGGATTTTGCATTTCAGGTTCACACCCAAGTTGGCATGCATTGTATGGGTGCTAAAGTAAACCATTCTGTTGTTCCCCTGAATACTAAATTGAAAAATGGCGATATGGTGGAAATCATTACCAGCAAAAACCAAATGCCCAGTTACGGCTGGCAAAAATTCATTGTTACGACCAAAGCCCGCAACAAGGTTAACTGGTATTTGAAAAAAGTTCGCGACGAAGAAAGTATAAAGTTGGGTGAAGAAATGCTTGAAAAAACCCTGCGGCGCATGAAAATGCTGAAAGATATAGATGAGTTTCGGGAAAGCTTCAGCCGATTCGGGTACTCCGATACAAATTCCCTGTTGAAGGCCATTGGTTCCGGGTTGATTACCGTTAGGGATATGTTTGCGAAATTGCGTCCTCAAGAAGAAGTGGAGCCGGAACGGACAGAAGAGGAAGAATCCAGCCGCTTTTTTGATTTTGCTCGTTCCAAAACCAAAGGCATTATTTTAGACGGCATTGACAACCTCATGGTGAATTTCGGGAAATGTTGTAATCCAATTCCCGGGGATGAATTAATAGGTTTTGTGACTCGAGGCCGCGGAGTGACTGTCCATCAAAGCACCTGTAGAAGTTTACCCTTGTTGTCCCATGAATCGGACCGCTTAATTCCCATTCAGTGGAATGTAAAATCATCGGATCATTTTAATGTTCGGCTCAAAGTAGTTGGGCAGGATTACAAAGGGTGGCTGAAGGATATGTCCGAATGTATTTCGAAGCAGAATGTGAACATCGCCAGTGTGGATATTAAAGTGAAAGAATCGGTAGCCACAGCCCATTTCATTGTGCAGGTGAATAACAACCGGCAATTGAACCGGCTCATGCGCAAAATGACCAATTTAAAAAATATAGATTATGTAGAAAGAGCAGCTCGATAATGGAAACAAAAACGTACACAAAAAAAGATATAGCATTAGAATTGGCGGCGAGAAAAGGAAAGAGCGTCCGTGCCTCCCTAGAGTTGGTAGATGACTTTTTTAACATCGTCCGGGATTTTCTGACAGAAGACAATCCATATACCCGGATCGAAATTCGGAATTTTGGTGTGTTTGAATCAAAGCCCACTAAGGCAAAACCAAGAGCCAGAAATCCCAGAACCAATGAAGAAATCTATGTGCCTGCCCATAAGAAAACGCGATTCAAACCGGGAAAAATTTTAAAAGAACACCTTCGCAAACCCATTTAATACATGGGACGAATCCTCGGAATCGATTATGGTGATCGCCGCATCGGATTAGCCTTGTCCGACCCACTAAAAATGATCGCATCTCCCTTCAAAACCATTCCAAATACAGGAAACCAGGAATCTCTGAAATTCATCATCGAAGATCAAGGCATTGAGTCTATTGTGGTGGGCTTACCTTTAGGGTTGAAGGGGCAGGATACCGCTCAAACGGAAAAAGTCCGAAAGTATGCCCATTCTCTTGCTGAATTGAATTGTCCCGTTTTTCTTGAAGATGAACGGCTCACGTCTGTGTCAGCACAAAAATCCATGATTGAACAAAACATCAAAACGGGATATAACAAGGGTATTATTGATGAGAGGGCTGCGGCGATTTTGTTACAACAATTTTTAGATAAACAGCAACGATGAATTCATTTTTTGGTCGCACGTCCTGGCAATTAGCAATCATTGGCGGATTGATAACGGGATTATCCTATCAACCTTGGCATTTGGGATTCTTAGCTTGGGTTGGATTGATTCCTTTGCTCCATATTTGGTTGAATAATGATGCAAAAGATAACCTGTGTCTTGGTTACCTTTTTGGCATGACCCATAACTTAATTTCCTTTTATTGGATTGGATTTAATTCCGGCGCCAGTTTTGGTGTTGTTTTCTTATCCCTCATTGCAGCAGTATTGTATTTAGGTGTTTACTGGGCATTGGCTGGTTGGATATTTGGGCGAGTTAAATCCTGTACAAATGGATTAGCACTTTTTCCATTTTTAATCGTGTCCATGGAATGGCTCCGTAGTTTCGGACCTATGGGATTCCCTTGGGGGAACCTGGTTTTAAGCCAATTGGATTTTCTGCAATTGATTCAAATATTAGAAGTTACAGGAAGCTATGGTGTAACATTATGGGTTGCATTGATTAATGTTATGCTTTATATACTGATCCGGGAGTTCGAGTTAAATAAACACTTGGGATTATTTACGTGGATTATCATTTTAGGACTATGGTTTTTCGGTAATGCCAGAATGAATGAATACGATGATTCTGCAGAAAAGTTGGAAGTTGCAATTCTCCAACCCAATATTGATCCCAACGAAAAATGGGATTACCAAAAAAAGAAAGAAACCATTGCCTATATGGATTCTCTTCATGCAGTAGCCATTGAATTGAATCCGGATTTGATTCTGTTCCCGGAAACAGCTTTGCCGGCTTATTTACGGCTCAATGGCAATGTACGGGGTATGATACAAGATCGAGTGGATTCTTCCGGGATTCCCGTCCTTACCGGAACCGTTGACAGATCCATCTCCCCCAATGGAGAAAAATCCTATTTTAACAGCACCATGTTTCTCACACCTAACCATGATTTTATCCTTTATAATAAACTTCATTTAGTTCCCTTTGCGGAATACATTCCATTATCAGCTCAATTTCCTTCTTTGAAAAAACTAAACTTTGGCCAGGGGAACTTTAGCCACGGCACCGAGTACACGGTTTTTAAATGGCAAGATACCCAATTTTCCAATTTGATATGTTACGAATCCAGTATCCCCAAAGTTGTGCGGGAATTCGTACAAAATGGTGCTGAAATGATCACCATCCAAACCAATGACGGTTGGTTAGGGAAGACAGCAGGACCTTATCAGCATTATGACGTGGCGAAATTGAGGGCCATTGAAAACCGCGTTCCCGTTGTTCGGTCTGCCAATACGGGAATTTCCGGATTGATTCTTGCCAACGGGCGATCCATTCAGGAACAATCTCTAGAAGAATCTGCGGTTTTCACCGTGACGGTTCCCTTGGGAAATAGCAGCAGTTTTTACAGTAAATATGGTGATGTGTTTGCCCTTATCTGTTTCGTAATTTTTCTTTATCTCGGACCTATTTCATGCTTAAGAAAACAATCATAATACTGACCCTTTGTACATCTATTCTATTCGGAGGAAAGCCGAATTTTCACCCCATGGTGAAATCTGCCATTTTGCCGGGATGGGGAGAGGCTGCCAAAAAAAACACCCATCGGTCCCGGTTATTCTTCTTGACTGAAACGGTTTTATGGACGGCCACTATGAGCGCTTACACCTTTTCAGCCCACCAGGCGAAACAGTACAAATCCTTTGCTGTGGCCCATGCAGGCATAGATGCACGAGGCAAGGAACGCCAGTATTGGGTAGACATCGGAAATTACCAGGATTTGACCAGCCATAATGATGAACATTTGCGGTTCCGAGATATAGAAGCACTTTATCCCCAAGGAGAAGGCTGGGAATGGGAATGGGATTCAAAACAAAACAGAGATGATTTTGAGGCAATGCGAATCAGAAGTGATCGGTTTGCTCATGCTGGAAAATTTTTAATCGGCGGGATTGTGATGAATCATATTATTTCTGCCATTGATGCCCTTTATCTTACTCGGCTGGAAAAAATTGAAGCCGTCACCCTTTCACCGAAGGTTGAGCCTTCTGGCTATTCGAGCCTGTATTTACAAGTCGATTTCAATTTTTAGCCATGAATCCCATCACACGTTTATGCCTTTTTTTGGCATTTTCTATTTCAACCCTGTTGGCAACGGACTCATCTCTGTTGGCGTTACATATTTTTGCAGGCCTTGTCCTGATCATTGTTGAAAGAAAACACTGGGATGAATGGAAAAAACGCACGGCACCATTTTGGAAATTTTTCCCTATATCAGGTGCAATTTATTTCACTCTCTCATTTTTAGTCTCAGATCGCCCTGTACCGGCTATTCTCATGGATGTTACCACAGCAACTATTCGCTTGATTGTGATGGTGAGTATTATGACCATTTACACAATCCAATCCAAATCCGGGGATATCATTATTGCAGTGAGGAGTATTTGGTATAAACTGAATCTAAACTGGCGCTGGGTGG
>CAXFCD010000132.1:0-1966 GCA_964001155.1 uncultured bacterium | reverse complement strand
ATTTCCGATGAGATTGAACATCCTGCTGTGTTGAAAGTTCTCGAGCAACTTACATCAAAAGGATTGGATCATACCCTTGTTAGCGTGAATGAAAAAGGCTGTGTTTCCATCCAAAATATAGAATCTGCTATTTTAAAAAAAACAGGACTCATTTCTATTATGCTGGCGAATAATGAAGTGGGCACTATTCAACCAATCCAATACATTGTTAAGCTGGCACAAAAACAACATATTTTAGTTCACACAGACGCTGTCCAATGCTTAGGAAAAATGCCTATTGATGTAAATGAATTGGACGTGGAATTTCTGAGTTTGTCTGCTCACAAATTTTATGGACCAAAAGGAATTGGTATTCTTTACTTTAAAGATAAGTCCCTCCTTTCTTCTTTTATAATTGGCGCAAGTCAGGAAAGTGGTCTCCGGGCCGGGACTGAAAACATTGCATCTATTGCCGGAATGGGCTTAGCTGCGGAACTGGCAACTACAAATCTTGGGCATCATATCCAAGAATTGGAAGATTTAGAACGCCAATTTAAAAATGGTCTTAATTCATTTTTCCCCAATGCTGTTTTTAATGGAGATTCTGAAAATAAGCTCCCTGGTTTAGTGAGCGTGTCTTTCCCCGGACATCGATCCGATATTCTCATGGCAAAATTAGATCGAGCCAATATGGCTGTTTCCAGCGGGTCTGCTTGCGGTTCCGGAAACATAAAACCATCTGAAATTTTATCCGCAATGGGTATAGATGATGAAACCAATATTTGCACGCTACGTATCAGTTTCGGGACAACGAATACAACCGAACAGGTGGATCTCCTTTTAGCTGAACTCAAACGCATTCTCGCAAACTAATGGGACACATTGCCATTGGAATGAGCGGTGGCGTAGATAGCGCCGTGGCTGCTTCGATTCTTCTTGAACAAGGCTACGAAGTAGAAGGCATGTTCATGAAAAACTGGGAAGAAGAATCGGAATATTGTTCTGCTGAACAAGATTATAAAGATGCCCTCCAAGTTTGTGATAAATTGGATATTCCGCTACGTTCAGTCAATTTTGCAAAAGAATATTGGGACAGAGTATTTCAACATTTCTTAAATGAATATAAGAGTGGCCGCACACCCAACCCGGATATTCTTTGCAATACAGAAATCAAATTCAAAGAATTTCTCCAATATGCCATGGATTTGGGTGCTGAGAAAATTGCCACGGGCCACTATGTTCGAAACACCCAGTCCAATTGTGAAACACAACTCCTTAAAGGATTGGACGGTGGAAAAGATCAAAGTTATTTCCTTTATGGATTGAATCAACATCAACTGTCCAGCGCATTGTTTCCTATTGGTGAATTGGAAAAAGCCAATGTGCGCCAGCGGGCAGAAAAACTGGGTTTCAACAATTATGATAAAAAAGACAGTGTGGGGATCTGTTTTATTGGTGAACGTGATTTTAAAGATTTTTTGCAACAATATATTCCCGCTCAACCGGGACACATTGTCACCGCTTCCGGAAAAGTTGTAGGCCAACACGATGGCCTTATGTATTATACGTTGGGTCAACGAAAAGGATTGGGCATTGGCGGTGGTCATAGCGAATCTGATGGGCCATGGTATGTGTTGGATAAAGATTTAACCAATAATGAACTCATTGTAGGACAGGGGCATGATAACTCCGGACTTTATCAAACATGCCTTACGGCATCCCAAGTTCATTGGATTTCCGGAGAAGCACCACAAAAAGAAAAGTTGATGGCGAAAATTCGATATCGTGCCAAAGATGCACCATGCCGAATCACAGATTTAACCGATGATGAAATTTCCGTGAATTTTGATGAACCACGGTTTGCAATTGCACCTGGACAATCTGTTGTCTTTTATGAAGAAGATATTTGTCTAGGTGGTGCTGTGATTGATAAAGCGTTTAATTAAGGAGAAATAACTGTGCACAAAAGCCGTTTAGCCGCTCTCAT
>CAXFCD010000131.1:0-2556 GCA_964001155.1 uncultured bacterium | reverse complement strand
CTGCTTTCAACCGCTTGCCGGGATTTTGGTCACGCAACAGGAGATAGAGAAGAAGGCCTGTGACCAATTCATCATCGGCCGTCCCGGACAGTTCCAAATTTTGACGGCACTCAACTGCAAAACGGATTTGGGCGTCCCTGTGGCCGTTTTCCGCAAATTTAATTTGGCCCAATTGGCCGGAGCGTAATAATTCTTTGATATCTAGCTTACGACTTTCTGGGACAACTTCCGGTTGATTCACAATATAAATTCCAATCAAAAATGCTGTTGCAACGCTTGCCAAATTCACCCAAGCCGGTGTAGGTGTTTGAATCCATTCTTTTATTTGATCCCAAATGGCAGAAGATGATTTTCTGGATGCATTCACGGCATCAATATGTGCTCGAAGTAAACTTCGTTGAGACTGTAATTCAACCTCACCTGGAAAAGATATGGCTGCATTTTCAGTCACTTCTAGTGTGGATTCCATTTGGCGGACATAGGCTTGGAGATCTTCATTCTTTGCCAATTCAATTTCAAAAGATGAAAGTTCAGAATCAGTTAAAGCATCCAGTACATAAAGGCTTGCTGATTTTTTTTGTGAGTCATTTAAGGTATTAGGCATATCGGTACTCCTTCAGCATAGGACGAAGTTTTTCCATGGCACGGAATAAATATCGTTTTACGGTGCCGTCGGAAATTTCCATGATGTTTGCAATTTCACGGACTTTCAACCCTTCGTAATGCTTCATGACAAATACTGTTTTTTGTTGGGTTGGTAATTGATTTAACGCTTGGGTAACAGCGGTTTGGATTTCCTCTTTTTCTGCTGATGATTTAGCGCTATCAGCAATATCGTGGGCTGGATCTTTTTCAGGATCGAGAGATTCTTGTTGCTTAATGCGCGATGCTTTCCGTTGGAGATTATAAAATGAATTCACAGTAATGCGATAAAGCCAAGTGAAGAATTCACTTTCTAATCGAAAGGAGTTTATGGCTTTGTAGGCTTTCATGAAGACGTCCTGGTAGAGATCTTCGGCATCTTGTTTATCTCGTGTGAGTTGTAAGGCTAATGTCATCACTCTCTCGTCGTGTAATGAAACCAGTTCGTGGAACGCTTCTGTGTCCCCGCCCTGTGCTTCAAGGATTAATGTTTTGATTTGTTTTTCCAATCTGGTGCCGCGTTACGATGGGTATGACATAGTGTTTTATAGAATGGTTGTCATCAAATTTAAAAATAAAAAAAGCCCCATCTCCCGAACGAGTCAAGGGATGAAGCTTTTAATAATAAAAACTCAGAGAACTTGGACTTCTCTGTAATTAGTTCATTTACAATCCAGTTTCTGAGACTGTTTTTTTCACCGCGTCTAAGGTGTTATTCAATTCAGCTTTTTCATCATCCGTCAAGGAAAATTCCAGAACTTTTTCTACGCCGCCTGCGCCGATGACTGTTGGGACACCGATGAAATAGCCATCAATGCCAAATTCTCCTTCACAGAGAGATGCACATGGGATGACACGTTTTTTATCTCGTAGATAAGATTCAGCCATTTCTATGGCAGATTGTGCAGGAGCGTAAAATGCAGACCCATTTCCGAATAGTTTAACGATCTCTCCACCAGCGACTCGCGTACGATCTTCAATTTCTTTCAATCGTTCTGCAGAAATCAAATCTGTTACAGGGACACCACCGACCGTTGCCAAGCGTGACACAGGTACCATGGTATCACCATGTCCGCCCAAAACCATGCATGTTACATCTTGAACAGAATAACCGGTTTCCATTGCAATAAATGTGCGGAAGCGTGCGCTGTCCAATGCGCCGGCCATCCCCACAACTTGGTTTTTTGGGAATCCGGAAACTTTATGGAATGCATACACCATAGCGTCCAGCGGATTTGAAATCACAATCACAAATGCATTGGGCGCTTGTTCTTTAATATTGGTTGCCACGTCTTTCATGATGCTCAAATTGATGCCGAGCAAATCTTCACGATCCATGCCTGGTTTTCTTGGAATCCCTGCAGTAATAATAAAAACATCAGAATTCTTTACATCATTCCAATCGGAAGTTCCTGTGATATTAGAATCGTGTCCATCGTGAGGTCGGAGCTGCATGAGATCCAGCGCTTTCCCTTTCACCATGCCTTCTGCTTTTGGGATGTCGAAGATGACCACATCTCCCAATTCTTTCTGAGCAGCCAGGAGGGCGAGATTGCCACCAATTTGACCGCCGCCAACGAGTGTAATTTTTTTACGAGCCATTTTTTGTCCTTAGTTTTAAAACAAAAAACCCCCCGAATCGGAGGGTTTAAAGATTAATGTTCTGCAACAACCGTTACAATTTTTCGGTCTCGACCTTTTCGGCCAAATTTGACAATGCCGTCTGCTGTGGCAAAAAGGGAATCATCATTGGCGCGACGAACATTCATACCGGGGTGAATTTTGGTTCCCCGTTGTTTTAAGATAATTGTTCCAGCCAAGATGGATTGACCATCCGCAACTTTCAGTCCAAGATAACTCGGATTGGAATCGCGACCATTTCTAGAACTTCCTTGTCCTTTTTTATGTGCCATG
>CAXFCD010000130.1:0-2471 GCA_964001155.1 uncultured bacterium | reverse complement strand
CCAACTCCACCCGCGATCACAAACGCTATTTATGCTGCAACAGGAAAACGGATTCGCAAACTTCCAATTGGAAAACAAAAATTAGTCTAGAACTTTAATGAAGCGAACTTAACAAGTGAGAACAAAAATTCTGAATTTTTTGTCCAGAAGTGTTTATTTCATTTAAAAGTTAAATGAGATGTCTACAGGTTTACCAGATTTAAACCGAAGAAATTTCATCAAAGTCACTTCCATTGGCGCTGCAGCCATGCTGGTGGGTTGCAGCATCCATTCTCCCCCTAAAATCAGTAGTACAGGCGAAAAATCTGAAAATTTAGGATTATTTGTCCGTATTTCAAAGGACAACAAAATAACCATCATTAGCCCTGCTTCAGAGATGGGCCAAGGAACTCATACTGCCCATGCAATGATTATTGCTGAAGAATTAGAATGTGACCTGCAGGACATCAGGGTAATCACAGGATCTCATCATGAAATATATAAGAGCAATTTTAACATGCAATTCACTGGGGCATCTAATGGAATCCGTTTCTGGAAGCAACTTTTAGCCAATATAGGTGCAGGATGTAGAGAATTACTTCTCCAATCCGGAGCAAAAGTGATGAAGGTAAATCAAGATGAATGTATTGCAGAAAACGGCACCATCAAACATGTCATAACAGGGAATACCATCAAGTATGGAGATTTAATTGGGTTTGCCTCAAAACTTGAATTTCCTCGATCTCCAAAACCCAAATCCTCCAATGAATACCGAATAATCGGGAAAAAGATTCAACGCTTAGATACTTCTTCAAAAATTAATGGGAAAATCAAATACGCTACCGATATCAGACTACCGGGCATGAGATTTTCTATGATCAAACAGTCACCTGTATTCGGCGGATCATTGGAAGTTCTCAATCAAGAAGAAATCATGTCCCTAAAGGGTATTGAAGATCTAATAGAAATACCCAATGGGATAGCTGTTGTTGCAGATTCAACATGGCATGCGAAAAAGGGGGTAGATCGCTTAAAAATTAAACATCATGGAGGAAATTCTGAAGGGGTCAGCAGTCAACTCATTGGAATTAAATTTGATGAAGCCTTGGATGATTTGGGGAAAGATGAATTAGGAGGAGAAAATGTATTGGAACTTGAATATGAAACCCCCTATCTCAGTCATGCTGCAATAGAACCGATGAATTGTACGGCTCATGTAACAAGTCATAAATGTGAAATATGGGCACCGACTCAGGCTCAAACGTGGACCATTGACAAAGCCAGGGAAATCACTGGTTTGAGTGAAAATAACATCATCATTCATACGATGCCCATTGGAGGTGGTTTCGGAAGAAGGTTGGAGACTGATTTTGTGGAGCAAGCTTTAATTGTCGCCAAAGCAATCAAAAAACCTGTACAGATTTTGTGGAGTCGAGAAGAAGATATTCAACACGGCTATTATCATTCGGGAAGTAAGAGTCGTTTTCAAATAGCTTTGGGAAAAGACGGAAAACCCAAACAACTCATGAATCAATTCGTCAAACCCTCACACTGGACGAGTCGTTTTCAAATACTATCAATGCTTGATTTTGATCCATACAGTCATTATCAAACAGCACATAGTCACTTTATCAATCAAAAATTTCCGACCCAATTTCCGGTAAAGCATTATTATGATATTGAAAATGTAGACGTAAAATATAGAAATCTTGATCTTGGGATTCCAAATGGTTTTTTTAGAAGCGTTTTTTTAAGTAACAATTTCTTTCTTGAAAGCGCGATAGACGAGTGTGCAGTTTTATCAAAATCAGACCCTTTAGAATATAGAAAACAATTAATTTCTAATCATCCACGAATAATTCACGTTTTAGATAAATTAAAAACGCTTTCAAATTGGAAGGAAAAATTACCAAAGGGAAAAGGGAAGGGAATTGCTCTTACCCAAATGATAGGCAAGGGTATCGTTGCATCGGTCGTGCAGGTCGCAATCGGGAAGAGAAATAAACTTAAAATTGAAAAAGTTGATATCGTTGTAGATTTCGGAAAGATCATTAATCCCGATATAGTTCTCTCACAAGTTGAAGGGTCCGTTGTTATGGGAATATCGGTAGCACTTAAGGAAGAAATTACTTTCCAAGATGGTCGTGTTTCGCAATCAAACTATGATGATTATAGAATTGCGAGAATGAAAGATTGTCCGGATATCAATGTAACCATCATAGAAAGTGGTGAAGATGTTAGAGGTATTGATGGTTCTTTGATGCCAATCCTCCCAGCCATCACCAATGCCATTTATGCAGCCACTGGAAAACGAATTCGCAGGCTCCCTATCGGAAGGCAAAAACTGATATAAATAAATTATCTCTTAAGAGTCCATAATGAAATACAATTTAAAATCAAGATTTTAATATAAATCAATAAAATGTGACATTGCAAAATAAAGTTCTTTGTAATGTTTAAATTAAAAAATCAATTGTGAAAAACCTATAGTG
>CAXFCD010000129.1:0-7036 GCA_964001155.1 uncultured bacterium | reverse complement strand
TATAGGGATTTTAGGTCTTGCGCTTTTATTCAATCTATTTGATTGATAATGGGTTATAGAGCCCCACATTCGTGGGGTTTTTTATTTGTGGGATGATGGGTAGATTTGGGCTAACTATGAAAAAAGCATTAAACCTCAAGGAAATATCTCGAGAAATAGCACACAAAAGAGCAAAAAGAAATCATCAGGGTAATAATCATTGGCATATAAATAAAAGGTCAAATATTATAGTTTGTAAATTTTGTGATACTTCGATACCCATCTGGAAAAATCCAAAATTTTGTCCAAATTGTTTAGAAGGAAAAGACAATTAATCTAGCCCCACATTCGTGGGGTTTTTTGTTTGTGGGATGATGGGTAGATTTGGGTATAGCTAAAGGAGTTCATTATGAAAAGATTATTACTAATCGTATTACCAATATTATTGATTGTTGGGTGTGGTAAAACAACTGATTACTATCCAAACGGACAGATAAGAAGTGAAGGTGTTATGAAGGGCAACAATATGGATGGTCCATGGACATATTGGTATGAGAATGGTCAGAAGGAATGGGAAGGAACTTACAAGGATGGGAAACAAGATGGATTATGGACTGAATGGTATGAGAATGGAAATAAAAAGGAAGAGGGTTATTACAGCGCAGATTCACCTGTAAAAGATGGGCAATGGACATATTGGTATGAGAATGGTAATAAAAAGGAAGAGGGTCATTACATAAATGATTATAGCAATGTTCATCCTTTCAAAGATGGGCAATGGACATATTGGCATGAGAATGGTAATAAACACAAAGAAGGACATTACAAGGCTGCTGAAAGGTCCACCATCGAATTTAAGTCTAAAAAATTCGGGCAATGGACTATTTGGTATGAGAATGGTAATTATAATTATGTTTCAAATTACGAATTTGACCGTGAAGTAGGAAAATGGACCCTCTGGTATGAAAGTGGAAATAAATGGAAAGAGGGGACTTTGAATGACAATAGTGATTTGACTGATATAGAAACACATTGGCATGAGAATGGTCAGAAAAAATTTGAAATAAATTATGAATTAGATAGCGTATGGGATAATCATAGGCGATGTTGGAACGAAGATGGTAATGAATGTGATTGCCGTATACTGAATAAACTCAACTCAGGGCAAATAATTGAGACTGAATGTTGGAATGATGGTTAGATTTAATAAGGAGATTATTATGAAACAATGCATCACAGGTTTTGAATAAATTAATTACCATTACTTTTTATCCATAATTAAAAGTTTCCGGTAAAAGGGTATCCGGTTTCCGGTAATAATTGGCCTAATTTGTCCGTGTTTGTCCTAATCAATACAGCATTAAATCCAAGTATTAAAATAAAAAACCCCCGTCGAGAAAAGGTCTTTCAGGACGAGGGTTTGAGATTGTACCCCGGACAGGATTCGAACCTGTGACCCACAGCTTAGAAGGCTGTTGCTCTATCCAGCTGAGCTACCGGGGCAATTCAATTTTCAAAGACAATCCCGGAAGCGAAGCTGGAAGCTGCCTGTCCGCCGAAGCGGAGTGTAGGCGTGGAGCTACCGGGGCATAAATTTTGTAACACTTCATGAAAATGAAGGAGATGAAGTTACCAAGATACGGGAAACCATCATTGTAAAAAAGGGGTGAAAAGTACCAATTTTTTGTCGTCGAGAGCCCGACGAGAAAATTCTTGACTTCTACCGAAGAGAAGTTGTACGTTCCTCGTCGAGAGGGTTAGAGATTTCTCTCTATCCACTACCAAAAACAAACCAAAACTAATAATGGAGGTCAAAAATGGCTGAAGTAGTTGCCAATACTGGCGTATCAAAAGAAAAAGGTTTCCTGTACTATCTCGGTAAAGACGGGAATGTATGGCGTTCACAAATGGCTCGCGCTGGAAAAGGCGGTGGAAATGCGGAAAAAGTTGCAGATGCAGGTGTCACCCGCGCTGCAGGTTTCCTTTATTTCATCGATAAAAACGGGAATGTTGCCCGTTCACCTATGGCCAGAGGACGCAAATAAATCTTCTAAACCATAAAATAAAAAAGGCTCTCTAAATTATATAGAGAGCCTTTTTTTTTGTTCAACATTGTATTAAGTTCAGTAAATTACAATGGTTGTTTGTACCAATAATCCGAGGTAACATTACTCCCATAAAGAGAAAAATTATGAAAAAGGTCATTATCTTCATTCTTGCAATGACGATCCTAGTTCCTGTTCAAGGGGAAGGATTGCAATTATTTGGTGGTAAAAAAACTGCTGCCAAAACAGAAAATAGAGACGAACAAGAAGAGTTGGTCGTTGATCATACTCCACCTGTCGTCACCACACGGAAAAATATCGAATCGGTCATTCCGGTGAAACGTATTCCCGACGGATGGGTTTTCCGCGATGAAATGCTGGCGCCCTGGGAATCCAATCTCCCGGCGGTGTTGTCCATCATTCCAGATACCACAGTGGAAGTGGTTTATCATGATGATAACCGTACGACGAAGGAGGGGTTTGTTTTACCCATCAAACGTGCGTCGGTAGAATTTCAATACACCTCCCGGCTGACTCATGAGCAAATCCGGCTGGAATTTGTGAATGTGGATTTCATCTACAGTACCACCAATAACAATGATTCCCACTTCATTTTGGAAGGCATCACGAAAAAGGTAAAACTGAAAGACACAGGCTTTCCACAGTTGGTTTCCAGCGATATTATCAAACACAAGGTGCTGATGGAATATGGGACGCCTAAGGAATTCGACGGTGTTTGGCACATTTATGAAGATGTGAATTCTACGTATAAAGTCCGGGAACTTGATGAAAGAAATATAAAAGTAGAAATGACGAGTTTAAAGGTGGATCAAAAACTGGAAAAAGCTATTGATGACACTTACTCTAAACAGGGGATTGAATACAAAAAACGCCTGATGGTTCAAGGGATCGATATCTAATCCGTGGATAATCTCAACATTAAAAAAAGGCCTTTTACAGGCCTTTTTTTATTACCCCTAATCAGTGGCTCCATTTTAATGGGTTCAGCCTATAATCCAAAGATTACAGCTATTGAATTCAAAGGCAATGAAAAAACATTAGATTATATTATTGAGCGGGAGATCCAACATCCAATCCATGTAACCTTGGATAGCTCGATTGCTGAGGCCGATCGAAATCGATTGGAGAATTTGGGCATTTTCAGTGATGTAACCTGGTCTGCAATCCCTTTGGAGGATGGTACCGCAATATTATCATTTAGAATTTTAGAATCTATCCAGCGGACACCACCAGGCGCATTCCCCTCCTACGAAGAAGACACAGGATGGTCTCTAATGGGTGGGTGGATAATCCAAAATTTCCGTGGACGAAATCAAATATTGCAACTTGGGGGAAGCATCGGTGGGAAGGACACATATGGAGTATATTTTGTAGACCCCTGGATGTTTGGAAACCATATCTCATTATCATTAAATATGGGACGTGCTCTCTTTAATCATAATTTTTTAAATCGAGAAGTGGATGTACATTCCTTTCGGATTGGCTTGGGCAAGTGGTTTGGTGAACACATTAAAACATCTATCGGTTTTGAATTTGAACAGAAATCATTCTCAAATGAGGCACTTTCAGAATCTTATCTTTACCTAGCACCAGATTTATCTATCAAATATGATACACGAGATATTTTTTGGAATCCTTCTAAAGGTGTTTTGATCTCCCAATTTATTTACCATATGGAGGGAATCGATCCAAAAGATTATTCCCTTACAGTTTGGCGTCAATCCTATTCTGCATTTTTCAAATTGAATTCCACAAATAAGAAATTGGTTTTGGCGATCAATGCCGCTGCAAAAAGAAAATGGGGCGATAAAGATCAAGTTTGGCTGAATTATTTTGGGGATTCATATACTGTTCGAGGATGGCAATTACCCAACCGGGATTTATATACATCGGGAGAAGAATCCTTCCGTTTTGGTCATGAATCTGTTCACGCTTCAATTGAATTGAGAAAAGATATCATTCCCAAATATGCAACAAAATATGGGACAGAATTTGGTTTAGGGTTCGTAGCATTTTATGATATTGGAAAAACTACTTATGATTGGAAGAAGTTAATGGATATGGCACCCATGTCCGGGGCAGGTTTCGGGATTCGAATCCCAATGCCTATGATTGATGTGTTAAGGTTGGATTATGGTTGGGGCTACCGTAATGGAGAATGGAATTCCGGCGCTTTTCACTGGGGCGTTCAGCAGAAATTTTAAATTTTCTTTTTAAAGATCATCGCTTTTTCAAAACGGTTTTCCTCTCCATTTCTTAACCTGGAGATATTTGAGCGATGGGTGTAGATGATAAAGAAAGGTACCAATAAACTAAACACTAAGAGTGATAATTCTGCGGGCTCAATCCCAAAAATGGGGAGAATGAGCAAAAAAACAGGAAGAGATGCGCTGGCAACCATAGATCCCACAGATACATAACCGGTTAAAATTAATGTAACCGCAAAAGCCAAAATACAAAGCGGAACCGCAACCGGGAACATTGCCAACAGCATGCCTCCTAAAGTACCCACGCCTTTACCACCTTTAAATCCTGCAAAGATTGTGTATGTATGTCCTAACACAGCACAAAATCCACATAAAATTTGTAAGAGTCCGAGATCAGGGACAGAAGTTTGCTCAAAGACAGTTTTTGCAAAATAGGACGCCGGCAACCAGCCTTTATAAATATCAAAAATGATAACAACCAAAGCCGGCTTCCATCCCAATACCCGAAAAACGTTCGTTCCGCCGGCATTGCCGCTCCCATGTTCACGTATATCAATCCCACGAACCAACCGTCCTACAATAATACTTGTGGGAAAAGAACCAGTCACATAACTGGCTAACAGGAGAAGAATTAAAATGATGGTTGGGTTATCCATCCAAATCATCCTTTAAAGATTGAATTGCAATCACCAATGACTTTGGCCCGGCATGGACGCCAAGCGCTGGCCCGATTTCTGTTGTAATCACTTTTTCAGCTCCAAGAGAATCAAAATGTACTTTCGCTTTTTCTGCAATTTCAGGTGCATTGCCATGGGCGAGCCCGACACGAAAAGGACCATCCGGAATTTTGGATGACACAAATTTCACCAATTTTTCTGCTTTATTTTTTGTGCCAAATGTTTTGCCAATGGGATTTATTCCATTCTTGGCAAAGGACAAAATCGGATTGATTCTTAACAAATTTGCAACTTTCTTTTTACTAGCAGAAACGCGGCCGCCTTTTACCACGAAATCCAGGGTTTCTAAACCAATATAAACAGTTGTGTTTTCAACAGCTTGATTTACGATTTTGAGAATTTCATCTTTCGGCAATTTCTTATGTACTGCTTCAGCGGCTCTAAGGGCAATTAATCCAATACCAACAGACCCATTTTGGGAGTCCACCAAGTCAATGGGTAAATCTTCAGCATCTTCAGATGCCAGAGTAGCGGATTGCATGGTGCCGCTCACCGTAGCAGGGATATGGATGGAAATCGCATTTTTATAATGACCGGTTAAGAACTGGTATTGCCTACGAAAATCACCTTGCGTGGGTTGGGATGTTTGAGGATGAATTGGATTCGTTTTTAGTTGATGCCAAAATTCTTCTGAGGTGATAGTAACCTTATCCACATGGTGTTCATCTCCAAAATTGAGACGAACAGGAACCATATGAATATTATATTCTTCCAAAATATCTTCAGGAAGATCACACCCGGAATCCACCACAACAGCGATATCTTCATGACTCCCATGTGCATCTTTTTGTTGTTTCAGCATATCATCAGCTTTCTCACCGGTGACTAAACCATATTCATGGCATAAAGTGAAAATCGCTTGAGGGTCGTTGGTATGAATATGGATTTTTGCTTTTTTCTTTGACCCGGCAAGAACGATACTGCTTCCAAGATTCATGAGTTGCTCTTTGAGCTTTATTCTATCAATTTCATCTCCTGCTACCAAACATTCAGTGCAGAATCGATAATCATCAGTCATGTCCACTTCAAAATTTTCTACAGGCTCAGCGATGGTGGACGTGTCAACATGATCAACTACACCCTTTTCAATAAAATGTTTAATCCCTTCCAGGAAATCCACAAACCCTTGCGCGCCTGCATCCACCACACCGGACTTTTTTAAGACCGCCAATTTTTCAGGTGTTTTTCTTAAAGATTCCTTTGCCTGTTCAAACGCAAAATCCAGAATCTTGACAAAATCATCATGCTTTTCATGAATGTTTTTGACAGAATCTGCCCAATCGGAGATCACGGATAAGATCGTGCCTTCTTTCGGCTCGGACAATGCATCATAGGAATAATGTTTCGCAGTTTTAATTGCATCCGAAAATCGTTTTGGTGTCAGCTTTTTAAATCTCCCAACTCCATCAGCAAATCCAACGAAAAATTGGGCAAGGATGGACCCGGAATTTCCACGTGCACCGTTTAAGGATGCATCTGCTACAGCATCTGCAACTTTTGAGACACGCTTATTATTATTTGATTTTGTTTCTTCGGAAATAGTGGCCAGAGTAAAGGCCATATTGGTTCCCGTATCTCCATCTGGAACTGGAAACACATTAATTTTATTGAGGTAGTCTTTCCGGGTAATGACGTGATTTACGCCAGCTTGAATCGCCCGATGAAGCCTTGGTCCATCAATGTATTTGATTTGCATTTGTTAAGGTAACGGGTTTTCTTCTGGAGCCAGCAATCCGCCTGAAATAATTGTTTTTAACCCTTCTTCTACACTCATCCCAGTTGCACGCGCATCCGCTTGGGGGATCATTAGAAAAAAACCAGAGGTAGGATTTGGGGTGGTGGGGACAAATAAATGATAATATGGAATCCCATCTTTTGATTTGGATTCACCACTGATAAATGCCATGGTCCAAAGTCCTTCTCTGGGATATTGAATATAAACTGCGCCTTCGAATGCTTCAGTTGTACCTTTTGTAAACGTTTCAGTGATTTGTTTCAGCGTGGAATAAACAGTATTAACAATGGGAACCTTTGTGACAAACCTTTC
>CAXFCD010000128.1:0-15956 GCA_964001155.1 uncultured bacterium | reverse complement strand
TTCCCGGGTGCTTTAATAGAAAAACGGCCATCCTGAGGTAGCCGTTTTTCAGCAATATTCAATTTAGATAAAATCTTGATCCGGGTGACCAAACCGCTCAAGGACTTGACCGGTGGCGTCATAATGGTTTGGAGGACACCGTCGATTCTGATACGGATGTACACCTGTTTTTCCATGGGTTCAATATGAATATCCGTCGCCCGCTCTTTAATGGATTCCTGTAGAATCAAATTTACCAGTTTAACAATGGGTGCATCTTCATCAGACGCTTTATCCGGTGAAAGATCAACTTCTTCCTGAGAGCCTTCATCACCGGAAATAACTGTTATACTCTCAATTGTTTCACTGACCTCAGCAGTTTTCTGGATTTCACCATAGACCTTATCCAGTGCTTTCTCCATGAGGGTTTTGCCGGAAACTATAATTTCCGGATTCAGATTTGTGAGCCGCTTTATCGCATCGATAGCCACCAAGTCTTCAGGATCTTCCATGGCCACAACAATTGTAGATTCATTTCGGTTAACCGCTAAAACTCGGTTTGTCCGGGCAAAATCTTCCGGTATCATGGCTGCAATGGTTGAATCAGCCTCTAATAAAATAAAATTATCTGCCTGTTTGTAGCCCATCTGAAGGGCATAAACTTCTGTCAGATCTTCCTCTTCAATAATATTCATATCTACGAGGGTTTGGCCCAATTTTTCCCGGGTATTCTTTTGTTGAGCTAAAGCTTCATTCAATTGGCTGTCTGAAATTTTATTCTGGTGGATTAAAATTTCACCAATTCTTGAAAATTGTGGATTAAAGTCTGTACTCATTTTTTTATTCTTTGATTTTCCGTTTTAGTCACATGTATCTGGTGATCTAACCAATAATACCTCGAGAGGATCGCTGGCAGTAATTTGGGGTATCATTAAAGTTGCTGTAAGCGATGATGTAAAATCATCCCAAGTACAGGTAGGAGGCGTCGTTTCGTCATCTTGATTAGCAAGAATGCATATTTCCTTATTATACACGACCATAATTCTGGCATAGCCGTCCTCATCGGTATGTACAATCGGGTCACAGCCAATCATGGAATACCCATTCCACTCGCCATCACCTTCCCCTTCGTCGGCAGTTCCATCTATACCATCTACACCAAAATCGTCAAAAGCCTCTGACACTTCTGCAACATCCCAATTCCCATCACCGGTGGTGTCAATGGCATCGTGTTCATCATTAAAATTACCCCAATCGGTTGTTGTTGGATCATCGTCTGCACCATAATCCCGCCAAGTGAAACACCCATCGCCTTCTCCTAGGTCGTTAGTTCCATCTTCTTGGTCCGTCCCGAAATCTTCATAGGCCTCATAGCCAACCTCTGCCCATTGGCTAACACCGGTCCCATTAAACGCAACCGGTGCACCCACAACAGCGTTTCCATAAAAATCATTTACAATGGCTGTCAGCATGATAGTTGCAGGATCAGCGCTAAAGGTAAAGTCCCAATAAGTTGCATCTGCCATGAGAATTACTTGCCCCGGCAAAAAGAATAAGGTTGCATCGCCTTCATCTTCATTAATGTGCGTATAAACTGAATCCCCATTCGCACCAAAGGTGATTGCTTTCACACGGCCAATATCACCAATAGCATCGGTAGAATAAACAATAACAGACCTGGCAACACCGGAAGTTGCAATACCGCTAATGACACCTTCATTATTGGTGAAACTCACTCCCTCGACAAAAGCATCAATGAGTGTATCAGGCGCGATGGGATCTATTGTCCAATAAACATAGGTTGAATCTTCAACAGGGTTATGATGAATATCTGATACGGTTGCCGCACATTCTGTTTGATAAAACCCACCGCCAATTGTTTCTGTTGCCTGAGGATCATATTCAGCCTCAATGTAATACGGAGCACCGGAAGCAATAATGACCGGTACAGCAACGCTAGTTAAATCTATCGTTCCATCCTGATCACAATCACAGGTAACCTCAACCCTGACTGGGCCTGGGTCTGTGCCACTATTCACAGAAACAGAAGCAACACCATTCACAGTATATGCGGTTGCTGTAGTTGAGTCCACTTCATTTAAATAGGCATCACCCACCAATGGATTAAGTATGAATACGACAGGCGTAGGTGTATTGATCAAATTACCGTTATCATCATACACTTCCGCTTTAATCAATGTTGATTCAACACCACCGCCATCCCTGACCACAATTCTACCGGGATTAGAAGATGGAATTTCGATATAAGCACATTGCTGGAATGTAGTATCCTCTATAAAAATTTGAAGGGAATCTTGAATGGACACAGAACTAAACCCGGGATGTGAGAATGTGGCAACAATATCAGAAACACCCACGTCATCAGGATCGCCTAAATCAGTAAATGCCACTGTATCAATCCCTGTAGAATCTGTATAACCTGTGGCTGTGATAAAACCCAGTGTTGATGTATAATTGATTTGGGCATCTTTTACAGGATTTCCTAAGGCATTTAAGAGTCGTGTTGTAATATTAGCAACGGTTTCACCACCAACATGAATTACATCAGTATCTGTATTGATAATAAGGTTGTATGGCCATACATTATCTTCACTATAAACATTGAATGATTCAGGATCTGTGGTATTCTCTCCAAAAGAAGCGACAACGGTGACACCTTCAAAGTTTGGTGTGCCTGGATTATCTGTGTAAACAGTCCCACCATCATCAAAATAAGCAATGACCTGACCTTCTGTATTCGAAATGTTATTATCATAGGAAATTGAGCCTACCTCATCATTACCAGATGTAGTTACAAATTCAACCGGCGTTCCTGCCACGGGATTTTGTAAGGTATCCACCACGGTTGCTACCAGTAGCATGACAGCAGCATTTCCTGCAATATCTTCACCCACAATGACTGTTGAACCGGTTTCATCATAAGAAACGGGGATTATTTCGAGGGTCATTCCATTGTTTGTTCCTATCGTAATTTGAACGGAATCTGTAATGGATGATGCGAATCCGGGATGTTCGAAGTTTGCTTCAATATTTACCAATCCCAAATCGTCCTGGGTCCCATTGTCGCTGAATGTTAGGGTCACAACACCTGCACTATCGGTGACGCCGGTGGGTTCTAAAGTTCCTTTGTCAGATTCAAAATATAAAGTAACATTTTGAATCGGTGCGCCGTATTGGTTCTCTACCCTAGCTTCAATTTCGGCTGTTGTCGCTCCGTTATCTAATAGAATCTGATCTACATCAGAATTAAGGTATAAATTATAGGGCCAGGCATCTTCCGGATAAACATTCACTTGGTTTGATGTAGTTGTAGAACTGGTGGAATCACCTAAATAAGCTGTAATAACCACACCATCAAATTCTGTAGTACCGGCAATGTCTAAATAAGAATTTCCACCATCATCAAAATAAGCATAAACTTTTCCTTCACCATCTGTTTCATTGGAGGTGATTGCCAGAGAGCCTACATTGGCACCCAAAACCGTGGCTTTTAAGTTAACCAGTTGACCGGCAATCCCATTCCCGGAAGTATCCAGAACACTGGCCACAATTCGAGTGATTGCCACATCTCCTATAATATCTTCCCCCACAACGATGGGTGTTGTCCCATTTAAATACGAAATGGGTGTTGTATCTAAAACAAGATTCCTGTCTGATCCAATTGTAACTGAAATTGTATCTGAAATGGTCGCATTAAAACCAGGATGGGTAAATGTACAATAAATATAAGCTAAACCGATATCATTCTGGGTTCCCGTATCCCGAAAAATCATATTGACGGTACCGGAACTGTCGGTGGTCCCTTCTGATTCTAAAAATCCTTTACTTGAACTGAAAGATAAAATAACATCTTCAACCGCTGAATAAATTTTATTGAATACTTGGACCTCAACCTGAGCAGTCGTTGCACCATTGTCTAAGAGAATACTACTTACATTGGAAGACATATTCATGTTATAAGGCCATACATCATCTTTGGTATCATAGATATTGAATTCTACTTCAGCAGTGACTTTTTCATTATAAGTTGCTGTAATCGTAGCCCCCTCAAAGGTGGAGACAGTTGATGATTTATCCACAGCTTCAACACCATCATTTGGATCAAAAATCACATACACCTTTCCTTCAGAATCTGTCGTAGGTGATGAAACATCAAAGGATCCTGCTTGGTCACATGAAAAGGTAATTACACCATCTTTAATAATGACATTGTTTTCATCCCTAAGCTCCGCTTCAAGACGAAGTTTGGATGATCCGGAGACCACTTCACCTACGTTGATGGGATCAATGTCAGAAACAGCTTGTGTGGCTAAAATGGTTAGATTTGCATTGGACGATGATGTAGTTTCTTCAGGAACACGGTCGTCACAGGACCAGCTCATCAATGAAAATCCTATCAAAAGGATTGATACTAAATAGTTTTTAGAATACATTATTTTATTCTCCTGATTCGGAATCTGATTCTTCATGGTCAGGTTCCTCCAATTTTTCAGTTTTCTCTTCGGATTCACCGTGAATTACATAATTTTCATAGTCGGTCATGTCCTTAGATTTAACAATGCCTGTGTATGCATCCTTCACAATGGTTGGGGTAATTTGGATAATTAAATCTGTTTTCCGTTCAACCAAACCATTGGATGTAAACAATTTTTTCCCCAGCCAGGGAATTTTATGTAGAACCGGTACCTGATAAGATGTTTTCTTCCGATCATTACTTAATAAACCACCAATCACAATAGATTCCCCATCGCGGACACGAATGGTTGTTGATGATGTTCTACTTTTCACACGGGGAATATTTTTTTCCGGTCCAATGAATTCGAAGATGGTAGACACTTCCGGTGCAACTTTCACCGTTATATACCCATCTGTATTTACAGTAGGTAAAATATCGAGTTTGATACCCACTTCTTCACGCTGAACTTGCACCTGACCACCTACTCCGCCTGAACTCAAAATATATGGCACAATATCCACCAATTTGATACTGGCTTCCCGTCCATTGATGGTGGTTAACCTGGAATCAGCCAACACTTCAGCTTTATTGTCTTTTTGCAGCATATCCACGGTCAGGTCAAAGGCAGTTAATTGGCGACTGAAATACCGGGGATAAAAAGTTGTTTTTTCATCCTTAGCGCTGAGGCGATTATAATCCATGGTGGGTGGAAGAATTCCCAATTGATTTCCGGGAGGTAAAACAGATCCAGCGCCTTCCGTCACTTCTTCCCCATTCTCTGCCAAGATGGTAGTGTACTTGGCTAACTTTGACCAATCAATGCCTAACTGTTCTTCTGCATCCACGGCAATTTCAATCAACCGTGTTTCCAGCATGATTTGAATAGCAGGAACATCAATTTTTTCAACCACTTGAATTATTTCAGCAATTTTCTTCGGTGAAGCATTAATGAGCAGTTTATTTCCGGGAATATCTACCTGGACTTGGTCAGAAATATCCTGTAACAATGTTTTTACATCTTCAGCAGACGCATATTTCAAATCAATGACATATGAGGTAACACCCACCTCTTCTTTCAATTTTTTAGGGTCTGCCACTAAAAAGGAATTCCCAACCACTTCATAACTCAATCCTACGGCACGAACGACGAGGTTGATCGCCTGTTCAATAGGCACTTCGTCCAAATGGATTGAAATCTTATCTTGGCGATTAACATTTGGATCTGTGACAATATTATAACCGCTTTCCTTTGATAAAACTGAAAGGATACTGGGTAAAAATGCGTCTTCTGCATGAACAGTGATGAGACGTGTATCTGCATCGCCCTCAGTGCGGACATCCTGGGCAAATAAGGGCACAGCTAAAAAGCTTATCATCACCCATAGAATTGCCTGTTTCATAAATTTCATTCTTTTATTTTCCTTCATTTCAAAATTTTTTATCGAATATTAATGGTTTTTAATTTTTTTTTATCATTGGCGAACATAGATGATTGAGTTGATTTCAATCTTTTTTTCCTACTTGTGCTTGAAACCTTTATGTTGCCGTCTTCCCCGTTAAAACTGGTAATCTCCGTTCCGGGAGTGGGATAGGATTTTAGTCCACTGTCGGTTTTTATCAATACTTGAGTACCATCAATCATTTCCACCAACCCAATATTGGGAATTGTATCCCCAACAGAAACTGTAAACGCTTGACCTCTGTAATCAATTTGGGCTTGGAAATGATCTTCCCGTTGGTAAACCATGGCCACTCGAATTGCATTCCTGTTCCGTCTTGCACGCCTGCCAGAACCATCAGCCAGGCCTAATACATTTGTCAGCATCATAGGCGTATTTTCAATTATAAATTGAAATTCACTCCGAGATTCCAATCGGTTTTCAAGGTATCCAATAATATTTTCCAATTCCTTATCGGTCCCGAACTTTAAATCTGCAGAGCGTTCCTTCATCCGGGTATATTTTTTATTCATGGGGAATAGTTTAAAACTGGTGGCCAACAAGGATACAATGGTTATACCCACCAGCAAATTCCAAATGGTTAAAGATCGCTGGCTCATGTGGTCACCTTCGGTTTTGATTTTACCAGTGTAATGGTCGATAAACTGACCACAAATTCCTGATTCAACAGTGCGTCTTCATCTACATTTTGTTTAATGCGTTCAATGCCGTTTTTCACTTCAAATTCATCCATTGTAATTAATCGGGGCGACCGTTCAATCTCAGATAAAAATTTTCCAAATTGATCGAAAGTGCACTCCAAAGTGATAATGTATGGTGCTTTAAAAAAAGTTTTTTTGTCCACTCGAGATTTTGGCTTAATACCCAGCAACTTGATATCTAAGTCATCCAGCATATCAGTCAAATTGTCCAGGAAAGGAAGGTTCGCATCATCTGCCAGAGAATCTGCCTGGGATAAAGCCAGGTTTTCCTGGAAAAGGGTAAACACTCGATCCAATTCACTGGCCAGGATTTGAGCGCTGATTAAATTTTCATTCAATTCAGTTTGTTCTTCTTCCAAAACCCTGATCTCAAAAGGTTTTTCACCAATCAAAGCGGAAGCGCTCACCCAGAATGAAATACTCAGCAGGATTAGGGCACCAAAGAGTAATGTATTTCGTTTTTCAGCCATAATGTTCCTTATGAAAAAGACTTCCGTCTTGCTTTTTTAATTTTTGCTTCAATTTCAAAACGGACAATTTCCTGTCCCCGTACATTTACCTTACTATGGCCCACATACTTGATTTTGTTAAAATTGTATGAAAAATCTTTATTTCGTCTCAAGGTCTGGACGTACTCATCAATAATCTCAAAATCCTTCCTGTCTTCGAAAGTGAGGGCAATACCTTTTATCACCAGACGCCCACGCTTAAACCGCAAGCCGGTGATGGCCATATCATCCGGTGTCATTTTACCCATTTCTTCCAGATTTTTAGCCCAAAGGAATCGATCCTGTTCCAGATCAGCAAAGGATAGAATATCTTCTTTGGATAAATTTTTTCCTTCAGTTTGCAATTTATTGATTTCGTCTTTAAGACGAATTATTTCATTTTTTTTCTGGTCAATAATATCATTATATCCTGCACCAATCATCCACACCCTAACATTCACACCTAAGAGCAGGACAACGAGAAAGGAAAATGTGCCCCAACGAACCTGTTCCCTGATTCGCTCAAGCCTAGTTTCAGCACTTTCGGCCTTGTTCAGATTAATGACAATATATTGCTTACTCATGATCCATCCCTCCGCGAATACCTAACCCCAAGGCTATAGTAAACTGGCTGTGGTTTGTGACAGAAATATTTTCAGCTCCTTCAACTTCAGCGAATGGATCAAAAATACCGCAATCGATATTGAGTTTTCCCGATACAAAATCTGTAAGTCCCGGTGTATCTGCAGCGCCGCCTGACAAGAATATCTTTAAAAAGAAACTTTGTCCCGTTTGCTTGGCATAAAACCGCAGCGACCGGCGAAGGTCTTCCACTAAATTATCATAAATGGTTCTTTCTGCGATGCCTACACCGCCCATGGGATCAGCGGATGAACCCACCGCAGCAGAAAGGCCATCACGGTACAATATATCCTGGGCTTCCGTGTAACCGATTTCTTTTTTATCGGATAATTCTTTCACAAAATGGTGGCCGCCGATGGGTAAATCCCGTGTGAAAAACTGTTGGCCTTTTCCGTATACGACTAACGTAGAAGAAACAGCACCAATATCCAGGATAACTACCAAGCCGTCATCAGGCATATTCTTGATGAAGGTGAACGCGTTGCTCATGGCGATAGGATTCACATCCACCACGCCGGGTTTGAGACCGCATTCTTTCAGCAGGTCCATATGGCCGGTTAAAACACCTTTGGTGCACGCAACCAGGCCCACATCAATTTTGTCCACTTCCCGTTGATTGGAGCCTAGAATCTGGTAATCAATCACTGCATCAGTTCCATCCATAGGAATATGTTTCCGTGCTTCAAAGGTCATGGCTGATTCCAATTCTTCTGAGGCCATTTCCATAGTTGTAATTTGTTTAATACTGGCTGACGACCCGTTAATCCCAGTGATGATATTTTTTACTTTTTTCGGGTTCAGGCCTTGTTGACGCAACAATTCCTTCACCGCCATAACCCAATGGGGACGGTCAATTTTTTCCGGGTCATAGGCTGAATTGGGTTCCGGCACCAACCGGGATCCCGCATCCAAGACCTTGAACCCTTCTTTTGTTTTTTCAACAGAGACCATTTTTACATATTGTCTCCCAATGTCTAAACCTAAATACATGTAGTTCCTAAACGATTAATTTTGTTTTCTTCGTTCGCCGTAAGAGGCCATATTGAGCGTGATTGACCCATCATCATTCTGGCGATTAGGGAAAAATGGCGGACGCTTGATTCTTAAATTCCAGTCGTAATGATAATTTTTATCATAACCTACCCCGGGTGCTGGTACGTTGTAAGGACCAGATTGATTTCGCAACATATATCCTCTTCTATCTTGCACAATAGAGCCCCAAAGATTGACGTAGCCCCTGTAATCACTATTGCCTGTATAGACACCACCATAATTGGGTGGTGTGGATGTCTCTGCACGATAATAGTTTCGATGCCCACCACGTCCATCGGCGATAACTGTGGTAATTCCATTCCAAGTCACTTCTACAGCATCATGGTAATCTTGTAAAGTATTCTGCCAGTAATGGGAAATAAACCCACCATACATGGCCATAATTGCAGCGTTGATTTTGATATCATCACCATAAAGCCGGTTCCGAGCTCCGTTTGGGCGTGTATTGGCAATGATCACATTTCCACCAGCAATGAGCCCCAATACATTATCTGTGCCGCCATCATCCGGATGGATAGTTTCACCCGAGCTATATGAATCTTCGTAAACAACATCATCAATGAGCCAAATATTGCCCCAGACTCGGTCAATGATACTCATATCATCATGACGGCGATATTCAGTGTAATCATCTGTCACAATGGTATATTGTCCATCTACCGTCCCTCTGACCAAAACCTGGCCGCCTTTGACATAAAGTACATGTGGTGAATTGCCTTTGGGGAAAAACGTCCTGTCCATATGAACATAATCGCTGTTATAAATCAAATCAGGACAATTGAAGATATCGCAACTAGGCCCACCCGCAAACCAGTATTCAAAATCGAAATGTTGAATCCGACCTGGTTCACAATAGGAGCCATCCCCATCCACGTGGTCATGGTAATAATAAAAAGAATTCCATTCTACATCTGCATTTAAGCCTGTGGATGCGCTTGTGTTGATAAATGTAACCGGTTCATTGTCGAAAAATGGGATGCCGACGGATGAGGAAAAGGATGTCGGTTCATAAAAAATCCCATGCATGGGGTCAAATGGTATGACTGTTCCTGTTGCAATAAATTGAATCCATTTTGTTCCATCCGCATTTTCGACTCTAATTAAATCGCCATTATTTATCAAATCTTGGATTTCTTCCAGCGGAATAACATCCCCGGTTGCATCAACGCTACTGATCAATAATACAGGCGGATTGTTTACAGTTGTATAAGTACTATCGACAAAATCAAATTGATTATTCGCACCTAAGTGCAAGGTGCCATCATCCCTGTCAAGAAGTCCTGTAGCCAAACTATCATAAAAGTAATCGTACTCAGTGGGTGGATTTCCCACAGGCGGAATATTATACCACCATTGCGCAACATAATAACCACCTTGCACGAAATTGATCTCCGTCATGATTAGGGTGTCTTTTTTGTTGCCACGGAATAATTTATCATCTGCTTCAATAACGCGGGTGGCGTGCTGTCGTGTCACTTCTGCCGAATTGGATGGCGGCCAATGTATTGTTTTTACAGTATCAAGGATCGAAATTGTTTCACCATCATCATCCTCTTCTTCAAAGACATCTTGACACGGGCCATATTGTACACCTCCGCCGTCTTCTATGGCCTTATGGGTTATACTCACTTCACCTGTGAAATCCGGACATCCATACTGGCTCATAACCATGGTTCCATTTGTATGCACAGAACCTTCCAGGCTATCTGAGCCACCGAAAGTAACGGTGCCTGTATTTCCCGGGCCAATGGGTTCTTCTTCATTGGTAAAATACATGAAATCTTCAAACCCTTCCGGTATCATGGTTGTATAAACTTCTCTTTCAATGGTGACTTCATTGCCTGTAGGCGTCGTATACTCAGCGACACCTGTAGCCTGGGCAATATATTCATTGTCTGTTGTTCCTTCCACAAGTTTTGTGGAACAAGCAATATCCTTATATTTTCCGATAGGTTCTCCATATTCATCTTCGCCGTATTCCACACCGTCACGTAAAATCAAGGTATCATGTGTGATGAAGGGCAAAACCACAACGCCAACCTCATTTAAACCTGCTTCAGCTGCATAGAGGGCTTTCCATTCTGAAAAGCGATAATTTTCCATGGCAGCTTGGCTAAAGGAATTCTTTAAGTAAGCCGCAGTAAATGTCATACTCACAAGTGTAAATACCATTGCAAGTGGCGCGATACTCCCAAGATTGGACCGATTAAGCATCTTCTTCTTCATCATTACTTGTGGAGTTAGTAAGCTTCTTTTGAATAAATGGTGTCCCTAAAAATACGGACCGGTGGTATTCGTGATCCTCTTCGTTGCCATTGGTTTCGTCCATGACGTCATATTCCATGGTTAATGTCAGTGTAATATGAACAAATGATTTTTTAAAAATATCCAGGCTTGAACGATTGTCTGTTTCATAATCCACAACAAAATCCTTCACGAATACTTCTCGATGACCTCTACTTCTGAACCTGCCCTCCTTTGGGAATTTTAAAACACCGTCCAAGGGAACTTCACTATTGAACTTTATGCCATCAATTCTATTGCAAGAAATGTAAAGATCAGGCTCTGTATCTGTATAATTATTATAGAGCTTAATGCGAGAAAATCCATTGTGGCTATCAATTCCAACTTTCTGTGCTAATTTGAGTTCACGGGTTATTTCCCGCATGATGGTATTTCCGTACTGGCGAAGGTCTTGCCGTACAGTGTCCGTTTGATAGTGTAACATCACCGCCTGAGCACCGGAACTCATGCCCAAGGCAATAATACTCACAACAATAATTGTAGCAGATAATTCCAACAGCGTCATGCCAGAATAGGATTTTTTCAGAAAATATTTCATGATTAAGTGTCGAACACTGTCATAACAGTTGAAAGGCGTCGTTCTTTTCCGACTCGACCTGAATATTGACTGGGCGGTGTAGCAAAGTAATCGCTCCATTGTATCCAGCATTCCAATTCGTAACGAGTGAAGTTTGTAATTCCATATTCAGTTATTTGGTCCAGGGGTGTTAGATCATAGTAAATCCTCGCTTTAATTGTATAGCGTTCACCTTCGGACCCAACCAAATAAATTTCATCGCCATCGGGGTCGCCTGCCCGTTCACCGGCAGACAAATTTCCATCTGCTACACGACCTTTCCAGTATTCCATGTAATTCAACAATTCTTCTGTGGCACGTTCCTTCACTTCCAGGGCATGGAGTTCACTGCGGCCATGGACAATCCCCATAAGCAGACCTAAACAGGTAATCGAAATCATAACCGTTGCGGTCATAACTTCGATAAATGTAATACCTTGACTTGTCTGCTTGAGATTCATGGTTTATAACACGTTTTGGGCAAAGAGTTTTGGATTGTCCGCAATGCCTTGGGCCATCTTTCTCTCAATTTGACCTTGAGTGACCAAGCGTTGTAGATCCTGATCCAAGGATTGCATGCCATCCACACCACCGGATTGGATGATTGAAGGAATTTGATAAATGCGATCTTCCCGAATCAAATTACGGATGGCTGTGTTGGCAATCATCACTTCACAAGCGGGAATCCGTCCTTTTCCATCTTTTGTTTTTAACAATTTTTGGGCAATGACAGCTTCCAAACTTTCTGACAACATGGACCGAATCTGACCTTTTTGACCGGAAGGAAAAATATCAATAATCCGGTCAATTGTTTTCACTGCGCTCGATGTGTGCAATGTTGACAAAACCAAGTGGCCAGTTTCTGCTGCAGTCAAGGCTAAGGATATAGTTTCCAAATCCCGCATCTCACCTACGAGGATCACATCAGGGTCTTCCCTGAGGGCCGACCGCATGGCATTGGCAAAACTGTGGGTATTGGCGCCAAGTTCGCGTTGGTTGATCAAACTTTCCTTGGTGTGGTGATAATACTCCACCGGATCTTCAATCGTAATAATATGACATTTCCGTTGGGTGTTGATATGATCAACCATAGCAGCCAATGTTGTACTTTTTCCTGATCCTGTTGGACCGGTCAAAAGCACAAGGCCACGATCAATCAAAGCCAGGTTTTTCAACACCGGTGGAATGCCAAGATCATCGAAATCTTTTACCACCTCAGGAATGGTTCTGAATACACCGGCTAATCCTTTGATCTGGTTGAAGAAATTCACACGAAAACGACCTTTCCCGGCAAGGCTGGCAGAAAAGTCTATTTCCTTTCTTTCTTTAAATTTCTCTAATTGGCCATTATCCAGAACTTGGGGCAGAATTGATTCCATATCTTCCTGCCTGAGTGGGTCCATATTCAGGGGTTGCATGGTACCGTTAATTCGAACCATGGGAATTGAACCTACACTTAAGTGCAGATCAGAAGCACCGCTTTCAACGGAGTATGCGAGAAGTTTATTTAGATCCATGGATGAGTTTATTCTTCGTCAGGTGATCCGTAACCGCTGAATTTTCCGTTGTCTGCATCATACACAACTTCGTGGCCGGCACCACCGGACATTTCTTCTGTACTTGTGGCTGTGATGCGACCACCCTGGTCATTTAAATCAATACGAAATGACCATTTTAATTTTGTTGAACGACTTACATCCAATTGTCCTGCCCGCTCCAACTCTTCAATTTCAGAAGGCCATTCGCCTTTAGTTTGGTAATACATTTTAGCTGCATTGTTGATATTGGACATGACAGTCCGGGCTTCTGACGCGTAAGAACTTTTTACATAGTCTAAATAGGTAGGTAATGCAATAACAGCCAAGATGGCTACAATTACAACCACAACCATGATTTCGATCATGGTGAAACCGGGTTGTGTTTTCCGTTTAAGGTTCATGACTTTCCGTCTCCTTTTTTCAATTATTTTGATGTGTTGGATATAAGAAGTCCTCTCCGGATGGAGCACGGACTTTTCCCAACTCAACTTGAAAACGGAAAAAAGTGTGATTTTACTCACACTTTCAACGGATTATTTTAAGAAGAGAACCTTTTGTGTTTTTATTAATGAAGATGTGGTCAATTTTATAAAGTAAATCCCGGTGGAAACTGGTGTACCTTTTTCATCTTTTGCATCCCAAACTACCGAGTATTTCCCTCGATTCGACTCACCCTGATGGAGAGTACGAATCAAGCGTCCGTTCAAATCATGCACTGCCAAATTGACTTCCCCACTTTCAGCAACATCATAAGAAATGGATGTGATGGGATTGAACGGATTCGGGAACGGTGAATGTAAAGCAAATTCTTTAGGTAATTGCTCAATCGAATTCATATCCAGAAAATCGGACAACGAATAAACAACACCATTGAATGTAATTTCTTCAAAATCGTACAAGTGGTCGGTTCCGTCCCGGTTTGAGATCAAGTCAATAATCTGGAAAGATGAATCCCCGGTAACCAATGGCGGCAGGATGGCATAATAGACAAAATCACCCTGGAAAATGACTCGGTCATATCCGGCACCGCCCCGGAGAATATCATCACCACCAAAGCCTGTAAAGTGATTATCCCCGTCATTTCCAACAATTTCATTGGGAAAATCATTCCCGTAGAAATTGATGGATAGATCACCGGAGGTTATAAAGTTTTTCACATATTGAGAACGATTGGTATACTCTAGTCCGTCTTGAAGATTCAAATAGAAGTCGGAAGAAAACCCATCGGGCAGGACAGCGGTATATTCCCAAGTTTCTCCTAAAAATCCATAAATGATATTGAAAAGTGCAGGATCGCCTGCTTCCATTGCTTCTCGTGTAATAAAAGCGTATTCATGATCTCCGCAATAGCCATCTCCATTGGGGTCATGCGCCCAAATGCCAAAATAACATTCCAGGCCCATGGCAAGGTATTCTTCATCAAAATCTTCTTCAGGCAAATCATTCAAAGGATTATACAAGTCATTCTCGATGGCATTTTCCATGGCGGATTCCAGGGCAATTTGCAAGGCAGGTAAAGCCAGTTGAATCCCAAAACCATGGACAAAATGTAATACTTCTTCATAGGTTGCATCCCGTTCAGAACTGTTCATGTATTGGGGTGCTCCTTCGGGGAAAACCTCCGTAGCTAACAAATCCTGCCCATTCACACCGGCATCCATCAAAGCCCATAGATCAGGGTTTTCATATTCATCCTCATCATTGAGGAGGAACATAATTGCATTACTAGCGGCGATGGCGTTGGCAATATTTGCTTTATCACTGCCCCAGTCACTTCCGATAATATCAGTAAGATAAGACTCTAAAGCGCGACGTGCGTGCAAAACTTGTGCATCCGAGAAATTATTTTGAATCAAAAATTGAATCAAATCGCCATTGGGCGCCACAATGTGGGTATAGCGGGAAGCAACATTGCTGAATAGAGGATCTACATTCTCGGGCAAATCCACAATACCATTTTCGGAAGAAGAAATATCAATATTTGGGAGTGTAGGTGTTGTATTATCTCCGGAAACATATAGGTTCACATCAATGGTTGCCGGGTCCACATTCGATGCTGTTACATTAATGTTGGCAGTATACAAGCCCTCCTCCAAGTCACTTGTGACAACTTGAACATAAATTTCAGTGGATTCACCTCCATAAAGCATCCCGGATAAGTCACCTGTACTAGAAGATAAAATCATCCAGGAAACGTCTTGTTCAGCTGTGGCTGCTTGCCAACTGGATTCATCGGAGACGAAAGCCTCATTGGCAGCAATTTGTGTCCCCATACTGCCGTCTTGGTTTTGGAATCCAACTGTACCTGAATTGATTACACCTTCCATATCTCGATAATTGGTGGCAAATGAGCCATCTGCAAAAAGCACGATTTGAAAATCAAATTGTCCCCAGTCATCCGTATTCCAACGGACAACGTCATCGAACCAAATCACAACACGTTCCTGGTTCACATGATAAAAAATATCACCGTCGGAATTTGCATTTCCGTCATCATTGTTCGGGTTGAAATCATCCCAAAATCCGAAGATCGCTGGTCGCGGTGCACTGGGTGAGGGAATGTCACTATTGAGCCAAGCATTTTCATTGGCACTATTCCAACCAACCCAACCGTTGGCATTCACTTCGACAAAATTGTATGTTTCACCAAAAAAGTCAAAATCGAAGGGCAGGTCGATTGGCGTATCGGCAAAGAGGTCATTATGGGGAAAATTGAGTTGTGTGGCATTATTTTCTATATCTATCCATTCATACTCCA
>CAXFCD010000127.1:0-3737 GCA_964001155.1 uncultured bacterium | reverse complement strand
GAACACGGCGGTGATCCTGCTTCCATTCATTTCTGTAAAGAAAATGGCTTGGATTATGTGAGTTGCTCGCCGTTTCGTGTACCTATCGCGAGACTGGCGGCGGCGCAGGCCAGCTTGACCTAATTATTATAGGAAAGCCACTAAAGTGGTTGCTAGGAAGGTTATCGGCTTAAGCCGGGGGTTAAAAAATTATAGAAAGATGAAACCATTTTAACGGTTTATTTACTGGGATATTTCTCCACTCGATTCGACACCGGCGGCATGGACATTAAATAATCATAGATGGCTCCAAGGTCCAAATCCGTCATCCCGGCGTATAATGACCAAAACATAATCGTATTCTCTTCTGAGCCTTCCTGCAATTTCACAGGTTCTTTGAACGATTTGAATAAACCGATAAAGTTTTCTTTGGAGCGGTTCCCGATGCCGGTTTCCACATCCGGTGTAATATTGCTGGAATAAACATGACCGCCATTAGGCAGCCCAAATTTATTTCCACCTGCGAATTCCATGCCTTCTTTCGGTGATCCCGGTGAGCCCCACGTTGAATGACAACTATAGCAATCCCCAATCTTTGTAAGATATTTTCCATAAGCCAACACGTCAGATTCATCTGGTTTTGGTTCTGGCTCCCATGGTTTCGGCATTGTCCGTTCAATCATTTTTACAATACCTTTTACTTTCTTCTTGGGGTGGTTTGTGGGGATGGATTCTAATGATCGGATATAAGCCACAATGGAATATACATCTTCTTTATCCATGTTTTGGTAACTGGGATATGGCATAATGGGAAATAATGGATCATCTTGAGGATTCACACCGGCAGTGATCGCGCGGACCAATTCACCGTCTGTCCAACTACCCAGAGCAGCTGGTGTAATGTTTGGCGTATATATATTCATACTACCCATGGGCCCCATACTTTCATTAATGTGAAATCCGCCAGCGCCAAAGGTTTCTTTGGGCGGAAGTCCGGCTCCATAATAGGAATTATCCATCCCCGAATGGCAACCCATACACGTGGTCACATTGTTGGCAAGATATTCTCCACGGGCGATCCGTTCCGGGGTGGCTTCCACGGCGATATCCGATGCCGGTTCCATCTTTATGGAGATCATGCTTGCGCAGCCCCAAACCAACAATGCCAAAGTTAGAAATACGGTGGTAAGCTTTAGATGATGATTGATTTTAATAGCTGTCTCTTTTCTTGATTAAGGGAACGAATATAATCTATATATCAACTTTTAGATCCGCAATGGTTTAATTGGTGAAGTGACCAAGGATGGATCTTTTTCCCAATCCACATCAGGATCGTCCACATAGAGTTCCACTTCGTTTCCGTCCGGATCTTCCAAGTATAAACTTTGGCTGACAGTATGGTCACTTATACCGGAGATGGGAACGCCAGCTTCCATGAGTTCATCTCGTGCAGCTCGAAGTTCATCCACAGAATCGCCAATCTTAATACCAATATGATAAAAACCGATTCGGTGACCTTTGGGCGGTTTGGGTGCGTCGCCCACTTCAATAAGGAGAATTTCGTGATGGGTTCGGCCGGAAGTGAGCGCCACTGCGTTGAATGGGTGCTTCATTTCCCCTGCTTGTTCAAAGCCAAGCAAATCTCGATAAAACGCCAGTGAGCGTTCCAGCTCTTTCACATAAAAAACAACATGTCCCAGATAATGAGATTTCATGAATGCTTATATTTTGGAATGTGTTCCGTCACAATAGGGTTCATTCCCGGATTGTTTACAGCCCCACCAGGCATAGGTTTTTCCTGCTTCACATTTTGCAACATAAGGACTTTTTTGAGCCATTTTAGGTTTGGACATCTTTAATCCTGCTTTATTTCCTTTTCAAATTTACCATTTTGAAAATCAGAGAATGCCTGAAGCACTTCACCTTTTGTATTCATGACAAATGGACCGCCCCGAGCCACCGGTTCGTTGATGGGTTCTCCGGCGGCTAAATAAATGCCTGCTCCACTTTCATTGGTTTTGAAATGAATATCCCCATCTTTTTCAAAAACGGCCAATTGGCCTTTGGATAAATTTTGTCCATGAAAAACATTTCCTTCATAAATAAAGGCAAAAGCATTCCAGTCATCTTTAATTGGAATGGCCAGTTCGGTATTCTCTTTTAATTGAATATCTAAAATCAAAACAGGTGTGTGTGATTGCCCCGGACCGATGGTTCCATGGTAATTTCCCGCCATCACCTTCACCGTTCCGCCTTCTTCATCTACAATCGGAATTTGACTCACATCTATATCTTGATAAGTCGGTTCAATCATTTTTTTTGATTTTGGAAGGTTGAGCCAGAGTTGGAATCCGCGAGCCAATCCATCGGTCTGGATAGGCATTTCGCTGTGAATGATGCCTCGGCCTGCAGTCATCCATTGGACAGAACCATCTTCAAGAAATCCCTCATTCCCGGCGGAATCCTTGTGTTGCCATTTTCCGTTCAACATATAAGTGATGGTCTCAAACCCGCGGTGGGGATGAGATGGAAAGCCGCCAATATAATCATCGGGGTTGTCGGTACCGAATTCATCCAAAAGGAGAAAAGGATCCAGCATATTGAGTTCGGGTGAACCAATAATTCTGGTAAGGTTTACACCGGCCCCATCAGTGGTTTGAATGCCTTCCACAATTTGCTGAATGCCACGCGTTTTCATGATAGAAATTATTGAATGTCGTTATAAAAAGAAAAAGCCCCGTCCTGGTCATTGAGCTTGTCGAAATGCGAAGGACGGAGCTTTTTAGATTGAATACTAAGGGTGTTTATTCCACCATTTCACCACCACCTAAAAGGTCTTCAGCATTGAATTGACCTTCTTTCTCCATTTCTTTGGCAACGCCTACCACTTTCTTCCGGGCTGCATCCACATCCCGTTTCGGCCTAGGGCCTTCTTCCGGTTCATACATAGCCTGCTTTTTCTGTGGCAGATTGCCAATGATGCGATCCACCGTTTCTTGGTCTACGCCTTTCATGGCCATGGCCACATCTGTCAAATCAACCGTATTCATAATATCCCGCAGCGTACCGTCAGGGAATTTTTCAATAATGTCTATGAAGGTCAGGTGGAATCTTTTCACTTCATCGAACAGTGCCGGGTCTTCATTTTTCAAAGTCTGCAGATACCGCTCTTCTTCTTCCGGATTCATGCCACCAATAATTTGTGCAATTTCTTTTCCGCCCCCGCGGGAGAATTCTGTGGTGCGTGGCAGATAGGTTGATTTCTCTTTCAACCGGGCAGCAACTTCAATGATCCCTTCTAAAGGAATATCTCCCAACGATCCTAATTCGATCAGGATTTGACCTTTATCCGTGGGATCCACCTTATCCAGAATCAGCATTCTTTTTTCAGGCTCAAGCTGGGCTAAGACCATAGCCACCACCGGCGGGTCTTCTTTATTAAGAAGCGCTAGTAATTGTTCGTCCTGTAAATCGGTCAAAAATTCGAAAGGTTGAATAGGGCCATCTTCCGTTTTCTCATCCTGAAACTGTTCGCTTAAGAACCCAAAATAGAATTCTTCCATAACTCGTTTTTTCACTGAGAATGATACAGCACCCATTTCCCTTAAAGTGGAACGAATTTTCCGGACTTCTGTTTTAGACAAACCTTTTACCAAAGACAGTGCCAGGCTTTCTCCCACGACGGAAAAGAGAATGGCCACCTTTTGCAGTCCTGAAAGCATGTGATAATCGTTAATCATGTTTTCTTTCCTTTCTCT
>CAXFCD010000126.1:0-13976 GCA_964001155.1 uncultured bacterium | reverse complement strand
TACAACCATCCTTATGTTTTAGAAAACAAAGATCGGCTCACGCAGGCAGCGATCAATAAACCAACAAATTCCGATATTTATTCGCCGCTCATGGCAGATTTTGTTGATACCATGGGACGTGTGGCACAACCGGATTATTTACCTTATTCGTTTTATGTGTCCGGTGGAACATTAGCTGTTGAAAATGCACTGAAAACTGCCTTTGATTGGAAAGTGCGCCACAATATGTCCAAAGGTAAAGGTGAGAAGGGAGGACAAGTCATTCATTTTGCACAATGTTTCCACGGTCGCTCCGGATATACCATGTCCCTCACTGATTCCCCCGATCCACGGAAAGTTCAATATTATCCAAAATTCGATTGGCCCCGTGTGTCGAATCCGTCCATGATCTTTCCAATGAATGAAGAAAACTCAGCAAAGGTGAAAGCGTTAGAAGAACAATCATTGTCAGAGATCAAACAAGCTATTTTAGATAATCCCGATGATATTGCTTGTATCATTTTAGAGCCGATCCAAGGTGAGGGTGGCGATAATCATTTCAGAGATGAATATCTCGTCCAACTCAAAGAAATTACTCTGGAAAATGATATTTTACTCATTTATGATGAAGTTCAATCCGGCGCAGGAATCACAGGAAAAATGTGGGCACATCAACATTTCTCTGATGAAGCACGACCCGACATTATCAGTTTTGGTAAGAAAACCCAATGCTGCGGCATTTTTGCCGGTGGACGGTTGGATGAGGTAGAAAACCATGTGTTTAAAGAATCCAGTCGTATTAATTCCACTTGGGGTGGCAATTTGGTGGATATGGTTCGTTTTACTATTTATTTAGAAGTGATCGAGCAAGAAAACCTCGTTCAGAAAGCTACAGAAAATGGAAATTATCTTTTATCTAAATTACACGAATTGGAAGCAGACCATCCTAGACTCGTTTCAAATGCTCGTGGAAAAGGACTCTTTTGTGCATACGATTTACCATCCGGAGAACAAAGAGATAGAATGACTGAATTACTTCAAGAAGAAGGCGCTTTGGTATTAGGCTGCGGACATCAATCAATTCGGTTTAGACCCCATCTCAATATTTCAAAAGAAGAAATAGACACTGGATTATCCATGATGCGGAGTGCATTGGCCAGACTGTAATCGTGGGCGAGTCTGAAGGGAAACTGTTTATTGTATCAACCCCAATCGGAAATCTTGGGGATATCACCTATAGAGCAGTTGAAATTCTGAAACAAGTTCCCCTCATTGCTGCTGAGGACACACGTCATTCAAAAAAGCTGTTAAATCATTATGGGATTAATACACCGCTCATCAGTTATTTTGAGCATAATCGTTTCACGCGCATTCCCAAGATCATTGTCCATTTGAACAATGGAAGAGATTTGGCGGTAATCACCGATGCAGGAACACCGGGAATCTCTGACCCTGCCTATAAACTTGTCCGTGAAGCGTTAGCAAATAACATCTACATAGAAGCCATCCCGGGCGCATCCGCTTCTCTTGCAGCGTTAGTATCTTCAGGTTTACCAACGGATAAATTTCTGTTTGAAGGATTCCTTCCACCAAAGAAGGGTCGGAAAGGTAGAATCTCAAAAGTGAAAGACAGTGAAGCCACTTTGATTTATTATGAATCACCGAAACGGCTCCAACGAACCTTGAAAAATCTTTTGGAAGAATTGGGAGACAGACCAGCAGTGGTTGCCCGTGAATTAACAAAAATCCATGAGGAAATAAAACGGGGAACTCTTTCAGAATTATTGTCGTATTTTACAGCCAAGTCTCCCAAAGGAGAATGTGTTATTCTCGTAGGAAAAGATGATCCAAATGTCTATTTCAAATAAACCTTTATTTATATCCTTCGAAGGAATCGATGGGTGTGGAAAATCTACTCAAGTGAATTTATTGATGGACCGCATTGCTGAACAAAAGATTGATTCGTATCTTGTTCGTGAACCGGGCGGTACAAAAATTTCCGAAGAAATTCGAGATGTTTTGTTAAAGAATCGTGAAGATAAAATGGCTGACAGAACAGAAGCATTGCTTATGACAGCCAGCCGGGCGCAACTCACTAAAGATGTCATTCTTCCTACACTGGGTTCAGGATCATGGGTGATCGCAGATCGATTTAAAGATTCCACCTTGGCATATCAAGGCGGCGGCCGAGGACTGAATTTGGATTACTTAATTAAACTCAATGATTTTGCAACCTATGAAACAGATCCGGATATTACATTTTTTATTGATATTTCTGCAGAAGAAGGACATAAACGCCGAAACAAAAATAGTCCTGATCGCATTGAAGAAGCAGGTGTAGAATTTCAGGAGCAAGTCCGGCAACAATATCTTAAATTGGCGCAGTTGTTCTCTGACCGATTTGTGGTCATTGATGGGAGAAAAACCCCGGAAGAAATTCATCAAGCCATCTGGTCGACAATTGAAAATCTAAATAATTCATGATGAAAAAGAATAGAATAAAAACTATACCAATTATTTTAATTGCCTCTTTGATGTTCATCAGTGCAGGTAAAAAGGATATTTACAAACAAGTCCGGAAAAATCAGAGTTTAATGAATGATGTTTATCGTCATCTAATTACGAATTATGTAGATGACATCGACCTGGATGCTTTCACAAAAATGAGCATCGATAATATGCTTCTGGATTTGGATCCTTATACGGTTTATTTAGAAAATGAAGAACGAAGCGGTATCGAAATGCTTACTAGGGGAAAATACGGCGGTGTTGGTATTCAAATCGGGAAAAGAGAAAAAGTCTTAACAGTGATTTCACCTATGGAAAATTCTCCCGCTAAACGTGCCGGTATTCTGAGTGGTGACAAAATTATCATGATTGATGATACCGACACTGAGGGGCTATCCATGGATGATGCTGCGAAACTGATTCGTGGAGAAAGAGGGTCCGAAGTTAAATTGAGTATCCAGAGATTTGGTGAGGGTGATCTCATTGAGTTTACATTGACCCGGGAAGACATCAAAGTGAAGGACATCTCTTATTCAGGTATGCTGGATGAACAAACCGGCTATATTCGTCTTACACGATTTTCCCGAAATTCTGATAAAGAAATGAAAAAAGCTCTGAAAGAATTAATAGATCAAGACATGACCAGTTTAGTTTTGGATCTTCGAGATAATCCAGGCGGACTTTTGAATGCTGCTGTTAATATTTTGGATCTGTTCACGGACAAGGGTGAATTGCTTGTTTGGACGGAAGGGAAGACCCAAAAATCCCACAGGAAATATCAAAGTAAGAATGATCCTATGGTACCAAAAGATGTGAATATTGCTGTGTTGGTGAACCAAGGCAGTGCCTCCGCCAGTGAAATTGTTGCAGGAACACTTCAGGACTTGGATCTAGGCGTTGTTATTGGCCGGTCAACATTTGGGAAAGGGCTGGTTCAAACAGTATTCAATATTGATAAAGATCGTTCTCTGAAAATCACCACAGCAAAATATTATATACCTAGCGGACGATTAATTCAAAAACCGGGCTATCTTCCTGAAGAAATCTTGGCTGATACAACTGAGGAGGACAGTGTATTTTATACCAAAGGTGGTCGGGAAATGTCCGGTGCCGGCGGCATCACACCGGATCATGAAGTTGAGTTGGATCGAGTTTCGCCTATTTTATCTGCCAGTTGGCGCCAAGGCCTTTTCTTTAATTTTGTCCAAAAACATAAATCGGATTTTGATTCTTATGAAAGTGTTGAATCTGATACATCTATCATGGCCCAATTTGAAGAATATGTGCATGCCAGTGACTTGGATATTTTCTTGAAAGGAGAGTCCGATTACTATGATATGAAGGAAAGGCTCTGGGAATTGGATTCAACGGATATCCAGATCCAAGGTGCCATCGATATATTGGACTCTTATTTTGAGCAAAAAGCATTGACCCAATTCGAGACAGAATCCGAAAAATTACACCATTGGCTTTTAGTAGAATTCGCTGATTATTTTCATGGAGACGAAGGCCGTGTTAAAGTTTCTGCAACGCAAGATAAAGACATTCAAAAAGCAATTACAATTCTCCACGATCCTGTTGTATACGATGAAGTGTTTTCCCCTCAAATTGAACCTGAAATTTCTGACGATTGATATTGGTTTGTGTGTTCAATAAATACCATTTAAAAAAGATCAATTCCCTTCGTAATTTCGCCGGCTTTTTAGCAGGGCGATTAGCTCAGTTGGTTAGAGCGCTACGTTGACATCGTAGAGGTCGGCGGTTCGACTCCGTCATCGCCCACATTCCTTATGGCTGAAATCAAAATCACATTACCGGATAATTCCGTAAAAAAAATGCCAAGCGGCACCACACCACAACAAGTGGCTGATAGTATCGGTTCGGGATTGGCACGTGCTGTTGTGGTGGCCAAGATTGATGGAAATCTCACCGATTTAAATGCGCCACTTCAGCAAGATTGTGCATTAGAATTATTCACAGGAGACACACCGGAAGGACACGATACACTACTTCATTCTACGGCTCATCTCATGGCTCAGGCAGTAAAAGAATTGTATCCCCAAGCTAAAGTTACCATAGGTCCAACCATCGAAAATGGGTTTTATTATGATTTTGATGTGGATGTCCCTTTTTCTGATGAAGTTCTTGCTAAAATCGAACAAAAGATGAAAGAATTGGCTAAATCCGGTCAGGAGATCAATCGACAAGAAATTTCCGCAAGTGATGCTGTGAAATTGTTTGATACAATGGGCGAGTCTTACAAAGTTGAGATAATTGAGCAAATCGATCCAACCGATGTGATTTCTGCATACACCCAATCAGATTTTACCGATCTGTGCCGTGGGCCACATGTGTCTAACACAGCCAAGATTAAGCATTTTAAATTACTTTCTACGTCAGGAGCATACTGGCGTGGGGACGAAAATAACAAAATGCTCCAACGGATTTATGGAACTGTTTTTTCATCGAAAGATGCATTAAAAACACATTTGCACAATTTGGAAGAAGCAAAAAAACGTGATCATCGTAAACTTGGCAAAGAATTGAATATTTTCGCCTTTGATGATGAAGTGGGGCCCGGTTTACCTTTGTGGCTACCTAATGGAACCGTCATGATCGAAGAGTTGGAAAAATTAGCCAAAGAATCTGAATGGAACGCAGGCTATGATCAAGTTCGTTCTCCTCATTTGACCAAAGGGACGCTTTACGAAAAATCCGGGCATTTACATCATTATAAAGAATCCATGTATCCGGCCATGGATGTGGATGGGATTGAATATTACGTCAAACCCATGAATTGCCCACATCATCATAAAATTTATGCATCAAATCCGAGAAGCTATCGTGATCTTCCTTTAAGGTTAGCTGAATACGGCACTTGTTACCGTTATGAAAAATCCGGACAATTATTTGGGCTCATGCGTGTTCGTAGTCTGCAAATGAATGATGCACACATCTATTGCACTAAAGATCAATTCAAAAAAGAGTTTCTCGGTGTTTGTGAAATGTATCTCAAATATTTTGAAATTTTTGGCATCGAAAAATATACCATGCGCTTGAGCCTTCATGACAAAGAGGGACTTGGCAAAAAATATGTGGATGAACCCGAACTTTGGTTAGAAACAGAGCAGTGGGTAAGGGAAGCCTTGGTGGAAGGGAATATTGATTTTGTAGAAGTTCATGGCGAGGCTGCATTTTATGGTCCCAAAATTGATGTTCAAGTCTGGAGTGCCATTGGAAAAGAATTTACATTAGCCACAAATCAGGTAGACTTTGCTGTCCCTGCAAAATTTGATTTACATTACGCAGATGAGCATGGAAATGATGAAACGCCCTTATGTATTCATCGTGCGCCTTTATCAACACATGAACGATTTATTGGATTCCTGATTGAACATTTTGGCGGTAATTTCCCGCTTTGGCTTGCGCCGGTTCAGGTAGCTGTTCTGCCTGTTTCGGATAAAATTTTAAATTATGCATCAGATGTAACCCAACAGTTGCGCCAAAATGGGATTCGTGCAAAATTGAATGATAGAGCGGATAAAGTCGGCGCAAAGATCCGTCAGGCTGAACTAGAAAAAATTAATATAATGTTGATTGTCGGCGAAAAAGAAGAATCAAATGGTTCTGTGTCTGTTCGCCGGAGATTCGAAGGAGACAAAGGTTCACAATCTTTGGATACTTTGATCGATCAACTGAAAAATGAAATTAAACAGAGGAGACTCTCTCATAGCAAAGAAACAGAAGCAACGACTGAATAATGATATTACTTCAACCGAAGTACGATTGATATCGGAAGATGGTGAACAGTTAGGTGTTGTTGCCATCGACGTTGCAATACAAAAAGCCCAGGATGCCGGATTAGATCTGATGGAAGTTGCCCCCGGTGCGAAACCGCCCGTGTGCAAAATTGTCGATTATGGCAAACTGAAATACGAAGAAAAGAAGAAACAACAACAGAGCAAAAAGAAACAGCACGTTGTGAAGGTCAAAGAAATTCGGCTTCGGCCCAGAATTGATGATCATGATCTCATGACAAAGCTGAATCGCGGCCGGAAATTCTTAGCCGATGGAGCAAAGTTGAAAATTACCCTTATGTTTCGAGGTCGTGAATTATCACGGATTGATCTTGGGAAAATTGTTATGGAAAGAGTTCTCGAAGAATTGGCAGATGTGGCGGAGGTCGAAAAGGATATTCCTTTGGAAGGCCGACGCATGTCAATGATCCTTAATGCAAAATAGGAGAGCTGGATGCCTAAAATGAAAACACGGCGCGGAGCCGCCAAACGGTTTAAAATCACAGGTTCCGGCCGAATTAAACGAAACAAAGCAAACCATAGACATATGCTCATTCGCAGATCGAATAAAGCGAAACGCAAAATGAGACAAGATGGACTTGTCGCAAAAGCTGATCGCAAACTCGTGAAAGCGATGTTGGGTGTCTAATAATCTGGAGACGATAATATGCCAAGAGCAAATAGTTCCGTCCCGCGACACCGTCGCCATCGGAAGATCGTCAAGCAGGCCAAAGGCTACTATGGTGCCCGGAGCCGCACTTTCAAATCTGCAAAAGATGCAGTAGTTAAAGCAGGTCTATACGCCTATCGTGATAGACGCCAGCGTAAACGTCAGTTTCGCAGACTGTGGATTACTCGTATTAACGCAGCTTGCCGGCTCAATGGGACAACATACTCTGCTTTTATCAATGGTCTGAAGACTAACGGTATTGACTTGGATCGGAAAATTCTGGCCGATATGGCTGTGAATGATCCGCAAGCCTTTACTGCATTGACAGATTCTTTAAAATAACGAAGATGTCAATGATGGAACAACTCGAGTCGGTCAGGAAAGATTTCCTGGCCGACCTCGACCCATTCCCAGAAACTCCCCAGGAAATAGATGAACTCCGTTCCAAATATTTGGGACGAAAGGGGAGGGTTGCGTCTCTTTTTGCCCTCATGGGAAAAGCAACATCTGAAGAGCGCCCCAAATTAGGCAAAGAACTCAATCTCCTAAAGAACGACCTCACGAACCAATTCGAAGAAAAAGTTGCCGCTGTAGCATCCTCGCATCAATCTTCGGAAGATGATGCTATCGATTTAACACTCCCGGGCATTTCACCAAGAATAGGTTCTATTCATATTTTGGAACAAACATTAAGTGAGATCAAAGATATTTTCAAATCCATCGGCTTTCATGTTGCCTACGGCCCGGAAGTAGATGATGATTACCATAATTTTTCCGCTCTGAATATTCCGGAGCACCATCCTGCCCGAGACATGCAGGACACCTTTTTTGTTGACCCTAAAACGGTTTTAAGAACACATACATCCAATGTCCAAATCCATTTAATGGAGAATGAAGATCCGCCGATTCGATATATTGTCCCCGGACGGGTTTACCGCAATGAAGCCATTGGATACAAATCGTATTGTTTATTTCACCAAGTCGAAGGGATTTACATCAATGAAAAAGTTTCTTTTGGTGAATTGAAGGGCTGCCTTGAATATTTCGTAAAACAAATGTTTGGGCCTAAGAAGAAAATGAGATTTCGTCCGTCTTATTTCCCATTTACAGAACCCAGTGCAGAAGTGGATATGTGGGATGATGAACGTCAACAATGGATGGAGATTTTAGGTTGTGGCATGGTTGACCCTGCAGTATTGGATAATGTTGGGTATGATTCCAAAAAATGGCACGGATATGCCTTCGGAATGGGCGTAGAACGAATTGCCATGCTGAAATACAATATTAATGATATTCGTCTATTTTATAACGGTGATGTCCAATTCATGGAGCAATTCGCATGATCGTTTCTATTGATTGGCTAAAGGAATTCGTTGACATTACCGAAACGCCGGATAAATTGGCCGAACTACTTTCTAATACCGGCTTGGAAGCAGAAGTGGGGAGTACTCCACACGAATTGCCGGGAATTGTTATTGGTCAAGTAGAAACGGCAGAAAAACATCCCAATGCTGATAAATTAAAACTCTGCACTGTAAACGATGGAAAAACCGTCCATCAAGTTGTTTGCGGTGCACCCAATGTCGATGCGGGACAAAAGATTGTATTCGCACCGGTTGGTTCTACTTTACCCGGAAACCTAAAATTGAAGAAAGCAAACATTCGTGGAGTAGAGTCCCATGGAATGATCTGTTCCGAAAGAGAACTTCAAATTTCTGATGAACATGATGGCATCATGGTTTTGCCCAATGATTTAAATCCCGGCGATGACTTCATGTCAGCTTACGGACATAAATATCTATCTATAGAATTGGATATTACGCCTAATCGCCCCGATGCATTTTCACATCAAGGAGTCGCCCGAGATATTGCTTGTGCTACGGGCAGAAAGTTTAAGCCGTTAGGTATTGAATCGATAAAACCAAAGGGTAATGAAGCACTCTCCATTTCCATGGACAATCCCGATGATTGTCCCAGATATATTGGTGGCATTGTGAAAAATGTAACAGTAGGTCCCAGTCCCGATTGGATGGTGGAAAAACTGAAAGCTTCGGGACAAAGAAGCATTAATAACCTAGTGGATATTTCTAATTATGTTTTGCTCGAAATGGGGCATCCAACCCACATTTTTGATTATGATAAATTGGCGCAAAAAGAAATTCGAGTACGGCGGGCAAAAAAGGGTGAAACAATCACTACATTGGATGAAGCAAACCATAAGTTGAATGAAATGCATTTACTCATAACTGATGGAAAATCCCCAATTGCCCTTGCAGGCATCATGGGTGGGTTGGATTCAGCAGTGACGGATGATACAACAACTGTTATTGTGGAAAGTGCATATTTTGATCCAGTCACCACTCGAAAAAGTGCAAAAAGTCTTCAAATGAATACGGATGCTTCCAAACGATTTGAACGTGGTGCCGATCCAAATGGAGCAGAAAAAGGCTTCTGTCGTGTTGTAGAATTATTAGAAGAATTGGCCGGTGGTGAATTGGTATCTGATATGGTCGATCCTTATCCACAGAAGATTGAATCTTCTGAAATCAATTTGCGAAAATCTGAGTTAGATCTCATTTTAGGAATTGAAGTTGATAGTAGTGAAGTGGAACGAATACTAGATTCACTTGGTTTCGATTGTTCAAATTCAGAAAATGGTTGGACATGCATGCCACCATCCTATCGTCCTGACGTCGAAAGAGAAATTGACATTATCGAAGAAATTGCACGGATGGTGGGTTATGATGACATTCCATCGGATGAAAATATTTATGGCACGTTTCGTTATACTGAGCCTGATCCGGAATCAAATTTGGATACAATCCGATCAACCTTAGCCGGATTTGGATTTCACCAAGTTTATGCTAATTCACTTCAAAATGAGCAATGCGCTTCCTTAACTGGAATATCTCCGGTGAAAATGATGAATCCACTGAGTCAAGAAATGGCCTATTTACGGACGTCTTTGTTGCCAGGCCTTATGAAAGATGCTGATTTTAATGTGAAACACGGCACCACAGATTTCAGATTATTTGAACTGGCAAATATTCACGAGCAAGTTGAAAAAGGATTTGAAGGCATTAAAGAATTCAAACACTTGGCCGGCATCGTTTATGGGAATGAAAAAAATACGTCTGTCCATAGTGACGAATCGCAAGAAGGTCTATTCACCTTAAAAGGATATCTAGACGGATTATTTTCCGATAAATATGGAATGCGATTGGAATTGAAGAGAGGAGACCACGCCGGATTTGATTATGCCCAAACGATTTTGATTAATCGCCAAGAGGTGGGTGCAATGGGACGTTTATCTAATGATTGGAAATCTGCATTGGATTTGGATTTGTCAGATACGTATGGTTTTGAGATCAATTTGGAACCCATCTTAAAAATGATGCGTGGGAAGAAAAAATTCAAACCAATCAGTCCTTATCCCAAAGTTCCAAGAGATTTAAATCTCGTCATGCCGGAGACTCAGAATGTTGGACCTATCGCTGATATGATGCTCAGAAAGGGAAGAAACCTAATTGTTGAAGCGAATCCTATTAATATTTTCGTAGATGAAACTGCATTGGGAGCCGGCATGAAAAGTGTCACCTTTTCGCTTGAATTTCAACATTCTTCCAAAACACTTGAAGATAAAGATGTAAACTCCGTTATTGATGACATTATCCGTGTTGCTGAAGCGGACTTTCATGCTAAATTAAGGTCATGAAAGACTTATCATTACTTAACGAATTGGAACAAAAAATTCGGGAATTGGTCTCATCCCTAGAGCGTGAACGGGAACGAAATACAAATTCAAATAAAACTGTTCAAGAATCACAAAAGCTTTCTCAAATCGAAGAAAAGGTGAGAAACTTGATTAATTTGGTCGATCAATTGGAGAATAAATAAAATGAATGATGAAAGCAACCAAGTTCAAATTTCAATTTTTGGCCAAGAATATTCTGTAAAAGCGCCTGCTGATGCGGACTATATCAAAAAAATTGGTGAATATTTAGACGGGAAAATGAGAGAAGTCCAATCCGGTTTCTCAACCACACAATCTTCCACGAGAATTGCAATTTTGGCAGCCATGAACATTACAGATGAATTATTTAATGCACGCCAATCCGGTGAATCTGAAGATAGTGAAATTGAACAAAAAATTTCTTCCTTGATCGAACTCATCGACGATTCCATTTAAGTTTTAATTTCTATTAATTGTGTCTCAACCATTGATCCTTTCCGGGAAGGACGTCAGCCTTTCTGTTTATGAAAATCTCAAGGATCGCATCTCATCTTTAAAAGAAAAAAGAATCATTCCAGGACTTGCGGTTGTGTTGATTGGCGATGATCCTGCATCTCAAGTATATGTTCGGTCAAAGACCAAAAAATTTAATCAACTCAATCTGCATACAGAATCCTTTGTTCTATCAGCAAAGACATCGGAATCTGCCCTTTTGGAATTAATATCGTCCCTGAATCAAAATGAGAACTTCCATGGCATATTGGTTCAATTACCCTTGCCTAAACATATCGATTCTCAAAAAGTGTTGGAAGCCATAGACCCCAAAAAAGATGTAGATGGTTTTCATCCGGAAAATGTTGGACGATTAGCCATTGGTGAACCAAGATTTGTCCCCTGTACGCCAAAGGGAATCATGAGAATTTTGTCTCATTATGACATTGATTTGAAAGGGAAGCATGTTGTTGTGGTAGGACGAAGTAATATCGTTGGCAGACCCATTTCCATTTTAACAAGTTTAAAACAAATTGGTGCAAACGGTACCACAACAGTTTGTCATTCCGGAACGTCAAATATTGGTGAGTTTACAAGATTAGCTGAAGTAGTGATTGTTGCACTGGGAGTACCGCATTTTCTCACTGGTAAAATGATCAAAAAAGACGCAGTTGTTATTGATGTTGGCATTAACCGAATTGATGCAAAAAATGAAAAGGGATATGCCCTTGTAGGAGATGCAGATTGGGACTCGATTCAATCCAAAGTTTCTGCAGCAACACCCGTTCCCGGTGGTGTGGGACCTATGACAATCGCCATGCTTGTAGAAAATACCGTAGAAGCTGCTGAATGTTTGGTGAATAGTTGATATGGGTAACTGGTGAGTTGGATAAAAAACGGATTACCGCTAACCAGTTACCGCTAACAATTCTAAAAATTAACCGGTAATTTTAAGCCCATATTAACATGACAAATGCGCCCGTAGCTCAGCTGGATAGAGCGTTGGATTCCGGTTCCAAAGGCCGGGGGTTCGACTCCCTCCGGGCGCACATTTAAATCACCCGTCGGTCCCCTCTTTAAAAAGAGGGAAAAAAGTTACCCGCGTGTCTTCGTGGTAAAATATAACCCCATCAAATGATTCTGATTCCCTAAATTCGATTAATCAACGGGACATAAATGTCAACAGAAGATAGAAAACTAAGAGCCATCGTCTTTACCGATATCTGTGGGTTTACAGAACTCATGGGGCGGAACGAAGCCAAAGCGCTCGCCCTATTGGAACAACAACGAAGCCTCCTAAAACCCATCATTCATCAATTTAACGGAGAATGGCTGAAAGAGATCGGTGATGGCGTACTGATTGCTTTCCCTAGCGCTGTGAAAGCCGTGACCTGTGCCTTAGAAATTCAACGCATCCTTGCTCATAATCCGGAACTTACTTTAAGAATCGGAATCCATATTGGAGATGTAGTTAAAAAAGATGGCGATGTATTCGGCGATGGTGTGAATATTGCATCTAGGTTGGAACCTTTAGCAGAACCCGGCGGAATCTGTGTCTCCGAGCGTGTCCATGAAGACATTAAAAATAAACCAGAGATTTCTACATCCTTCCAGGAAGAGCAACTTTTAAAAGGCGTGGACAAGCCCATCAAAGTTTATTCTATTTTCACCCAAATGGGTTCCGAACCACAGCAAGAAGAACCAAAACACGAATTAAAAGAATCCAAAAGTAAATTGCCTATCCTGGCTGCAGGTTTAGCACTTGGCTTACTGATTACGGTCTTTGCTTTAAAGCAATCAGGGTCCGGTTCTTCAAGCGCTCTCGATAATTCATTGGCTGTATTCAATTTTGAAAATTTATCAGCTGAAAATGAAAATGATAGAACTGGACAAATTCTACAGGAATTGATAATTACTGATTTATCAGGGATCAATGATTTTAAGATATTCAGTTCCCAACGTCTATTTGATATCCAGAAACAAATGGGATCCAAGGATTCACGATATATCGATCCATCAATGGCCTTGGACATCGCTCGGGAAGCAGGTGCATCTTCAATGATGACAGGAAATATCATTAAGGTGGGGAATACGGTTGTTCTCACATCACGATTGCTGGATGTGAATGACGGTTCTGTAATCCAATCCCGGAAAGTGGAAGGGACGGACATCTACGCCATGGTGGACCAATTGTCATCCTTTGTCATCGAAGATTTGAATTTAGGCATCATTGAAACAGTGGACTTAGCGGTAAGCGAAAAAACATCTTCCAACATGACTGCTTACAACCATTTCATCGCCGGGAATGATCTATTGAATAAGAGCTTTTTTAATGAAGCTGTTGTGGAACTGCAGAAGGCTGTAGCCATGGATCCAACCTTTAAAAAAGCCATATATAAGTTGGCCATCGCCCAATGGTGGGCTACAGGTGTAGAAGTAGCCAGTTCAGACTCTGCTACCATAGCTACGCTGGATAGGTATCTTGCCCTTCCCAATATCAGTGAAGATGAAACCAAATTAGCAAGAGGCGTTAAGAATATTGTTTCTCAAAAATTCATTGATGCTCTGGAAACATTTGAATACCTTGTAGAACTCCATCCCGATAATAAGGAATACCAATACTTGCTAGGAGAGTGCCACTTTCATGGGACTTATAATTCCCTAAAAGCATTACGTTCTTTTGAAGAGGCGATCCATCTTGATCCTGAATTTGACTTGGCAAATATCCACCTGATTGATCTTTACATGTTGGAAAAGCGATATGATAAAACCATTGCAATGATTGAAAGGGAACTTG
>CAXFCD010000125.1:0-4123 GCA_964001155.1 uncultured bacterium | reverse complement strand
GCTGAAGCAACCATTTTCTTCTGCTCCCTTTAGTACCTGAAAACTTTCCTACAGATATTCAAAAAGAGCTGATTGTTTCAAGAACCCTTCAGATTCTTGAAAGGAAATCTACACATTTGGAGGCAAACTCCCTCATTAATGACAATTTCGTGTGCTTAGACGAACATTTGGCCTGTTTGCTTTTCTTTTGTCTTCACTGCTAAAAAGTCACTAATTAGCGATGCTGATGTCCCTTGGTTGCATTCAAAAGCAGCTTGGGCATGCATTAAAGCCGCTCCTGCAAGTAGTTCTGTAGATGCATTTGACGAAATCCATGCAGCCATTTTAGCTTCTGTGAAGAAGGAGATTGGGCCTCACGCCAAGCCGGATGAGATTCAGTTTACCCCGGCTTTACCTAAAACACGATCCGGGAAAATCATGCGTCGCATTTTAAGAAAAATCGCTGAAGGTGATTTGGATAATATGGGTGATATTTCCACCTTGGCAGATCCATCTGTCGTGGAGCAACTTACAGCCGGGCACTAGTCAGTTTCTCATTCATTTCTCTCACTCTTCGGGTAAGCATTTTTACTATTTGTTTCATGATTTCTGGGTTCCCCGCCATGAGGTGGTAAAAGCCTTCCTGGTCAATTTTTAGTAATACGGAATCTTCTAAAGTCACCGCATCTGCAGACCGAGGTTCCTGGTCCAAGAGGGCCATTTCGCCGATACATTTACCATTGTCCAAATGGGTAATGGAATGCCCGTTTTGAATCACATCCACTTTCCCGGAAATGATCACAAACATGGAATCCCCATAATCACCTTCTTTAAATATCTCAACACCTGTTTCATGGCGCAATTCCTCTGCGATCTGGGCGATTCGGGTTAAAACATCTCCCGGGATATTGCTGAAAAGGTCAACAGATTTTAAAATGATTGTTTTTTCTAAAATGGAATACATGGACGGTTTCTCCGGTGTTGGGAATTGGTTGATTAAAAAATTGCGGTTCAGGTAATCCTGCTCTGAAGGGTTAAACAAGTTTTTTGTAAAAATTGCATTGGGAATCTTGGGCCAATCAATTTCTTTAAGGACTGGTGCATTTTCTTTTTTTAATAAGTAATGAATGGCGATGGCCGATTTCCATTCATGGGGATTTTCGATCCAAAACTTCAATAAATCTTCCGGTTGTTGGATCAAATCAGGGAAAAGGTCTTTTCCCGTTTGAACTTTGTCTGAATCCGGATCAATGAGGGGCAGTGTTCGTTCCCGGTTTTTTTTAGAAAACGTGGAATCCACTAATTCCAAAACAATGGGTAATAAGTCTGGATCATGGCTTTTCACATAGTGGATATATGTCTCGATGGGAATATTGGATTTTTTCAGCGTGCCCAACTTTAATAAAATAGGAATCACTTTGTTCAAATCACTGTCAATATGATCCAGGATGAGGCCGGCATTCCTGTCATCGTGCAATTTGTTTTGTACTTGATATAATTGGTACGCTCGTTTTGATATTGCAGAAATACGAGCTTCGATTGTGTCCAATGCTCCTTCATCCAACGCAATCTTTTTACTGATTTTAAGGAGGGCATTGCTGATGCCATTCAGGATAAGCAGATCCTGATTTTTTAATCCGGATGTGAGCAAGTCCACCATATCCGCTGACGGGAATTGATGGGCGGTTTTCAGGATGCCCAATTTTAATCTGAGCGGTGAATATTTTGCGAATAGGAAGCGATGAAAACGCTGGGTGACTAAAGAAGGATCAAATGGTTGTAGCGCAATTTCTGCCTGATCATGGGTTGGCGCTTCTGCCAAATTTTGGATGATGAGATCCAGGAAATCTGGATTAGGGGAATTGGTCAATACTGCCAGAATTTCATTTTTTACATTGACATTTGAATGCATTAAAAAACGGTTCATATTATCCGAAGAAATCCATTCTCCTGCATGACGTAAAAATCCAATTGTAGAGCATAAAATTTCCGGATCATCACTTTTGAGAAGTTGATCGAGGATTTGTTTTGCTTCCATGTATTCCGGTTCCTGCTTTAAAATGGCAATGGCCGCAGCAGCAGAATGGGTTGAATTGTCATTATTTAAAAATGGAGCCGCTGTTTCTTTGAGTCCTGGAATCATCCGGTCTCCGGCACAGGAGAGGCTAAATGGCGCCAATTCTGATTCATCTTTGATGGATGCCAAAAGCAATCTATCAGATAGGATATCAGGTTGATTCCATGCCAATTCCAGGACAGCCCTTTTAAGTTGCCCCGAACCATGATGAAATAAATGTTGAAGTGTATTCTTCCATGGATGAAGTGGCAAAGTCCATAATAAATCAAGAGCAAATAGTTGTTTTAATTCATCCTTGTCCCGCAAAGTATTATCCAGGGTTTCCACAATGTGGGAATCATTAATATCAAATTCCATATCATCCAAATTCAACTGGCGATTCTCGATGGCTTTCATGAGGGAATTCACATAACCGTTCTTGAGGCGGAAACTGTTCCAAATCCAAAATAATACACCCAACATAACAAAAACACTGAGCCAGTGAATTTTATCAGGTGGAACTAGTTTAAAGGAGACCAGTGCAAAAATGACGAGTCCTGCCAGACCTTCCAATCCAGAACGGATGGTCCCGTCAATCACCGGTTTTGCTTTTTGTTTTTTCTCCGGAGCTACGGGCAGCCACAAAATTTCCTGGACTGCATTATTGGTGGAAAATTTGAAAACTTGGTCTGAAAATTTTGCCACAAAGACAGCCGTCAACGTTCCCAGAGCTAAGAATCCTGCAGACCCAATGGCTAAGGTCAGCGGTAAGACCAATAATCCTGCCAGAATCCCAAACCGGGTAAGAATCAATCCCGTAATAAAAAATTGCATTATCAGGGTAGCTGCGCCTGTGGACATGTAATAGGTACCAAAAAAACTCACCAAGTCATTGGGATTGGGAAAGGCGGAAGCAGCCATCATTTTGAATTGGTAATCCACAATTTTGGAAATAAAGGCTGAAAGACCGATCAAAAGGGCAATGGATTTCAGGTAAGGCTCAAATTTGACAGGCGATTCTATCGTTTCATCAAATGAGAGAGCACCTGTTTCTGCATGTATTTTTCGAAAAGGTCGAAGCAATTGGGCAACCACCACCGATAGGCCAAGAAAAAATATGGTCAAAAATATAAGGTTTTCTGATCCATACATCGACACAAAAGGTTTGATTCCGTACCCTGAGCCAATCCCCGCAAAAGAACCACCGGCGCTCACCAAAGTAAAGATTCGTTTCGCTTGACGGGCATTAAAAATTTCACCCGCCAAAATCCAAAATTGCAGAATGGATAAAATGGTAATGATTTCCATCCAAATATATAGTACGGGAATGAAGAAACCCGACAGGTTGGCTTGGAAGAAAAAAAGAGAAAGGGCGAAGATGAATCCTGAAACAGAAATTATGAAAACCTGATCACGGCCAGCGGTGATTTTTTTATAAACTGTGATGACACCTATCATGACAATGGCAATGGCCACGAACATCAATGGGAGGTAGGAACGATCAAATTGGAGAAGAAAGACTGCATCACGGACGGTTGCACCCGTGATTCCAGCGGACACAATGGCAAAAAACATCAAGAATAGCAAGACAGCCGGTTTTCGTTCTTTTGATTTGATATTGATTATTGCCATAGGGAGATTGGGGAAATTAGGTCAAATGAGATTGCTAAAAAATGTACATTATCTTACTGGAAGAAATTAAACCTGTTGATTAATTTCATGCCCATTTTTTATCAATTATAAAGATATAAGGAATCACATGTCACACATTTCTGAAGTAAAAACTTCAACTCAATCATGGCAAGAAACAGATGCAGGCCTCATTGCTTGCGGTGTTTATGCAGATAAATCATTTACGAAATTGGCACAGGAAATTGATGAAGCCTCCGGTGGTGCATTTACTCAGGCGATAAACTTGGGTGATGTCAAAGGTAAATCCGGTGAAGCCCATTCATTCTATGTAGATGGTAAACGAATTCTCCTCCTTGGATTAGGAAAGAAAGAAAAATTCGATGCTACAGCAGTCCGTCTCGCCGCTGGCAAAGCATCAAGAACCGCTATTGCGAAAAAAGTTGACTCTGTTGCTGT
>CAXFCD010000124.1:0-11520 GCA_964001155.1 uncultured bacterium | reverse complement strand
TTAAATATTTACTTACAGATGACAGGTATATCAACTTTTCTGTAGGTAACTACCATCAATTTATCAGCACATTCCAGGATGATTTCAATGCTCCAATACTTGATAACTGGATTGCTGTGGATAGTTCTGTAAACCCTGGCAAGTCTGTACAGGTTGTCCTGGGCTATGAAGAATATTTCAGAAATATATATAAACTCCAAATCGAAGCCTATTACAAAGATTTAAAAAATTTATTAACATATGAAGAAAGAAGATCAACAACGGATGCGCAGGTGGACGATGAAACTTTAGCTTCAATTGTGACACCAGCAGACGGCTATGCATATGGATTAGAAATTTTTGGACAAAAAATGACCGGTAAGCTTAGTGGTTGGTTGGCTTACACTTTTTCAGTGTCCAGAAAAATAATGAACAGTATTTATGATGAAGGTGAAAAGGAATATTATACAAATTGGGATAGAACACACGCTTTTAGCGCGCTTGGTAATTATCAGTTTAATGATAAGTGGGAAGTGAACTGGCGGCTGACACTTCAATCAGGCCAAGCATATACTCCTATTTTAGGATATTATATTCAAAAATTTCCTGAAAGTCCGGAAGAAATCTTTCGTACAATTCCTGGGTCTAGGAACTCAGCGAGATATGAACCCTATAGCAGATTAGATCTTGGTGCAGTGTACCATGCAAAATTTGGTAAAACAAATGTTGATATTTATTTTCAGATAATTAACACACTCAATCGCAAGAATCCATTTAGAAATATATACAGTCTGGGTAACACTTATAATGGATTAGATGATGATGATGATTGGGACCCAAAAAAACATGATGAGAATAACAATGGAAGGCCAGATCCTGGTGAAACAAATGTGGATGAGCCTGATGAAGGAAAAATTAGACAAGAAACGATCAGTCTTTTTCCACTTATTCCAAGTATTGGTTTTACATGGGAGTTCTAAAAATGAAACCAAAATTTTACCTATTGCTTTTTAGTATAATCCTATTATTCCAATCTTGCGATTTCAATGATACTGCTGATACTTATAGCCAAAAGCTTGTTGTATTTGGTTCTATAACTGCTGGATTACCAGTCTTAGATACTGTTATAGTTTCAAGAACTGCAGAGATTGGTGAAGATGTTATTACTGATGATTTATGGATAAATGATGCAATCGTAGAACTTATCAATGACTCGACAAAAGAAAGACTAACATTCAAGAATGTTGGAGTAGGAAAATATTTCCCATATGACTCGACAAGTTCAACTAGTGCTGATTTAATTTTATGGTCAAATTTTATTATTCAATCAGGAATCACGTATAAACTTTTGGTAACACATGAAGAAGACTCTGTCATTGCAACAACGACAGTACCCAGTATTTTAAACCTCTCCCCAGCAGATTTACCTGATTATCAATGTTCAGATGGTGAAATTATACCGACAAAAATGGTTGATGTAAATAATTTAGATGGATATTCGATTGAACAGCTTAGTCAACTTATAGCAGATCCGGAAGGATTTGTACTCCAAAATGAAGTAAATGTTGACTCTATTGTTTTTATTTTTGGTGATTGTTTCACTCAGAGTTTTGCCAGCTATCCCTACTTTGGAGTCGATTTTGATTCAGATAATTTTCAAACAATAAAAATATTAAGTTATGCTCTGGAATCAAATGTGAAAGGCCTTGAACCATTAGACTCTTTAAGTACAACGATTGACCCTGATAGTGGGGCATTTTTTGATTACAACTATAATAGTATAAGAGATAGTGCTTTTGTGAATTTGATCTACGATACCACATTGGGGTTTCGTATTTGGAAAGGGAATTACCTTCGTGATGAGAACAACACGCCTTACCGAATAAATCCCTGGCAGTGGAATGTAGAAGAGACGCCTACACAAATCATGTGGCTGTATTTTGATTATTATGGTTATCATATTATGACTTTTCAGGCAACAAGTGAATCTTATTTTAATTATTTTAGCGGAGACCCCGTTGGGCAAAACATATATCTATTGCCTGAATCAAATTTTGGTGAAGGGCTTGGAGTTTTTTACAGTAATTACTCTTCGTCATTTATGATTTATGTAAAAAGAAATAGTTAGTAATCACTTATATTATATTACGTATTAAATGGCTTTGTGAATAAGAATCCATCCGAATTCATATGCCAAAAATTGTTATAGATTCATTTAAATTTACCTAAATGATACTTTCAACCTTAGATTGGGCTATTATTGGTGCCTATTTTACTCTGTCATTAGTGGTAGGACTCTGGGCATCCAAGCAGGCTGGTAAAGATACACGTTCTTTCTTTTTAGCTGGAAGAAATATGCCATGGTGGCTTTTAGGCGTTTCCATGGTGGCCACCACATTTTCTACTGATACACCAAATTTGGTTACAGATCTCGTTCGCCAGAATGGTGTGTCTGGGAACTGGGGTTGGTGGGCATTCTTGCTCACAGGGATGCTGACGGTTTTCGTGTATGCCAACTTATGGCGCCGTTCAGGTGTCCTGACCGATATTGAATTCTATGAATTGCGTTACAGCGGAAAAGCAGCTGCATTTTTGCGCGGATTTCGTGCTTTATATTTGGGATTGGTTTTCAATGTATTGGTCATGGGGGCAGTAAGTCTTGCGGCGGTAAAGTTTGGCGAAATTGTCTTGGGTATGCCGGGGTGGATGACTTTAACCATCGCTTGCTCTATTACTTTAGCTTATTCAGCTTTGGGCGGATTGAAGGCCGTCATCATTACAGATTTTGTTCAATTCACTTTAGCAATGATTGGCTCCATTTGGGGCATGTTTTACATATTGGGGTTGCCTGAAATCGGCGGTCTTCCCAACTTGATCTCCCATGAAAATGTCTCCGGTAAATTGGCGCTGATTCCAGATCTGTCTGATCCCAATTTATGGGTACCAGTGTTACTAGTGCCACTGGCTGTGCAATGGTGGGCCAGTTATTATCCCGGAGCAGAACCGGGCGGTGGTGGTTATATCGCTCAACGTATGTTTTCCGCTAAAGATGAAAAAAATGCTGTAGGAGCGACCTTTTTATTTAATGTGGCACACTATGCATTGCGCCCCTGGCCTTGGATCTTGATTGCTCTTTCATCGCTCATTATTTTCCCGGAATTGGCGGACATTCAAAAAGCGTTTCCCAACTTACCGGAAGATAAATTGGGTCACGATGTTGCCTATCCCGCCATGCTCACTTTATTGCCATCTGGACTGCTTGGACTTGTGGCAGCATCCTTAATAGCAGCCTTTATGAGCACCATGAGTACACAACTCAATCTTGGGGCCAGTTATTTGGTGAATGATTTTTATCATCGATTTTTCAAGCCCAATGCATCGGAAAAAGAATTAGTTATGGCCGGGCGACTCTTCACAGTTGTCTCTATAATTTTAGGTGGCGGCTTGGGACTACTGCTTACCAGCGCTGGACAAGCATTTACATTACTTCTCATGATTGGTGCTGGTACAGGACTCATTTACATTCTACGGTGGTTCTGGTGGCGTATTAATGCTTACACAGAAATTGTAGCAATGGTGAGTTCACTTATTATTGCTGGATATTTCAATTTTGGTGAATCAAGTTTGGAAGGATGGCAGAAGATCGTTATTGGCGCTGTGATGACCACCATTGTTTGGATTATGGCGACCTATTTCACACCGCCTGATGATGATGAAACATTGTGGAATTTTGTGAAAAAAGTGAATCCTGGTGGTCCTGGTTGGGCGAAATATTCTGATGGTATTTCAACGGAACCATGGCCTGTTCCCAATGGAATAGTGTGTATGCTTTTGGGGTGTGTCGCCGTTTATGGATTTCTGCTGGGCGTGGGGCAATTGATTTATGGTCATACTGAATCGGGATTATTGGTATGCGGATTGGGTGTGGCTGCGTCCGTTGGGCTGTTTAAAACATGGAAATGATTATCAAGTGTTTGAGTGTTCGTGTGTTCACGTTAACACCTGAACACATCAAAATGTGAACACATGATAATAAGTACTCCCGGTCGAATTTGTCTTTTTGGTGAACACCAAGATTACCTTGGCTTACCCATCATTGCCATGGCCATTTCTCTCCGAGCCACAATAAAAGGAGATAAACGAACCGATAACCAAATAATCATCCATAAACCTGATTTAGGTGAGACTGAATCCTTTTCCTTGGATGATCTATCCTACACCAAACCAAGAGATTATTTCAAAAGTGGACTGGTAGTTTGTCAAAAGGAAGGACTCACTTTTTCCAACGGATTTGATTGTGAGATCACTAGCGAAATTCCCATTCGGGCAGGGACAAGTTCATCTTCTGCAATAGCAGTGAGTTGGATTCATTATTTATCTCGAATGGCAGATGAACCACCGAATTGGGATCAACAAAAAATCGGTGAATTGGCTTATAAATCAGAAGTGAAAGAATTCAACGAACCTGGTGGAATGATGGATCAATATTCTACTGCCATGGGAAATCTTATTTATTTACAATCCGAACCGGACATATCCATTGAACCATTGGCTCCGAACTTGGGAACATTCGTTTTGGGCGATTCCTGCGAGCCCAAAGACACCATGGGAATCTTGAGCAGATGTAGAGATGCACGATTAAATATAATCGACAAATTGAAAACTAAAAATCCAACCTTTAACATCAATTCACATGATGAAACAATTGACCTTTCAGATTTAAATGAAGATGAAAAATCGTTATATGCTGGTACAGTCACCAATCGAAATCTGTTGGTTGAAGCATTAACTGAATTAAACAAAGAAGAAATAAATCATCATAAAATTGGAGAACTTCTTTCCAATCACCATGAAGTGTTAAGAGATGTATTCCAGGTCAGCACACCAAAAATTGAATCCATGTTAGATGCTGCCATGAATGCCGGCGCTTTGGGTGGAAAAATCAATGGTTCCGGTGGTGGTGGATGTATGTTTGCCTATGCACCGAATAATCCTGAATCAGTGGCTGAAGCGATTGAACAAGTTGGGGGGAAGGCTTACATTATTCAGCCCGATGAAGGGACGAGAACAGATTAACCCGAAGGCGTTTCACTCAATGTATCCAATAAATAACCGGAATACATGAGTGTATTGAATGCAATCCAATTTGTCCAAAATCGTTTTTTGTCAGAATCATTTTTCCCATAATGTGCTGTGTAAGCGCCTTTCGCAGCAAAACCGGCAGATATGATCATATACCCAATCTTTTGGATATTCTTTTCTTTTACAAATCCATTTTGGATACCGGCGAAAGCAAAGAATAGATCAAGCGCTCCTACGATCAAATGTCCGTAAAACTTTTCCTGATTTGCTAAATAGCTCAACCCTGTAACAACAACTTGTTGAGCCAAAATATAACCCGCTTCTTCCTTTAGTGTAGATTGCGCCATTGCGCTGGAAGACAAAATCAAATGTAAGATGAGAATCTGTTTTTTCACCGTACAGCAAATGTAGCAAACTATATTCTACAGTTGCATCCTTTTTCTGGTTGCAAACCATCCATGATTGAATTTAGTATTTCAGACTCATTATTCAATTTTAGAGAAGAACTATGGCAAAGAATCAAATCATTGGAGACCACGAACTGGTCTCAATGTATTCCAATCAATTCACATTTATGTCTCGTCCGCTCACGCGTGAACTGACAGATGACGTGGATACTGTTATCCTTGGTGTCCCATTTGATATGGCAACAACAGGTCGCCCCGGAACGCGATTTGGTCCATCCGGCGTTCGGAATGCCAGCAGCAATTTGGGATGGGAAGATAACCGTTGGCCATGGGATTTCAACACATTTGATCGGCTAAATGTTATCGATTATGGAGATATAGATTATGTCCCTGGCCAACCCGATGATGGATTAAAGGAAATTCAATCAACAGCTGAGACCATCCTTCAAAAAGGAAAAACATTGATATCAATTGGCGGAGACCATTTTGTCACATTACCTTTATTGAGAGCTCATCATGGCACCCACGGGAAAATGGCATTAGTCCATTTTGACGCCCATACAGATACATATCCCAACGATCATTATATTGACCATGGGTGTATGTTTTATCATGCGCCGAAGGAAGGGTTGATTGACCCGAGTCATTCTATTCAAATTGGGATTCGTACCGAATATGAAAAACCAACTCATGCATTTCAAGTAATTGATGGTGCAGAAGCAAATGATATTTCTTCTGGAGAAATCATTTCATCTATTCAATCGAGAGTAGGTGACCTTCCGGTTTATTTAACTTTTGATATTGATTGTTTAGATCCATCCTTTGCACCGGGAACCGGAACGCCGGTGGTGGGTGGATTATCCACAGATAAAGCATTGAAAATTGTTCGAGGATTATCAGACTTGAATTTAGTTGGATTTGATTTGGTGGAAGTGTCTCCGCAATATGATCATGCAGAATTAACATCATTGGCAGGGGCTACACTTATACTTGAATTTTTATATTTATTAGGCGCTAAAAAAGGTTAATTATTTTTAATTCAATTATTCAAAAATGATTTTAAGGGAAAAAATGAACAAAATCACGCTCTTGGTCATGGCAGCAGGTATGGGTTCTCGCTATGGCGGATTAAAACAATTAGACCCTGTTGGGCCTAACGGTGAAACCATTATTGATTATTCCGTCTACGATGCTATCAAAGCTGGATTTACCAAAGTTGTATTTATTATAAGAAGAGAGTTTAAAGCAGAATTCAAATCAACAATTACTGATAAATATGAAGGGAAAATAAAAGTTGAATTTGCATTTCAGGATTTGCATGATTTACCAAATGGATTTCAATGTCCTGATGGCAGACAAAAACCTTGGGGAACTGGCCATGCCATTTTAACTGCTTCAGAATTGATTCATGAACCCTTTGTTGCTATAAATGGAGACGATTTTTATGGTAGTGAATCGTTCCAAGTTGTATCAAATTACTATCTAAATGGTGCTGACAATTTTTCCATGGTTGCTTTTCAACTTGATAGAACTTTATCAGAATTTGGCGGTGTGACTCGTGGACTTTGTACACTAAAAAATGGCACTCTGGATACAGTAATTGAAACAGGGGAATTAAAACAAACAGACTCAGGTGTTTCATCTGATAGAGATATTGAACTAGATGGGACAGAACCTGTTTCTATGAATGTGTGGGGATTTACACCAAAATTATTTGATTATTTGAAAACAGAATTTGTGGCATTTTTGGAAAAGGAAGGCCATGAAATGAAAAGTGAATTTTTAATTCCAGCTGTTGTGAACGATTTAATTCAATCGGGTCAAGAATCAGTGCATGTGCTTAGAAGTGGCGCACTGTGGTTTGGTGTAACCTATAAAGAAGATCATCCACACGTTGTTCAACAAATCCAAAATTTAATTGATAATGAGGTTTACCCGAATAAACTATTTTAATTCAACATAAGGTGAAAATTCAAAATGAAAAACATATCCATATGTTTAACAGTTTTATCCTTGGGAATTAGTTTGTCGCAGACACCACCGGAGATTCAAGATCCTTCTGTTATTGAAATAAACAAACTTCCTGCTCGGGCTAGCTTTTTCAATTTTGAATCCAAGGAATTAGCGAAAGATAACGATTATTCCAAATCGAAATATTACCAAAGTCTTAATGGCATTTGGAAATTTCATTGGGTAAGAGATCCAGCCGATCGTCCAACAGAGTTTTTTAAACCTTATTTGGATGATTCCGGTTGGGATGATTTTCAAGTTCCAGCAAATTGGGAAGTGAATGGGTACGGCGTTCCAATTTATTTGAATCACCCTTATGAATTTTCTTACAATCCGGAGCCACCGAATATTCCTGAAGGCTACAATCCCGTAGGCTCTTACAGAAAGGAATTCAACATTCCGGACCATTGGGACGATTGCCGAATTGTGATCCATTTTGGTGCGGTGAAATCTGCTTTCTTCATTTGGGTGAATGGACAAAAAGTTGGATACAGCCAAGGGAGCAAACTGCCTGCAGAATTTGACATTACAGATTTTGTAAAGGTTGGAGAAAATCTTATTGCGTTGGAAGTCTATCGTTGGTCCGATGGCACCTATTTGGAATGTCAGGATTTTTGGCGCATCAGCGGTATTGAACGGGATGTGTATTTGGTGGCAGAACCAAAAATCAGAATTCAAGACTTTTGGGCAAAAACACCTTTGGATGAAAATTTCAAACATGGCGAATTCAATCTGGATATTGACCTTATCAATGAATCTGAAAAAGATGAAAAAGTGTCAGTCCGGACGGAAGTGTTTAAATCAAATGGGCGGCGTGTTTTCAATAAAACGGACCGTATTTTCTTGAAAAGCGGTGAATCAAAAACCCACACAGTTGAGAAATTGATTCGAAATGTGGAAACATGGACAGCAGAAGACCCGAGCCTGTATCAGCTTCAGATCACCATTAAAAAAGGATACAACGTTTTAACATCTGTTTCCGATGAAATTGGGTTCAGAACCATGGAAATGAAGGGTGGCCAATTTTTAATCAATGGCAAACCGATCCTCATCAAAGGTGTAAATCGCCACGAGCACGATCCTGAAACGGGCCACGTCATCAGTCGGGAATTGATGGAACAAGATATTCAACTCATGAAAGAATTCAATGTGAATACGGTTCGGACGAGTCATTATCCGTCAGATCCATATTGGTATGATCTTTGTGACCGGTATGGCCTTTATGTTGTTGGAGAAGCAAATATAGAAAGCCATGGCATGGGCTACCATCCCGATATCACTTTAGGGAATCGCCCCGAATGGGAGACAGCCCATGTGACACGGATCCAGCGCATGGTTGAGCGGGACAAAAATCATCCATCTATTGTGATTTGGTCCATGGGGAATGAAGCAGGTGATGGGGTGAATTTCAAAGCAGGTTATGATTGGATCAAGAATCGGGATCCATCTCGGCCTGTCATGTATGAACGGTCTAACTATACAGACCATGTGGACATTTTTGCACCCATGTATCCCGGTGTGGAATGGCTCAAAAAATGGGTGAAAAAAGATCAACCTAAACCGCTCATCATGTGTGAGTATATGCATGCCATGGGGAATAGCCTTGGCGGGATGAAGGATTATTGGGAATTGATTCGTTCGGAGCCCCAACTGCAGGGCGGCTGCATTTGGGATTGGGTGGATCAAGGATTAACTAAAACGGAAAATGGACAAACGTATTTTGCTTATGGCGGCGATTTTGGTCCGCCGGGAACGCCCAGTGATGGCAATTTTCTCATTAATGGTTTAATCCAACCGGATAGAGATCCAAATCCCCATTTTTATGAAGCGAAAAAAGCATATCAAAATTTTCATGTGAATCCTGCCGGATTGAATCAATTTGGAGTCAGTATCAAAAATGAGAATTTTTTCATTTCTTCTGAACATGTGGATATTCATTGGATGGTGAAGTCCAATGGAGAAATTTTGCAGTCTGGACAGTTGGATGACTTTGTATTAGGCCCATCAGAAAAAAGAAGCATTTTGGTTCCGGCAAAAGAAATTGAGATGCATCAATCTCAAGAATATTTTTTAGAATTTGAATTCAGATTGAATCAAGATAAAGATTTGTTGAAAAAAGGTCATGTGGTGGCATGGGATCAAATTCCATTAATTAATATGGATCTGTTGAAAGCATCTTCATGGTACAAAAATTCATCAAGCAATTCAAAAGTACCACCTTTAAAAAGTGTAGAAGAAACGGATGAAGCAATTTTGATTCAAGGTGATACTTTTGAAATTAATTTCTCAAAAGTTGATGGTACAATTCAATCTTGGATATCCAATGGGAACCAGATGATCCTTAATGGACCCAAACCAAATTATTGGCGAGCGCCAACAGATAATGACTTTGGAAATAAAATGCCGGACCGAATGAAAGTTTGGAAAGAAGCAACTGATAACGCAGTATTAAAATCTGTTAAAATTTCCAGTCAATCTGAAAATGGAGTTGGGATTGAAGTGATATTTGATCATCCAAATATTGAATCATCCACGGTGGTGAATTATGGATTTTATGGCGATGGAAAAGGGTTAGCTCGATTCCAATTCTTTCCCAGTAAAGATGAATTACCCAACATCCCAAAAGTAGGATCATCCTTACAAATTCCGAGAGAATTTGACACCATGACGTGGTTTGGCTGTGGCCCCCATGAGAATTATCAAGATAGAAATGCCAGTACAAAGGTGGATATTTATTCCGGGAAAGTGGCTGACCAATTTCATCCTTACGTTCGTCCCCAGGAAAGTGGGAATAAAACAGATGTCCGTTGGGCAACATTCCGAAATGCTGATGGTAACGGTCTCATGGTCCGTGGTATGCTCTCTTTAAACGCAAGTCACTTTTTAGCAGAAGATTTTGACCATGGATTCAGCGATGTAAACAGCAGCGCTACGGGGAATATTAAAACAACAAAACAGCAGCGGCACACCATCGATATGGTAGAACGTGATTTGATCAACCTGGATATTGATCTCATTCAAATGGGCTTGGGCGGTGAAGACAGTTGGTGGGCGCAACCGTTGGCGAAATACCAAATCCCTGCAAAAGAATATGATTACTATTATATCATCATCCCTTTATCCAAAGGTGATTCACCCATTGAGATTATGAATAATGATTTTGGTCAATAAAGACCAAGTTTATGAAATGTTGTCCATGGCGGAGGCCATTGATGCCATGGAATGGGCGTTCGTTCAATTAAGTGAAGGACATGCGTTTGTTCCACAACGAATCACGCTGAACATTCCAGATAAAAACGCGAATTCAATCGTCATGCCGGCGTATGCCTTGGAGTGTCCTTATTATTCGGTCAAAATTGTATCTATTAATTATTCAAATCCCCACAAAGGATTACCCCTGATCCATGCCACGGTTCAGGTGTTTGACGCTTCCAAAGGAAACCATATTGCTACCTTGGATGGAAATTCAATTACCGCAATTCGGACGGCTGCAGCTTCTGGGTTGGCAACGAAATATTTAGCAAAAAAAGATGCAAAAGTGTGTGCCATTTTTGGAACTGGCGTTCAGGCGAAATCACACATGGATGCCATGCTGGCTGTTCGAGATATTAAACAATTCATCATTATTGGCCGTTCAAATGAGTCAGCCCAAAAATTCATTCAAACTTATAAGGATGATTACCCATTAGAGATTGGAAATGCAGAATCCATTCGTGAAGCAGACATCATTTGTACAACCACACCATCACAACATCCATTGATTGATCATGGGGATGTAAAGAAAGGATGTCATTTGAATGTGATCGGTTCCCATTTGCCTGACCATCGGGAGGTGCCAACGGAAACGATTGTTGAATCCAAAGTTGTGGTAGATTCTATGGATACATGCAAAAATGAAGCTGGTGAATTACTGATACCTATATTAGAAGGGAAATGGCATTTTGATCAAGTCTATGGTGAATTGGGAGAATTGGTATCCGCAAAAATTTCCGGACGTGATTCAAATGATGAAATCACTCTTTTTAAATCGGTTGGTGTTGCC
>CAXFCD010000123.1:0-22396 GCA_964001155.1 uncultured bacterium | reverse complement strand
CTCCAAACAATCAAATTGGTTGAATTGGATTTTTTGTAAAACAATTCCAAATTTGATTTTTCAAAAGTGAGTTGAGCAGAAATTTTACTACTGGTTGATTGCTCCGATTCTAATTCCGGATTCCCACCGGGGTTCCAATATAAATCATTAAATGTGGGTGCTCGAAATGAAGATTTGGCAGAACCTTCAATACTGAAATATTGCGATAATTCTCGCCTCACATTTCCGGCATAAGTAAAGGCCGAACCAAAATCTGAATAGTGATCAAAGCGTAATGCTGTAGATAAATTAATTCCCAATAATTGAGCCATGGATAATGAAGGTGCAATAAAAAATCGGTTTCGCAGATGATTGCCTGCATCACTGCTATTCACAAGTTCCCGCGCAAAACCGGAATGGAAGCGAAATACGGATAAAGTACTTGGAACAATGAATCCGGAAATATCTGTTGAAAAAACCTCAGAAACATGATCACTGTCAATGCTCAGAGTGGGGTTCACATAATTCTCACCAGATTTCCGGTAAGACAAAGAGGATTTTAAATAACCGTGAGGCATCAACCGAATCATTGAACCTGAAAAAAGGGATAAAGTATCTTTCCGAAAAGCCTCTGAATTTGGACTCCAAATCAATCCGCTGATTCCTCGATCTTGGGTGGAATGCCAGAATGACCCTTTTGTGATCCATTTTCTGTTTCTCAATTCACCCTGAATTCCTGAGAAAATTTGGTTAAAACCTTGGTTTGTTCTTTCAATTGATTCAGATTTATAAAAAACGGGATGTGTGCCGGGATCTGTATTTTTCCCCAAAGTAATTCGTGCAACAGATCTTTCAGAGTCAACATTTAAATTGGCTGAATAAGACATTGAACCATCCTGTCCGCGTTGAAGTTCAATTCCGGTAGGATGGGACCACGGATTGATTTGCAGGACACCATCCGTTGAACCGGAGCCGAATTCGAGATGGTTATTTTGAGCGAGCATGCCAAAGCCTAAAAATTGTTTCGGAATTTGGGACAGGTCTGTCAAGCCGTTTTGTGGACTTGTTAAATCAATACCATTAAAGATTGCTTTTACATCGGCTGTTCTTCCGCCCTCCATAGCAGCTTGGGCAATCCCTGCGCTACCTCCATAACTCCGAAGAATGGCTCCGGGAAGTCCGCTCATCAATTCGGTCCGCGTTGTACCGGTTACGGGTATTTCAAAATGTTTGGGAGCATTATTCCGAACTGATATTTCCGGGAAATGAATCGGATCATTCTCCATAATCACGGATAACCATCCACAGGAATAAACTAAAGATATAGCTTGAAGGCCAATACGATTAATTTGAAGTGAATCACCTTTTGTGGTACCGTTTGGGATCCAAAAGATGCCTCTTTCATTGGAGATACTCCAGGTACCGGAACGTAGATTTACGATAGCAGCAAAAGGAACCGGCTCTTGGTTTTGGGACACAATGATGCCTGTTTCGCCAAAGGGTGAATCAGCAGCATACAATAATGTGCAAAAGAATAGGAACCGTTTAAGCGGCACAGGTCTCCCCGGAATTCGGGGGAGAAACTAAAATAGAGGTGGAGGATGGAATTGAATTCACCACGACCTTTTCTCCCGAAAGTCTGTTAGGTTGCACCCAAATATCCAGGTCTCCTGACTTATGCAGTATCAACAGATTCACCTTCTTTCTCGTCGGGGAGACTCAAAATGGTGTTTGAACCGGTTTGCTGCAATCACAGTAGCGGGGACTGTACCCGAATTCCACGGGTTTCCCTGTCATATTTGAATGATTAAAGGCAATAATTTTACGGTGGAATGCTGAAATTTCAAATATGAAATACCAATGTCATTAGTGAATCATGCAAAATTCTAGATTTTTCATTCAAAGAAGATTCCAATTAATTTCCACCCATGCCAGGATCGTCAAAAAATTGGTTTATCATTCATTCAGGCGCTGCGCCCATTTATGCGGATACAACATTTAATTCTCCTTGTATCTCTGAAGCAGTGTTCGGTGAATCCTGCGAAATTCTCAATTGGAGAGCAAATTGGTTACGCATAGAATGTGAGGATGGGTATAAAGGCTGGATCAATGACTTTTACGGTAAGATTCAGCTCGAAGAAAATAGACCGAACTATGTGGTGGTATTCCCAAACGAAACAGGTGGTTTCGATCCCAAGTTTCCATTTGGTGCAAAAGTGTCAGAAAACATTCCCGGAACTATTCAACTCAATGATACCATCGGCATGGATCAAATTATTCCTGTCGCTAAAAATTTATTGGGGATTCCTTACAAATGGGGAGGGAAAACTTCTCTGGGATTCGATTGCTCTGGTCTGGTTCAATCCGTCCTGAAAGTTTGCGGATTGGCTGTCCCTCGGGATTCGTATCAACAACGGGATTTCTTCGCCAATGATGAAATTGACCTGAACGAAGCACAACCGGGGGATCTCCACTTTTTTGGGAGGGAGGGGAAAGTCACCCATGTGGGATTTTCTACAGGCGGTGCAAGAATTTTACATTCACAGGGGTTTGTGAAGGAAGAGTCCCTGCATTTTCATGAAAAAAACGCCAATAAAAATCTAATAGATATCTACATGTCAACGCATTCGATTCGACGTAAGTTTCGCCCGTGAAAATTCCCTCTTCAAAAGCAGTTAATGGTTTTTTGCTCGATCGGGCTGTATTGGTGCTGAATGCAAACTATTCTCCCATGATGATTTGCACCGCCAAGCGGGCAATCTGCATGGATTACTTGGATAAAGTGGAAGTGTTGGTGAATTATGAGGAAAAGGTTCACAGCCCATCATTATCCTGGGATTTGCCCAGTGTGGTGAAAATCCGGGATTTCATCCGGTATGACAATTTATCGGTGGACTTGAATCGCAAAAATATCATCGCCCGGGACGAATATACATGCCAATATTGCGGAAAGTCAAAATCACCTCTAACCATTGACCATGTAATTCCTAAAGGAAAAGGCGGCCAAGATACCTGGGAAAACCTGGTGGTGGCTTGTAAACCATGCAATCAGAAGAAGGGAGACCGTACACCGGATGAAGCGGGCATGCCATTGACACGAATTCCCAAGCGGCCAAACCGGCTTCATTATTTTCAACGCTTTGTAAAAGAAAAACAACAAGATTGGAGACCTTACCTCTTTATGGAACCTTTCTAACCTAAGCCGAATTTTCTACCACAATCCCACATGCCAAAAAAGAAAAACCTACGCGTCCTAAGCGGAATCCAACCATCCGGTGTGCTCCATCTCGGAAATTATTTCGGGATGATGTCCCGCATGATTCAATACCAGAAAGAGAATGAATTGTTCTGTTTCATTGCTAATTATCATGCCATGACAACACTGCCAGATTCGAACACATTATCAACGAATACGTTTCATGCCGCTTGTGATTTTCTTGCATTAGGGATGGATCCGGAAAAATCCACATTCTGGGTTCAATCTGATGTGCCGCAAGTCACAGAACTCACCTGGGTGCTGGCATCCCATGCCAGTGTGGGGCTCTTGGATCGTGCAACCTCTTACAAAGATAAGATTGCCCAGGGAATCAAACCAAACATGGGATTGTATTCCTATCCGGTTTTAATGGCGGCGGATATTTTATTATTTGACAGCCAAATTGTACCGGTGGGAAAAGATCAAAAACAGCATTTGGAAATGACGCGGGATATGGCCATACGATTCAATCATACTTTTGGAGAAATATTTGTGGTGCCAGAACCGGATATCGAAAAAAGTACCCAACTGGTCCCTGGAATTGATGGACAAAAAATGAGCAAATCCTACAAGAATACAATTCCCATTTTTGATGAAGAAAAAAAGATTCGGAAACAAATTATGCGAATAGTAACTGATACGACTGATATTGATGAACCGAAAGACAAGGATACACCGCTCTTTCATTTATATGCGCTGTTTTTAGATGAAAATGGACTCAAAGAATTAGCGAACCGTTACGATGGAAAAGGGTTGCGGTACGGCGACGTGAAACAGGAGTTATTTGAAAAAGTGATGGATCACTTTGGCCCATTCCGGGAAAAAAGGACACAATTAGTCTCCAATCCAAACCAAGTTTATGATATTCTTGACATGGGCGCAAAAAAAGCGCAACAAGTGGCAGACAGTGTATTAGACAGAGTCCGGTCAGTTGCGGGGGTGAATTACCGCTGATGGCATATCAAGTACATTTGGAAAATTTTGAAGGGCCGTTAGACCTGCTTTTGTATTTCATACGCCGGGATGAATTGGATATTTATGATATTCCTATAGCAAAGATCACCAAGGATTTCATTGATGTTATCGAAGATTGGAAACGGATGAATATGATCATAGCAGGCGAATTTATTGTTATGGCTTCCACACTGATGCGGGTGAAAGCAAAAATGATGATTCCGAGACCGGAATTGGATGAGGATGGTGAAATTATTGATCCTCGCACCGAACTCATGCAGCAGTTGATTGATTACAAACGGTTTCGGGATGCGGCAGATATGCTCAAGGAAATGGCAGCGGAAAGAAGCCATGTGGTGCCCAGACAATCGGAACAGGATATTCCAACAGTTGATGGGGAAGAGGTGGGCTCACTTTTGCAAGATGTCACTTTATATGATTTGGCAAGCGTTTTTAAAAGAGCCATGGAAAATCGTCCCGTCATGTCCCCATTCGAATTGAATCGGGAACCGGTGAAATTAGAGCAACAAAAGGAATTTATTTTTAAATTCTTTGATGGCGAAGGCAGGTTAAAATTCTCAACCCTCCTAAAGGAATTGGATACAAGAATGGAAATCATTGTGACATTTCTCGCGATCTTGGATTTAGTTCGGGAGGGAATTTGTACCTTGGGTCAAACCAACGTATTTGATGACATTGAATTAATACACTTAGGAGCTGCTGCATAATGCAGAAATCAGAAATAAAAAAAATTATTGAAGCATTATTGTTTTCCAGTCCGGAACCACTGACCCAAACCAAAATAAATGGCGTGTTTGATCCCGATACACCGAACTTGCCCGAGATGGTTTATGAACTCAACGATCAGTATGCCAAAGAAGACCATGCTTTTGAAATTCAGCAGGTTGCGGGTGGTTACCAGTTGGTATCCCGTCAGGAATACGAATATTTTATTCGGAGAATGTTGAATAAATCCGGACGTCTTACTTTGTCTCCCGCAGCGTTGGATTCTTTGGCTATTATCGCCTATAAACAACCCATCGGCCGATACGAAGTTGAGGCGATTAGAGGTGTGGATTCCAGTGGGGTTCTCAAAACACTTCTGAACAGAAATTTGATCAAAATTAAAGGTCGGGATTCAGGTCCCGGGAGACCCCTGCTTTACCAGACCACAAGCAAATTTCTCCAACATTTTGGGTTAAATCGTTTATCTGATATGCCCAAGCTGAAAGAAATTACGGAACTCATGGAGGCGGATCCAACCTTAGGTGAACAAATTGCTGTCTTTGAAGAAAAAGATTCCGGCGATACGCTTCCCGATTCCTCGCAGCCCGAAATTTCTGCGGGCTAACCATGCGCCTCAATAAATACCTGGCTCAAGCAGGTATAGCATCCAGGCGAAAAGCAGATGAATTGATTCAAATGGCCACGACAGAAGTGAATGGCCAAATTTGTATGGATCCTGCGTACAACGTTCAGGATAAAGACGTGGTTAAATATGATGGCAAAAAAGTTGAACCTGTCCAAAACAAAGTTGTATTTATGCTTCATAAACCGAAAAAAGTCATCACTACTGTAAAAGATACTCACGGACGGAAAACTGTATTGGACATTGTTCCTACTAAGTACAGGTTGACGCCTGTTGGACGGTTGGATCAAGATACAACAGGACTTCTTTTACTGACCAACGACGGAGATTTACACCAGTATTTAACTCATCCAAAACACAGGATTCCCAAGGACTATGAAGCAGTCATAGAAGGGCGGATGACGCAAACCCATATTCAAAAATTGTCCCGGGGGATTTATATCGGTGACAAAGAATACGGTAAAGCTGAGGTTTTGGAGCAAAAAACAAGCAAGGGGCGATCGGTGATATGCCTGCGTCTTCGGCAGGGGAAGAAACGAGAGATTCGACGGATAATGCATCGACTCAAACTTAAATTAATTTCTTTAAAACGAATTCGGTTTGCCGGATTGGAATTGGGAAATCTCCCGGAATCCCACTACCGAGTTTTGACTGAAAAAGAAGTTAAATCCCTCCTTAAATAACCTATTCTATTCCTATAATTAAAATCCTTTTCTTCGTTGGGATTCTCATTGAAAAACGGTAATTTCGCCGGCTTATTGAGAGTTGAATTTCATGATTATCGCCATAGACGGACCCTCCGCATCCGGTAAGAGTACCACTGCTAAAGGTGTCGCAGAAAAACTGGGGATCACGCACTTGAATACAGGTGCCATGTATCGCGCAGTTACGCTGGGACTCAAAGAAGCAGGTATTCAACCTGATGATGAAAAAAGTGTCTGTCAATTTCTGGCAGGAATGGATATCCGATTTGACGAATCTAACCATATTCACTTGAATGGGATTGATGTGTCAATGGAGATTCGTTCCGGGGATATTTCCTCCCAGGTGAGTGCCGTAAGTGCAATCCCGATGGTGAGGGAAAAAATGGTCATGGCCCAACGGCAGATCGCTGGGGAAAAAGATTGTGTTTTGGAAGGTCGGGATATTGGAACGGTTGTGTTTCCCGATGCAGAATTTAAATTTTTCCTGGTGGCGGATGTGGAAATCCGTGCGAAGCGCCGGTTACAGGATCTTGAAAAAATCGGTGAAACAAAATCCATCTCTGAGTTGATAGAAGATATCAAACGACGGGATGAACTTGATTCATCGCGAGACCATTCGCCCCTGGTACAAGCAGAGGATGCTATACCCATTGATACGAGTTGTTTAACCATTGATGAGCAAATAAATAAAATCGTTAACCTAATAAACAAAAAATAAAAAAAAGGAAACATCACAAGAATGTTTGAAGAACAAATTGTAGAACAGGCAGTTGAAGAGACCTTGGAAACACCAGAAGAAACTGTTGTGGAAGAAGCCAGCGTTGAAACGCCTGCTGCCCCGGCCGAACCTGTTGCCGAAATCAAAGACTATTTAAACCCAGAACTATTTCATGATGTTCGTGTGGTTGGGCAATCTGAAATTGATGTCCAAAATGGCGAAACGGAAGTCAGTTCTGAATTAGAAAAATTATATTCAAGTACATTAGGAGATATCTCTGAGCACTCGCTGATCAATGGGCGTGTGGTGGGCATGAATGAACGGGATATTCTCATTGATATTGGCTTTAAATCTGAAGGCATTATTGATCGTACCGAATTCGAAGAGGATGCTCTCCCCGGAATTGGCGACCAAGTTGAGGTGTACCTTGAGTTTATTGAGGATGCCAGTGGAAATACGATCCTATCTAAGGAAAAAGCAGATTTCATGCGTCGCTGGAGAGAACTCCGTGAAGCATTTGAAAATGAAACTGTGATTACTGGAAAAATCGTTCGTCGTATCAAAGGTGGCATGATTGTGGACTTAGGTGTTGTTCAAGCCTTTCTGCCGGGATCACAAGTGGATGTCCGTCCGATTCAGGATTTTGATATTTATTTAGAAAAAGATATTGAAATCAAAATTGTAAAATTCAATGAATCACGGAAAAATATCGTTGTTTCCCATAAAGTTATTCTTGAAGAAAGTTTGAAAGAACAACGAGAAGCTCTGTTCAAAGAATTGGAGGTGGGTTCCATCTTGGAAGGTCGTGTTAAAAATATCACCGATTTCGGTGTCTTTGTGGATTTAGGCGGCATTGACGGTCTGCTCCACATTACAGACTTGTCCTGGGGCCGCGTGAACCATCCCTCCGAAATGTTGGAAATGAATGACAAGATTACGGTTAAAGTCATTGAATATGACGAAGAGCGGAAACGTGTCTCTCTGGGATTGAAACAACTCGTACCCCATCCTTGGGATGATGTTGAAATCAAATACCCTATGGGAAATGTAGTCAAAGGGAAAGTAGTCAGTTTAACTAACTATGGCGGTTTCATCGAATTGGAGCCCGGGGTTGAAGGATTGATCCACGTTTCCGAGATTTCCTGGACCAAACATATTAAAAATCCATCCGAAATTTATTCCATGGGCGATGAGGTGGAAGCGAAAGTGCTTTCCATCGATACGGAAGAACGGAAAATCAGTTTAGGTATTAAACAATTAACACCTGATCCATGGGATGAGATTGAAGAAAAATACATGATAGGCACTGTCCATAAATGTGCAATCCAAAACCTGACACAATTTGGTGCTTTTGCTGCATTAGAAGAGGGGATCGATGGCCTAATCCATGTTTCAGATCTGTCCTGGACCAAAGTGGTCAAACACCCGAAAGAAGTCGTTGAAAAAGGTCAGGAGGTTGAAGTCAAAATCCTGGAAGTTTCCCGGGATAATCGTCGGATCTCCTTGGGTTATCGTCAAGTGTTTGAAGATCCGTGGCCGGCCCTTGTTGATCATTATGAAACCGGTAAAGAGGTCAGTGGCGAAATCATTCGCGTATTAGATAAAGGAATCATTATCCAATTGGATATGGACGTAGAAGGCATTATTCCTTTTGGTAAAATGTCCAAGCGTGACCGGAAAGCCATGGCAGGACAATATGAGGTGGGTGCAAATCTGTCCGGTATTGTGATGAAGGTTTCACCGGAAGACAAAAAAGTTGTCCTTTACAAAGAGGAATTGGCTGGAACAGCCAAATCCACTTCAGCAGCAGACGAAGTAAAACAATACCTGAAAAATCAGGATACGGATTCAAGTGAAAAACTTGATCTTCCTCAGGAACTCTTGGATATAGCCAGTGAGGCTGAAAAAGACGGCGTTCCTGATGTGCCTGCAGATTCTGATGCTGAAACGAAAGTAGAAGAATAACCGGTCTTCAATGGGTGAGGTCATCCCTTGGCACTAAAAAAACCCATTGATTCTTTATTCAGTCAAAGAATAGCCCTGTCTTTGGGCGCTTTTGGGCTGGCTTTGTTGTTGTGGATATTCGTTGTATCGGAAAACGAATATGTCATGGCCATGGACCTTCCTATTGAAGCGCGGAACCTAAGTGCCCAAAAAGCACACCGGGAAGAAGTTCCCCAATTTGCCAGTGTTCGCTTAAAGGGAAGCGGACGGGATCTGTTTAAAACATTTCTCCTTAAAAAATACGCCGGATTCAAATTGGTCTTGGACTTGGAGGGTATTTCCCAGGAATATGAGTTTATCCTGAATGAGTATTTCGAAAAATATCCACAAAAAATAGTTTTGCCTTCAAACTTTAATGTCTCTTTTGTAGAGGTCGTTTATCCGAACCGAATCCAAATCAGTTTGGATGAGTATCAAGTGAAAACAGTACCGGTACTGTCCAATATTATTGTTGAACCGGCGCCGGGGCATGTCCAAGTGGGAAAAACAAAATTTTCGCCCACAGAAATTGAAATTGCCGGTCCTAAAGAGGATTTGGCATTGATCAATCATGTAGAAACTGTTTTGGATACCATTGCCGGGATTACGACACCACTGGAAGGATACGTGGAAATTGCTTCCTTGGGTAGGTTAATTGAATATTCTGAGGATGAAATCGAAGTAGGCGTGAATATCCAGGAAATCAGTGAAAGAATCATTGTGGATATTCCAGTGAAAGTCATCAATATTCCCAACAAGATCCGAGTATTTCCGTCTCCTCAAACAATTTCATTGACCGTGGTAGGCGGTGTCCAACGCATAGCGAAATTGAAACCGGAGGACGTCAAGATTATTATCGATTTCAAAAACTGGAATCGTCAAATCCAATTTTATGAGCCCAAAGTCATCATTCCAGCAGATGTTTTGGAGTGGCGGGACATTTCGCCCAGGAGCCTTGAATTGGGTGTCGCCCGCGAAGTCCAATGACCGTATTGGGTATCGAAACCTCCTGCGACGAAACAGCAGCGGCTGTTTGCCGCAATGGACAAATTTTGTCCAGTATTGTCAGTTCCCAAGTTATTCATGCAACATTTGGCGGCGTAGTGCCGGAAATTGCCTCCCGGGAACACGAAAAACTCTTAAACCGGATTGTTCATCAAGCCTTAACAGAATCTAACTGCAATAAAGAGAATCTTGATGCTATTGCTGTCACGTCGGGTCCAGGGTTAGCTGGGACATTACTCACCGGTGTCAGTTTTGCGACAGGGCTGGGATTGGGGTTAAAGATTCCTGTCCTGCCTGTCAACCATTTGGAAGCACACATCTTTGCGAACTTTTTGGCTGACCCATCGTTGGAATATCCTTTTGTCTGTTTGTTAGTTTCAGGCGGACATACTCAACTATGGTATATCCAAAAAATGAATAAATACATCCTATTGGGAGAAACACGGGATGATGCTGCAGGGGAAGCCTTTGACAAAGGAGCTCGTATTTTAGGGCTGGGCTATCCCGGTGGACCGGCCATTGAAAAGGCAGCCAAGGGTGGAAATCCCGAGGCGGTGAAATTCCCTCGTGGACTTATGGGGAAAGAATCACTGGAATTCAGTTTCAGCGGACTAAAAACATCCCTGCTATATTTTATGGATGATTTCAGGGAAACTGAAACTATCTTCAAAAAGGATGTCATTGCCAGTTACCAACAAGCAATTGTAGATACATTGGTAGAAAAAATGAAAAGAGCGTTGAATCAAACTAAATGTAGCACCTGTGTGATCGCCGGTGGTGTTGCAGCGAATCAACGTCTCCGGGATTGCTTGGATCTTGCTTTACCCGGAATTAAACTCCTTTTTCCGGACTTGTCTTATTGCACCGATAATGCAGCCATGATTAGTTATCTGGGAGAATTGAAATTTCGGGCAGGTGAAAAAGGTTCCCTGAATTTCGGTGTTCAACCCAATTTAAAACTGGCCTGATTTTGAATTTTACCTTCACACCGCCAGACCAGGAATTTTGGCTGGTTTTATTGATATGTCTCTTGGGACTGGGTTTTTCATTTTATAAAGTAAGAGGGCATGTAAAGTTACGGCCTGTTCTCCTGCTTCGAGGATTTCTGTTCATTCTTCTAATTTTTCTATTTTTAGATCCAAAGTTTGAATTTGTGAATGCAAGTTCCAGAGAAATGAATTGGCATCTTTATGTAGATCGTTCCTTGAGTATGTCCTACCATTCACAGCCTTCTGTGGGATCCTTGGTTTCTGGGATTGATCAACTGGTGGAAAAAATTGAGCAAAAGAAAGTTCCGTTTAAAATTATCGGCTTTGGTTCAGATTTGGATACAAGTTGGACATTTGGTGAAAAAGAGATTCAGGATGGATCCACTGATATTGGCCAAGTAATGGACCATATCCGTACCCAGGAAAATAATGGACTTGCCGGTTCGATAATTATTACAGACGGACAAGTCAATTTGGGACAAGAAATTCCAAGTCAAGACCTGAATATTACTTCACCGATTCATATTATAGGTGTTGGGGATGAAACACCGCTGGTGGATGTGGCCATTCATGCTATTGATGCGCCACCGGTCATCATCAAAGGTGAAAATGCAGATTTGGATGTCACCATTACCAGCCATGGTGCAATCAACGAGCGGGTGAATATTACACTTTACTCAGGTCCTAAATTGGTGGGGTCAAAAGTAGTGAATGTTTCCGGTGATGGAAGTTTGGAGCGTGTTCGGTTTCGAATCAATCCCACACAATCCGGAGAAGTTAAATACAGGGTTCAGGTGAATGCACTTCCCGACGAAATTAATATCCAAAATAATAAACAAGTGGTGCCAATTCAGATTCTAAAAAATGAATATGCTGTGGCGATGATTACGGGTGCGCCAAATTTCAATACCCAGGTGATCAAGAGGATTTTGTCTGAACACCCGGAATACCGAATTGACCATTTCGTTTACCGATCATCCGGATATTCACTGCCCTTAAAAAAGTTTTGGGACACGAAATATGATTTAATTCTGTTTGATAATCATCCGGTTGATGACAATGCCAAAGAATGGTATTCTCTATTGAGAATATTTGCCAAAAAATTGATTTCCCATCAATCCAGTTTTGCTTTCATCGCCGGGAGTGATGTCCATGAAACCGGCATCGAACCCTTCTTATCCTTAATGGATATTGCAATAAAAGATCCTCTCATTGAGTTGGAATCTGTTTACGACTGGGAATTAAATTCGAGATGGAACACCTTTTTCCCCTTTCATTCCCTGAATCCAACCACGATGGATATGGCAAATTTGCCGCCATTAAGTATCCAGTTTGAAGTGGACTCTACCCATGGGGCCACTTTGGCCAATTATTTTATTTCAGAAGTGGATATTCCATTATTACTCGTTGGGGAAAAACCGCCGTTAAGGTTTATGGTCTGGTCCTCCCCGGAATTGTACAAGATTTACTATAAAACCAATCATATGGAATTATCGGGATTAACCGCCCAAATCATGAATCCGATCTTTTCCTGGCTCATGCGGACCGGGAACGGACAAGATTTTTATTTTAGATCGGATAAAAATTCCTACCAGCAAGGGGAAAGAGTTACAATCACCGGGAAACCGATCCAACAGACTGAAACAAGCGCTGAAGGATTTATTCACATTCTGAGTGGGGAAAAACGAATTAATTCAAAGCCAATCAGGTTTGATGCCAAAACCGGCCACTATGTGGGTCAATTTTGGGCTTCCCAAGCGGGACAGTTAGATTATGAGGTTGAATTCAAACAAGGGAATCAAGCGGTTACGGTGAGTGAAGGATATGTTCAGGTTCAGGAAAGCCAGGTAGAATTGAATCATGTTTACTTAAATAAAGATCCCCTAAAAAAATTGGCTGATCTAAGTAATGGAACATTCAGACCTTGGAATGAACGGCGTTCACTGATTAGCCAAATTAATCCCCAAACAAAAGTTGAAAACCAATATTCCCGTGTGGTGCTACACGATAGTCGCTGGATGATTTTGCTTATCTTGGGTTTATTATCAGCGGAATGGTTGTTAAGAAGACGTTTAGGGTTGATGTGAATCTTGGGAACCGAAATTAAGGTCAGTAACTTTAAGGATTATTGTTAAGGAAAAATTGTGAGAAAAATTACTGTTATAGGAACAGGATATGTTGGATTGGTAAGCGGCGGCGGCATATCTGATTTTGGCCATTTGGTTACCTGTGCAGACATTGTTGAATCAAAGATAAAGCGTCTTCAAGAGGGTGAAATTCCTATCTACGAACCGGGATTAGATGACTTGGTTCAACGAAATGTAAATGCCGGTAGATTATCTTTTACCACCGATGTTGACCAAGCAGTCCAGCAAGCGGATGTCATTTTTATTGCTGTGGGAACGCCACAGGGACATAATGGTGAAGCAGATATTTCAGCGGTAGAATCAGTAGCCAGAACCATTGGAAAAAACCTGAATGGCTACAAAGTTATTTGCACGAAGAGTACCGTTCCAATTGGGACTGGAGACCGAATCGGTCAATTGATTCGAGAAACAATGCCGGAAAATGGAGAATTTGATTATGTATCCAACCCGGAATTTTTACGAGAGGGATCTGCTGTAAAAGATTTTTTATGGCCGGACCGAGTCGTGATTGGTGCTACCAGCGAAAAAGCATTTGAAACGATGCGGGAAGTGTATCGGCCCCTATATGTGAATGAAAAACCCATGCTCCATACCAATGTGCCCACAGCAGAAATGATCAAGTATGCTTCCAATGCTTTTTTAGCATTGAAAATTAGTTATATCAACGAAGTTGCCAACTTATGCGAGGTCGTGGGTGCTGATGTCCATCAAGTGGCGAAGGCCATGGGACAGGATGGCCGTATCAGTCCAAAATTTTTACATCCGGGTCCCGGATTTGGCGGTTCCTGTTTTCCAAAAGACACCCAAGCAATTGCGGCACTTTCCCGAAAAAAGGGCACACCCATGCATACCATTGATGCTGCCATTTCAACCAATCAAACCCAGAAAAAACGGATGACAGATAAATTAAAAAATTTATTACCTGAAGGGTTTGGTGGAAAAACAATTGCTGTGTTGGGATTGGCATTTAAACCGAATACAGATGATGTTCGTGAATCTTCAGCAATAGAAATGATTCAAACAATTCTAGATAATAATGGCGAGGTTCAGGCTTATGATCCCATTGCCAATGAGTCCATGAAGGAAGTTTTCCCCGATTTGAAGTATGCTAAGTCCTGGGAGGACGCCTGTGAAGGAGCAGATGCTGCAGCGATTATGACAGAATGGAATGAATTCCGTGGAATGAGCCTTAAAAAATTGAAATCAATTCTGAATGCACCGATTATTTTGGATACCCGTAATATTTTAAGTATTGATAAATTAAAAAGTCTCGGATTCAAATTCGAAAATGTGGGGCGGAAAATCCTTTCATGATTGTTACCGGCACCTCATTAGAGGGTGTAAAAATAATTACACCGCGAATCTTTGAAGATGATCGAGGTTATTTTTTCGAATCCTATAAGACACCCGTTTTTGAAGAACATGGATTGCCTACAAATTTTGTTCAGGACAATGAAGCGAAATCCACCTTGGGTGTCCTCCGCGGACTCCATTATCAATTGAACCGGCCCCAAGGGAAATTGGTTCGTGTAGTTATGGGCAGTATTTTGGATGTCGCTGTGGATATCCGTAAAGGATCTCCCACCTTTGGAAAATCTGAAATTGTACCGCTCACGGTGGAGAACAGGAAAATGCTTTACATCCCCGAAGGTTTTGCTCACGGATACTTGGTGACATCAGACGAGGCTATTGTGACTTACAAATGCACAGATGTCTATGATCCAAATGATCAATTTGGGATTATTTGGAATGATGAAACCATTGGGCTGAACTGGCAGTTTGAAGAACCCATATTATCCGAAAAAGATCAATTACTTCCCTCCTTAAATGAACAACAAAATTTACCAATTTATTAAATGAAAAAATTATTAGTCACCGGCGGTTGCGGCTTTATCGGTTCCAATTATATCCGCCACATTCTGAAAAACCATGAAGGATATCATATTGTCAATTTGGATAAATTAACCTATGCCGGGAATATCCATAACCTGGAGGGTCTCTCCAATCAAGATTATTCCATGGTGAAAGGAGATATCTGCGATGTGGACCTCGTTCATTCTCTTTTCGAGGAATATCAATTTGATGCTGTGGTTCATTTTGCTGCTGAAAGCCACGTGGACCGATCCATCGACGGCCCTGCTGAATTCATTCAAACCAATGTAGTGGGGACGCTGAATTTATTGGAACAATCCCGGTCTTTTTATCAAAAAGGCGAAAAAGAAAATTTCCGTTTTTTACATGTTTCCACCGATGAAGTTTATGGTTCATTGGGTGATGACGGAAAATTTCTGGAAACAACTCCTTACGATCCCAGTTCGCCCTATTCAGCATCTAAGGCTGGATCCGATCATTTGATTCGTGCGTGGCACCGTACTTTTGGGTTGCCAACCCTGATCACGAACTGTTCCAACAATTATGGATCCTACCAATTTCCTGAAAAATTGATTCCGCTCATGATTATCAATTGCCTCCACGAGAAAGCCCTACCGGTTTATGGAAAAGGTGAAAATGTAAGAGATTGGCTCTATGTTCAAGATCATTGTGAAGCGATTCAAACTGTCTTACAAAAAGGGGAAACAGGAGAAACATACAATATTGGCGGAAATAATGAAATCAAGAATATTGAGGTGGTTAAAACAATTTGTACCCTGTTGGATGAAATTTCACCACGGGAAAACGTGAAAAGTTATCACGAATTAATCACCTATGTTTCTGATCGCCCCGGCCATGATTTCCGATATGCGATTGATGCAACGAAAATTGAGAAAGAATTAGGGTGGTCTCCCAAGGAATCCTTTGCTACAGGAATTCGAAAAACAATTCATTGGTATTTAGATAATAAGGATTGGTGGAAATCCATCCAAGACAACACCTATCAACAGGAAAGATTAGGAGTGCTCAAAAAATGAAAGGTATCATTTTAGCCGGTGGCAGCGGTACGCGACTTTATCCCGCCACACGGGTTGTATCTAAACAACTTTTGCCCATCTATGATAAACCCATGATTTATTATCCTCTATCTACGCTAATGTTATCTGGGATTAGGGATATTCTCATTATTTCAACACCGGAAGATACACCCCGGTTTGAACAATTATTTGGGAATGGGCACCACCTTGGCCTTAATCTGTCCTATACAGTCCAACCTTCACCGGATGGGCTCGCTCAAGCATTTATCTTAGGTGAAGATTTTATTGGCAATGATCCGGTTTCATTGATTTTAGGCGATAATATTTTTTTCGGGCACGGATTGGTGGATATGTTGTCCAACAGTGTTCACTCAGTTGCTAGTAAGAAAGATGCAGTTGTGTTTGGCTATGGGGTGAAAGATCCTCAACGGTATGGTGTTGTAGGATTTGATGCATCCGGTAAGGTCACCTGTATTGAAGAAAAGCCGGAAAACCCAGCTTCAAATTATGCAGTGGTAGGTCTGTATTATTATCCCAATGATGTGGTGGATATTGCAAAAAGTGTTATACCGTCCGCTCGGGGTGAATTGGAAATCACTTCTGTTAATCAAAATTATTTGGACCAAAACCGACTCCGTGTGGAACTTATGGGACGAGGGTTTGCATGGTTGGATATGGGCACACAGGAAGCCATGAATAATGCTTCCAATTTTATTAAAACAATCGAAGACCGCCAGGGATTGAAAGTAGCTTGTTTAGAGGAGATTGCTTTTGGTCAGGGCTTTATTGATCAGGCTGGCTTGGAGGAATTGGCTTCCGGTTATAATAATGATTATGGTGATTATCTAAAAAGGTTGTTGGATTAATCAAATGAGATTGGTGTGGAAGCTGCCACGCCGATTTGTATTGAGATTTTAGAAAAATCCTTATTTCCGGATTTAGACACCAAGGGATCAAAACCCGGGTTCTTCCAGTCAATCCATTCCCCACCAAATTTTAGAATTACCTTATTACTAAAAAATCCTTTTTCACAAAGAACAGAGGCAATGGTCCTGGTTTCTGTCTCATTGCTATACCGTGTGTAATTGACATTATTATATTGATCCTCTAACATCTGTTCTGTGAGTTCGCCGCGTTTTGCATGGGAGAGGAAAGATTGAAGTTTTATTCCCTTGATAGGGAAGGTATAAGACAAATATGTTTCCTCAGCATGAGGCCCTGCCCAAAAGCCCAATGCATACTTGTATGAATAAGAATCATTGATGGGGAAACGATGGCGATAAATACGGTGGTCTGTCCAAGTATATTCGAATCGTAATTGATCTTTCATTTGTATTAAATCTTTCCCGGTTCCGCCGACTTGCCAGCCAAACCAATTCCTGTTAGTTTCCTTAAATGTCCATTCCGGCCGCCATTCATCCACAAATAAGGAACCGTAAACCTCCCATTTGTCATTCAAATGCCAAATGAGCTCACCGCACATTTGAACATTATCCAAATCGCCGGTATAATGCTGCATAGACCAAAAAGGAATGAATGGTAATAGATAATGTATATCGATTGCTCTATTGCCGTAAATGACTGTTTCTATAGCATGAAAGGTCAGGAAAGGAACCGGTCGCCAAATAATGCGATGCGCAGCGATGGAACGTGGGAAATAAGTATTTCTTTGGCCAACATTTTCGTAAAGGTCACTGGAAGTTGTGTCTACAATTTTACTGGACAAAGAACCCAAAAAATATTCCATGACCAGTGTTTTGGACATTTGCCATAAAAATCCAGCTTGGGGAAAACTGGGTACATTATTAGAGACGATTAGGCCAGACTTTCCGTTTCCCCAATGTGTATTATATTTTCCAAAAGTAGCTGTGAAGGAATCGGTGACGTAGTCAATTTTCAAATTGGATGATTCAAACCAAGTATCATCATTGGAAATATAATCCCGTTTCATTTCAATATTTAAATCTGGGTTAAAAAAGGTCGTCCCATGAATTAAGTTTTGAGCAGAAGAGTATTGAAATAGTCCCGTAATTGAAAATGACCCCTCTGATTTTTTTGCGCCCAATCCAAAGGTTGACATTGTGGAATATCCAGATTCATTGGTATGGTGAATGGACCCTGAAGAAAAGTAATTGGATGAAAATTGGGGATAAAATGTGAGCGGGGATTGGTCACCAAAACTCAGTCCCGCGACAAGAAAAAACAGGATATTTTTCATGGATTTAGTGTGTAAAAGACCTGAATACAAAAACGATCGTCAGGATCAAGATTAAGACATCTAAACTGAGATCACGGTGCTCAATATAAAGCAAATCGTATTCAGGGTTGTCATGGATTTCAGCATTCCGGGCCGGACTCACCTGCCATAATCCAGTGATTCCTGGGATGACGGAAAGGCGTTTTTTCTCATACAATTCATAGGTATCCACAATGAAGGGCATTTCCGGTCGGGGCCCCACTAGACTCATATCACCTTTGAGCACATTCAGCAGTTGAGGTATTTCATCCAGACTCAATTTTCGCAGAAACCGGCCGACTGTTGTTACACGAGGATCATCTCGATCTGTAGGGCAATGTGCGTATTTTTCCGAATCAACCTTCATGGTTCTGAATTTGTAAATTTTAAATGGTTTTCCGTTTAAGCCAATGCGGGTCTGCTTGAAAAGGACTGGCCCCCAATCATTTAATTTGATACAAATTCCAATAATGATCCACAAGGGTGCAACAAGAATAATTCCGGCCAAAGATGTGAAAAAATCAAAAACCCGTTTAAATAAGTCATAGAATGGTTTTGAATCCAGTGTTTGCCTCGTTGTTGACAGGAGAGGTAATCCGGCAATGTCCTTGAGTTTGTAAGGATTTTTTTCAAATAGTTTTTGTGTGGGATGAAAACTCATGGCTATGTGGTGGCGTTCTGCAATGTCCTTTAGTGAAAAATTTATTTCCGGTTTAGGCTCCTTGATTGCCACAATAATATGATCTATTTCGTGCTGGTGAATGATAGTTTCCACATCATTTAGACCACCTAAAATAGGTTTTGGATTTCCTACTGAGTCTCCCGATGGAACCCGGTCATCTACAAAGCCCACGATATTCAACGGCGCTGAGGATAATCTATCTACCGCTGTCACAAAGGCTCTGCCTACTTTACCGGCACCATAGACTAATACATTTTCCTGGTTTAAATGATGGAACAGTTTGGCTTCAATCAATTGAACCAGGATCCGTGCGAAGATAACTACAACGGGAATAGTCAAAATAAAGGTGACGGAAATGATCCTTGGAATTTGGTATTTGATGGTGTAGGCCAGCACAATATAAATCACAACTGCTTGTAATACACCTTTGATCACGCCTTTCAAGCGACGAATACCGGCAAAATCACGTTTTTTCCGATAGGCACCATTGTTGTATAAAACATAAATAAAGAGTAAATAAGCTAAAAAAACTTCCACCAAGGATACATCGAATATGGATCGAGCGAATCCAAACAGGCCCGTATTGTATAGCATGATGCAAAAAGAAAAAACACCCCAAAATGATAAACTATCCGCCAGAATTGTAAGAATCCAGTTAATAGTTTTTGATTTAATCGCTTTACTCATGAATGTTGAACGGTATTAAGGAAATGAGAATTTATGGTTATTGATTACATCGTTCAACCCTTGACTTCATTGGACAACAATTGGTCAAAATAATGAATTGTTTTTTCCAACCCTTCCTTCAACTGTGTTTTAGGTTCCCAATCGAGTGATGATTTAGCCAAGGAAATATCGGGTTGTCTCTGCTTTGGATCGTCCTCCGGCAAGGGCTCGAATTGAATTTTGGACTTTGATCCAACAAGGTCAATCACAATTTCAGCAATCTCCAATATGGAATATTCGCCGGGATTACCCAAATTCATGGGACCGGTAAATCCTCTTTCAGTTGCCATGAGCCGTAAAATGCCTTCCACCATATCTTCAACATAACAAAAAGACCTTGTTTGGTCTCCTTTGCCATACACCGTAATATTATTTTCGGTCAAGGCTTGGACGATAAAATTAGAAACCACCCGTCCATCATCAGGCCGCATCCTGGGACCATAGGTATTAAAGATTCTGGCGATTTTAATATCTAGACTATGCTGGCGAAAATAATCAAAAAATAATGTTTCTGCACACCGTTTCCCTTCATCATAACAACTCCGGGGTCCAATGGTATTTACATTGCCCCAGTAAGATTCGGTTTGGGGGTGTTGGGTTGGATCTCCATAGACTTCGCTGGTAGATGCCTGGAAAATCCTCGCATTCACCCGTTTGGCCAATCCTAACATGTTAATGGCACCATGCACACTGGTTTTTGTTGTCTGGACAGGATCATATTGATAATGGATCGGTGATGCAGGACAGGCCAGATTATAAATCTGGTCCACTTCCACGTATAAGGGAAACGTCACATCATGGCGCATGAGTTCAAATTGATGGTTGTCCATGAGATGGGCTATATTGGCTTTGGTGCCGGTAAAATAATTATCAACAGACAAAACATCATGTCCATCCGTCAACAACCGTTCACATAAATGGGAGCCAATAAATCCGGCTCCGCCAGTAATTAGTATTTTTTTTGGTGTCATTGTTTCACTTAATCGTAGGTTTTTAATTTTAAAAATTCCAGTGTATTCAGCAGGATAAAAAGCGGGTTAGTAATGAAATATCTTTTCCAGAGCCTCTTAGGTTCCTGAATGAGACGGTAAACCCATTCCAGGGCATAATTTTTCATCCAATCGGGTGCATGTTTTGTTTCTCCTGCTAAATAATCAAACCCGGCACCGATCCCTACCAAAATTCCGCGGTTTATATTATTAGAATAATCGTGCATCCATTTTTCTTGTTTAGGTGCACCTAAACCAATCCAAATAATATCAGGATTTGCTGCATTGATTTGCGAAATATATTGGAGATTCTCTTCTTCCGAAAGGGGTTTAAACGGTGGCGAGATCATTCCGCAAATGATGGCATTGGGAAATCGAGACTTTATCGCACATGACATTTTTTCTAAAATTTGAGTTGTACTGCCGAAAAAAAAATGTCTAACCATTTTTGCTTGTCCCCAATCCAAAACTTTTTCTAACAGAGTAGGACCAAAAACCCGTTCCATATTTTGGTCACCTTTCCATCGTGCAACTACCGATAGGGGCTTGCCGTCGGGAAGGGCCATAAATCCATCATTAATAATTTTTCCGTATTCCGGACGAAAGACGCCCTCCACAACTGTATGAACATTATTCACAGTCACATAAGCCGGTTTGGCTGATTCAGCTAAAAAATCCACCATAGAATTAAAGGTTTGCTTATAGGTAGTGGAATCTAAATGAGAGGATAAAATACGTGTTTTCACAGTGGATGTTCGATTTAGGATTTGACTGGATTTGATTCATAGTCTAAGATTGTTTGACGAATTCCTTCTTCCAAACCAATAGAATGAGTCCAACCTAATTTTTTTAGATTACTTTCGTCCATTATTTTTCGCGGTGTTCCATCAGGCTTTGATTCATCGAAAATGAGTTCTCCCTGGTATCCGGAAAGTTTTTGAATAAGTTCAGCTAAGTCTCGGATTGTAATCTCTTTTCCACTGCCAATATTCAAATGGGTTAATCCTAGTGAATCGTACAAATCCTGCGCCTCTACCTTTTCCATCACGAATAGGCAAGCCTTAGCCATATCATTGACGTGAAGGAATTCCCTTTGGGGTGATCCCGTACCCCATATTTTAACCTGGGGCGTACCACTGATTTTAGCCTCATAAAATTTTCGGATGAGTGCGGGAAGAACATGGGAATTTTCCAGGTCATAATTGTCATTAGGACCATAAAGATTCGTGGGCATGACCGAAATAAAATTGTCGCCGTATTGGCGATAATAACTTTCACACATTTTGATGCCGGCGATTTTTGCTATGGCATAGGGTTCATTGGTGGGTTCTAACTTTCCGGTCAATAAGGAATCTTCCTGGAGAGGTTGCGGAGCCAATTTAGGATAAATACAGGAACTGCCTAAGAATAATAATTTTTTTACACTGGCTACATGACTGGCATGGATCAGGTTGGATTGAATCATCAAATTTTCGTAAATGAAATCTGCACGATACGTATTATTGGCGTGAATGCCTCCGACCTTGGCAGCAGCAATGAATACAATTTCTGGTTGTTCCTGTTCCATAAAATCGGATACGTCGCTCTGGATGGCTAAATCCAATTCACTGGAAGTCCGTTTAACCAGATTATTATACCCATTATTTTTCAAGGTTCTCACCAGAGCTGACCCAACCAGGCCTCTATGTCCGGCTACAAAAATTTTAGATTGTTGGTTCATTGACATTTTCGATTAATTATTATCGATTTT
>CAXFCD010000122.1:0-21388 GCA_964001155.1 uncultured bacterium | reverse complement strand
CGAGAAAAAATATGGTAAACATTATGGACAAGTGTACCAACGTGGCGCTATCATGGGATTATTACTAGATATTGAAATTATTCGTTTAACGAATGGTGAAAAAACTTTGAAAGATGTGGTATTGGAATTGGCATCTAGATATGGACCGAATAAATCCTTCGATGAGGAATCATTTTTTGATGAATTCACTTCTTTGGTTCATCCGGATTTGCGTCAATGGTTTGCGAAATATGTAGAAGGTACTGTTCCTTTAGATATTGAAGGTGGTTTGGCCCAAATTGGCGTGGAATATTCAAAGGAAGGAATACATAACGCTCCAAAACGAATTCTGACAGATTACGGTTCTAAAGAAAATCGACTCTCATTCGGGAAATATGCCAAAATAAAAAAGGTTGGTAAAAAAGATCCTGTGGGATTCGAAGTTGGTGATCAATTGGATAAGGATAAATTGCGGGAAGAATTTTATGATGAAAATGGATATCCTGTGGAAGAAGGAAAAGAAGTTACCATTTTCGTAAAGCGAGGCGATGAAATGTTGGAATTGCCTTATCCTGTGGAATACAAAGAAAGAAAATATAAGCACCGTTTACGAATTTTTAAGGACAGAACTGAATCACAGCAAAAATATTATTCAGTCTGGATTGGCAATAAAAATTAAAAGGGATTCTTTTTCTTAAACCTCATTATTTGTAAATTCCAACTTACCCTATCATTATAAAAAGACATTTTTACGGGGGAAACGTACATGTCAAATTGGAATAAAAATCAATTCATTGAACACCTGAGAAATCATTGTAGCAGAGAAGTTGCTAAAGTTGGTGTATCCATCATCGACTTTACAGAAAAACATGCTGATGATATTTCCTGGGGCCGGGGAACAGATCATGGGACTCTCACCTTCAGATGCCAATCTGATGTGGGGCCTTTGCCCTTGTTTCATATGACTTCCACGGGCCAATTGAATCTCCAAATCAATTTCATGCGGAATAAAGAAATTCCACCCATGGTTTTACGTGACATTGTTTTGAAATTGGAATCAAACTTTCTCCGGGATTATGATGAGCGGGAATATCCCAGCGATGTTTTTGTCCCCATGGATGAATTATTTCATACGGAAAACCAGGTTGAAAAATTCCTTAAAACTATGGAAGGCTGTACTTACAGGCTTAAACAGTAAGTTTATTTAAACAAATCGCCACTGTAGCCCTATCATGATAATCGTGATGGGGCTTTTTTTGTGACAGACTGAAACTATGTTTTTTGATTAATTAATTCGATCTAACATCTTATTTTGAATTTATGAAAACATATCTTACACTATTATTATTGATTGAATTATTGGTAGGGTCAACTGGATCTTTATACGGACACATCCGCGATGCATCCACCCACCAACCTTTAATCGGTGTGAATGTGATGGTTCAAGGATCTGAACTTGGGGCAGCTACTGACCACCATGGGAACTTTCAAATCAATGATGTGCAGGTTGGGAGTTATACTATTTATGTAACAATGATTGGCTATAAATCTGTGAATCGATCTAATGTTCATGTTGTACCAAAACGAACTACAACAATTAATTTTAGTCTGAATCAGAGTGTACTTGAAGGAGATGGTGTTGAAGTAACAGCAACATATTTTGAAAATATGAAGGATGCAGTTACAAGTAGTAGAACAGTAGATATTGAAGAAATTCGTTCAGACCCGGTTGGGACCTATGATATTATGGCCATGATGCAGGCTTTACCTTCCGTAGTGTCCGGATCAGATCAGAGCAATGAAATTATTGTACGCGGGGGTTCCCATGGAGAATGTTTATTTGTTATGGATTTCTTGGAAATTCCATATCCAAATCATTATCCGGAGCAGGGAAAGGGTGGCGGACCAATAACCATGGTTGATACAGAATTTATAGAACGGATTGATTTTTATGCAGGGGCTTTTCCTGCGAGATATGGCGAAAAACTTTCATCCGTAATGGATGTGACACTCAGGGAAGGGAATAGTAATTCTCACCACCAACAAATGGATTTAAATATGGCTGGATTTGGATTTACTTTTGAAGGACCATTATCGCCAAAGTCTACCTACCTTTATTCATTGAAACGGTCTTTCCTCGATTTTGTAATATCTTCCACAGGCATGCAGGCAATTCCAGAATATTGGTCTAGTCAAGGCAAAATTGCATACCATTTGTCTCCCACTCAAAAAATCTATATCAATTTTATTGGCGGTATTGATGAGATTAATATTGAAGGAGAAGACAATCCGCAGCTTCGAGGTGCAGAAAATGTGGATTATTTTTCATGGCAAACTACATTAGGTGTGACATACAAAAACCTGTTTTCAAAGAAAGGGTATTTTCAAAGTTCAATTGGAAGATCTTTAGTACATCTGAACACAAATGTATATGAATTGAATGAAAACCTAATCCGTAATTATTATTACCGGAATAATGATTTGGAAAGCAATTATTCTTTTCGTAGCGAGGTCATATATAAATTATTCGATAATGTGGAATTTAGTACTGGCCTATCCGCAAAACTTGTGGAATTGGATTTTGATAATTGGTACAAGGCAAATCCTACTTATATATACGGATATTCGTTAAATGAATCTGAGATTCCTGAATTAATAACAGAAGAAAACTTCTATTCAACCTATTTCGAGGAGCAATATATCTTTTCAATTATTGATTCAATAGGGACCGTAGATACATTAAAAACAAATGCTTTTATGGATTACAATAAATTTGGTGGATTTTTTCATTTTAATTTAAATCCACTTCAAAAGGTGGAAATATCCATTGGCGGCCGTTTTGATTTTATGACTTTCACGAATGAATCTGATTTTTCGCCAAGATTAGGATTTAAATATCATCTTTCACCGATTTGGAAATTTAACCTTTCTGCAGGCCGATATTTTCAAGCACCGTTTAACAACCAATTAAATTCAACGCGAGGAACCCCATCTGAATTGACAAATTATTTCACGGATCAAATCGTGGGCGGTTTTGAATACTTTCTTTCTTCCGATACTCGGCTCACCATGGAATATTATGTAAAGGATTACGCAGATATGGTAACATTTGAAATGTTAACTGGTTCAGATGGAAGGGATAGCCTGAATTGGTATAACAGGGTCAATGGTGGGGAAGGTCGTTCAAGAGGGTTGGAAATATACCTTCAGAAAAAATATTCCAATAATTGGTATGGCTCATTTTCATGGTCACATTCAATTTCAGAAGGAGTGGATCCGCGAACAACAGAATATTATTCCTGGGACTTTGATTATGGAGATGTAATAAATTTGGTTGGCGGATATAAAATACGTTATACTGATTTTGACTGGTACAACAGTTATAAAAATTCATGGTTTGCAAAGGCATTTTCCTGGCTGCCTTTCATGCCGAGTGATGAATATGAAATAAGTATAAAGTATCGTTACATGGGTGGTCGGCCCTACACACCTGAACAATATGACCATAATACTAGAGATTGGTATTCAGATGCTGATATGCCATGGAATACAGACAGATACGGTCATTATAGCAGGATTGATCTTATGCTTCAGCAAAGGTTCCATTTCAACAAAATGAATCTGGTCTCATTTTGGAATATTGGCAATATATTAAACAGATCAAATCCCTGGGAATATATCTATAAAGATGACGGAACAAAAGAAATGAGCTGGCAGTATAAAACATTCCCAGTTGGCGGACTAATTTTAGAATTTTAACATTGTTTTACCCATTAGCTCTTCTTATCGTTGAATAGAGAAAAGTTTGCGTATGCGTAAAATAAGTAATTCATTATTTTATATCGTTAATTAAACGATGAAAAAATTATTTTCTATTTTATTTATTTTTGGTCTTTTACTTGGCTCAGATCAAGTTCAAACGGAACTCCCAATTGGATTAACAGAAGAAGAAAAAACACGCATCCATGAAATTTACACTATGGGACGCCAGACAGATCCACCGCCGGGACCTATTCGGAATATTGCTGAATATGAACGGATGGAAGGTGTTTTGATTCGGTATCCGTTTGGCATTTCTACAGCATTGATTGCTGAAATGAGTGAAAATGCGACCATTTATTGCCTTGTCTCTTCCAGCCAGCAAAGTTCTGCAAACTCATCCATGTCAAATGGCGGCGTGAATATGGATAATGTCCAATACGTTTTGGGCTCTACCGATAGTTATTGGACGCGTGACTACGGTCCCTGGTGGGTTGTGGATGGTGACAGAAATGTGTCTGTTGTTGACCACACATACAATCGTCCTCGCCCCAATGATAATCAAGCACCACAGAAAATGGCGAATCACTTAGGAGCACCTTATTTTGCATCAGACATCGTACACGCGGGAGGGAATTATATGACGGATGGGTTAGGGATTGGCGCTTCTTCGGATCTTGTCTATGATGAAAACTCAATGTCTGAAGCCCAAGTTGATCAACTCATGGAAGATTACTATGGCATTGAAACATACCACGCAATCCCGGATCCCAATAATACTTACATTGATCACATTGATTGTTGGGGGAAATATTTAAGTCCGACCAAAGTATTGATTCGTGAAGTGCCTTCAAGTCATGCCCAATATGATGAGATTGAAGCCACGGCAAATTATTTTGCCACATCCACCAATGAATGGGGAGAGCCTTGGGAACTTTTCAGAGTCTGGACACCAAATAACCAACCCTATACCAATTCATTAATATTGAATGAAAAAGTATTAGTGCCCATCACCGGTAGCAGTTGGGATGATGGTGCCCTTGATTCCTACGAAGAAGCTATGCCAGGATACGAAGTGATTGGATTCACCGGTTCCTGGGAATCGACCGATGCACTCCATTGCCGCATAAAAGGTATCCCCGATTTGGAAATGCTACAACTTTTTCATAATCCCATCAATGACAGCACGGAAGCCATCGAAAGTGGATATCCTGTTGAAATTCTGATTGACGATTTAAGCGATGAAGGATTATTTGAAGATTCTATCAAACTCTTTTGGAAAACACCGGAAATGAATGATTGGCAAATTGAACCATTGGTTTCCTCGGATGTTCCTGAAGAACCGGACACTTGGAGCGGTTGGATTCCTTCCCAAGGCGCAGAAGGTGTAATTCAATACTTTATACAAACAGCGGATTCATCAGGTCGAATTGAAAATAGTCCATTGGCCGGCTGGCATGAATTTTTAGCATTACCGCCAAACACTTGCTTGGAATGGGATTTGGGGGACATGAATAATTCCGGTGATTTGGAAATAATAGACATTTTACTTTTGGCAGATTATGTTTCCACCGGTTATTCCCCGGGCGCTTGTCCACAGACAGTTGCAGATGTAAACCAGGATAACAATTTGAACATCATTGACGTTGTCTACCTGGTGAATCTGGTACTTCGTCCCTAAAACATTCTTTGATTTTATTCACTCCTTTTGCGGGAGGATGAAACTTTTTTAATTTCCGGCAGACTCTTACACTCCGGCCCGGAGAATTTAGGCATGCCTGAAAAGTACCCACTTCTTTACGAACCCACCACCGCCATTACCGATTATATCATCGGTGTCCTGGGACTGGTTTTTGGTTACCAAATCTTCATGATTCCCGATTCCTTATTTCATTTCTTATGGGGGAATTGTTTTTTTGCTGTTAGTATTGGTGGATTATTGGGAGGTACGAGTCATGGTTTTGGTCCGAGATTTTCCAAATTAATCAAAACAATTATTTGGAGATCGACTCTATTATTTGTGGGGATTACTGGGTTGTTGTTGGCTATGTCAGCTGCCACGTTTTTTATGAATGAAAAAGGTGAAAATGCCATGATGGTGACGGCCGGTGCGCTGCTTATCATTTATTTTATTCAAATTAACACACAAGACACTTTCCGCCATGCTGTTAAATTTTATTTACCCTTGATGATTATTTCATTTGTTGGTTTTTTGGTTGCTTTTTTTACCATGGGATTTATTGGTGCGCTGTTTTGTTCAATTGGATTGGCCGTTAGTTTGGTTGCATCCTGGGTTCAAGTGAGTGGCATTTCTCTACATCAGCATTTTAACCATAATGATCTTTTTCACGTGATCCAAATGTTAGGAATGTATCTCATGTATCGCGGCGGACTGGAAATTCCGATTATTTGAAATATCAAAGTTGAATGATGAAATTTGAGAACGTCGATTCTTATCTCTTAATCCTAATCCTTACTCCTAAATCTTAATCCTTAACTCCGCTGGAAATTGCTCATAAATTCGCCCGCTATTTTTCAGGAGAAAACGTGAAAGTTGACGTTAAAATAATTAATGATTATACCCGGGAACTCGCTATAGATGTTCCCTGGAGTGAATTGGAAAAAGATTTCAATTCCACCATAAAAAAATTCAGTAAAAAAGTAAAAATGCCGGGATTCCGAGCAGGGAAAATTCCCAGGGACCGCCTCATGCAGCAATTTCAACCCAATATTGAAGCGGAATTCATGGAAGATAATTTTCAGAGATATTACCTCATGGCGGTTCAGCAGGAAAAGGTGATGCCGGTGAATAAAGCTGAAATCAGCGATGTCCATTTCCACATGAATGAGCATTTTTCGTTTACGGCTAAATTTGAAATTGAACCGGAAGTGACCTTACCCAAATTGAAAAAGAATTCATTGAAAGTTCAAAAAACCAATTACAAATACGATGAGCATGATATTGAAGATGCCATCACCCAATTAAGAAAAGCTCACGCCACCATTACGACAGTGGAAGATGGTGCAATTGAGGGGGATTACCTCATTTGCACATTGCAAAAATTAGATGAATCCGGTGTGCCGATCATCGGGAAAAAGTTTGAAAAACAATATCTGCGTGTGGGGAAAGGATCATTCACTGATGACCAAAAAGATAAAATGATTGGTTTAAAACCCGGAGAAACAACCCGATTGACTCTGCCCGTCAATCAAGAAGGCGGTGATGCGGATTATGAATTGACTGTAAACAATATTGAGCGGGAGATCTTACCAGCCGTAGATGAGGATTTCCTGAAATTGGTGAATCCTAAATTATCCTCAGTTGATGAATTAACTGCGGATGTTGAAAAAAAGATCGAATCCAATTTTGCTGATCGTTCGCGACAAGCGTTCGAGCGTGATTTGTCCGATGCATTGATAGAATTAGCCAATCCATCTTTTGCACCCTCCATGGTGGATAATTACCTGAACAATTTGATGGAAGATGTTAAAAAGCAAAATAAAGATGAACCCTTAGACGAAAGCAAAGTTCGGGAACATTATACACCTTCCGCAGAAAGAAACCTGAAATGGTATTCACTTCGAAACAAGTTAATTGAAACGGAGAATATCTCTGCATCCCGTGAGGAAATAGAAGTGGAAATTGATAATTTGGTGGAGCGGTCACCCCAATCAGAGAAAGAAATCCGCAAATATTACAAGAAGCCCAGCAACCGTCAGCGGTTGGAAGATGATCTAGTGGAAAAGAAAATCTTGGATTACCTGAAACAATTTGCTAAAGTTAAAGAGGTAGAAGTATACACAAAAGACCTACGTGGACAAGACCATGCACATTGATGAAAAAACATTAAATCAACTGGTACCCATCGTTGTTGAACAAACAGGACGATCGGAACGTGCCTTCGATATTTACTCCCGGTTGCTTAAGGAGCGAATTGTATTTTTGGGAACACCTATTGATGATACTATCGCTTCACTGATCATAGCCCAGCTTCTATTTCTTGAAGCAGAAGATTCTGAAAAAGACATTAATCTTTATATCAATTCCCCCGGTGGAATCATTACTTCGGGAATGGGAATCTATGACACCATGCAATATATCAAGCCGGATGTGGCTACCATTTGTTTAGGACAAGCTGCCAGTATGGGTGCTTTCCTATTAGCCGGCGGGACAAAAGGGAAACGGTCTGCCTTGCCCAATTCCAGGATTATGATTCACCAGCCCTTGGGCGGTGCTGAAGGACAAGCTACAGATATTAAAATACAGGCAGATGAAATTTTGCGGATGAAAAAACAGTTGAATTCCATTTTGGCAAAAAACACAAAACAAACCTTAAAAAAGATCGAGGCTGACACAGACAGGAACAATTTCATGTCTTCCAAAGAAGCGAAATCATACGGGATTATTGATGCCATTTTGACGGAGCGGAAATGAGCCGCATCCAGAAAGGTAAAAAGCCGGTTATCAACTTGGAACCGGAAGTGGACCAGCCCAAAAACGGATTTAAGGTTTCACTCCAAAAACCGACAAAAATTAAGTCCAATTTGGATACCCACATTGTTGGACAAGACCGGGCGAAAAAAGCAATCGCTGTGGCTGTTTATAACCATTATAAGCGCATCATCCACCAAGCCTACCATTCCGATGTGGAATTGGACAAAAGCAATATCTTACTCATTGGTTCAACAGGCACAGGAAAAACACTGATTGCCCAAACTTTAGCTCGGTTTTTAACTGTCCCCTTTGCCATCGCGGATGCCACGACCTTAACAGAAGCTGGATACGTGGGCGAGGATGTGGAAAATATTTTAGTGCGGCTACTTCAGGTTTCCAATTATAATATCGCCGCCGCTGAGAAAGGGATTATTTATATTGATGAAATTGACAAGATCGGCCGGAAAAGCGCCAGTGCTTCCATCACCCGGGATGTGAGCGGGGAAGGGGTGCAGCAAGCATTACTCAAAATTTTGGAAGGGACAGTTGCCAATGTACCGCCTAAGGGCGGGAGAAAACATCCTGAACAAAGTTTGATTCCCATTGATACGTCCAATATTTTATTTATTTGCGGCGGTTCCTTTTCCGGATTGGAAGAAATCATTGCCCGACGGATCGGAAAGGGGCAGTTAGGTTTTGGGACTAAAAAGAAATCCGGAAAAAAAGATTCCAATGCCATTTTTAAAGAAGTTCGGCAAGAAGATTTAATCGCTTATGGCATGATCCCGGAATTGGTGGGACGCTTGCCTGTGGTGAGCACTTTGGATACTTTGGATGAAGATGATTTGATGCAAGTCATGGTAGATCCCAAAAACTCCCTGGTAAAGCAGTATAAAAAACTTTTCATGCTTGAAGGGATTGAATTGGAATTTCGGGAATCAGCTTTGAAAGCTATTGTGCACTTGGCTTTGGAACGAAAAGCAGGGGCCCGGGCATTAAGGTCTGTGATGGAGGAACATCTTTTGGATATCATGTATCACCTTCCGGAAATGGAGGGCATGGAACGGGTGATCATTACCAAAGAAACCATCTTAAAAGGAAAAGATCCGCTTTTTAAACAGAGCCGGAAACGGAAATCGGCCTAATCAGTTGTCCTTAACTCATCCGCCAATAGGCTGATAAGTCTAGTCCAAACAAGAATCAGATTAAACTTTGCGGAAGTTTTTGATTGATACGAAAACTCTACAAAGTCAATAAATTATAATAATATGACGATCCAATACCTTCCGAAAAGTTATCATTTGCCTACCGAAAAACTTTGGGGATATTTTGGAAGGATTTAAATCTATCCATTCATTTTTTACGTTGAAATTGTTGGCAACCGTTAATCTCCGCAAAGTTTATCAGGGTCCATTATTTCAAATAGGTAATCTTCTGAATCTCCCGCTGGTCGCCGGACTTTAATTCCACAAAGTAAAGTCCGGAAGACATATTGGTCGGATGCCAATTAACTTTGTAAGATCCCGGTTCCATTTTCTCCTGTACCAGTGTTTCCACCAAGCGTCCGATTAAATCAAAAATTTGAAGAGATGTTTCTCCAAAACTCTCCACAGAAAACTGAATGGATGTCATGGGATTAAATGGATTTGGGTAAATTTGATTCAAAGAAAACTTTTCAGGGAACTGGATTGTTTCATTAGTTTCCAACACATCATCTATTATCACCGTTCCTTCACCATTTACAAAGGAAACGCCTTGGTTCCCCCACGCATCTATCAGTAGAATTACGTTCGTAAATACTGAGATTTCATCATTCATTTGGGCTTCAGCACTTACAGCACAATTGATTCGAAAAAGTTGATGTGATCCTGTTACCAAAGGCGAAGGCCAATTCGAAAATCCAATAGTTAGATCAGTACCGGATATAGAGGGATCAATTTCCCATGTTTCATCCAATCCGATTCGTTCCACCACCGGAGACCAGATACCATTTCCATTCCAGTCTGTAAAAGGTTCGCCCTCATCATATTCTCCATTTTCATTATCATCAACAAAGGGTTCATCACTGGGTGTAAGCAGACCGGGAGAGTTAGATAATTGAACCACAGCCATGGGAATAGGAATTGTATTGTAAATAGACACAACATAAGAAGCACCGCCACCGGCAGTTCCCGTGCCATCCAAAATATTAAAATACTGATCCATGCCTTCAATATAATAATTGGCTTCATCAACTGATGTCATTCCCACTGGTTGATCGTTGACCGTAAGGGCTATACAATAATCAAATGAAACGGTGACGTCTGTTTCAACACCTGTATTATTAAAAAATGTTAAGTCCAAAATATCACCGGTGCCAGCTGTGATTAGTGGATTGACAAGTGTGACTGATTGATCATCAAATATGACAGAATCAAACGTGGTTCGTTCTGTGGGAATCACGTCAATAATATCAGGGAAATTGGGGGAAAAATTGAGTCTGAATTCCAATTCACCAATCTCCATTTCGTTGCTCATGCCGATAGAAATTGTTCCTTCACCGTTGGCATAGCCGGAACCATCATTAATAAATGCTGTCGCTAAAATGACTTCATCGTAAGTCACATCAAATGTCATAAATTCGCCTGGATCGGAAATATTATCCACGCTGGTCATGGATATAACATTATACAAACTGTTGGTATTGGGTGTGGATGAATGGCTGAATTCTCTATTATCCGTATCGCCGGGATACACGTCGCCACCATTGCTGGGTCCGCCATTTTCCAAAGAAAACAGACCATCTGCCTGTTCCAGGCCAACGCCATAATAAGGCTCATTTGAATTAGGTCCCCAACCTTGGGCAATATCGTCATTGATATGCCAAATGGCTAATCCCGGTGTAGGCATCAAGGTATCGGAGCCAACCTTTTGGCGATTCTCAATGAGCCAGTATTCCTCATCCACTTGAGGATGATCCACACGAATAATGGTACTGTTAGAATAAGATTGCTGGAGGGAAATGCCTTCTTGGTTCTCGGTGATTTCAACGATATCAACCCAACCTAACCTATTTTTACACCATCCAACCATCGTGGCAGGATACCAGGGCGTATTGCCGTTTGTGCCCCAAGCCCCACTTGCCATAAGAGCTAACTTTCCTGCACCGGTGGAAGAATAATCTGTGTCATACAAATCCGGGAGTCCCAAAGCATGTCCAAATTCATGGGCCAAGACACCAATGGCAACAATGTTGCCGCTTTGGATCTCAGGATTCATTGTATAGCTGCTGATGGTTACACCATCATAAGTAACGGATAAACCACCTAAACTGGACTTGTGGGACCAAATATTTGAATAATCACCTTGTTCTGCACCTGCGCCTTGGTGAAGTACATTGAGTGCATCTACATATCCATCGCCATCATTATCGTATATAGACCAATCAAATCCTTGCTCTTCCAAGGAATCAGCGAGCGCTCTCACCAATTGACGAACATTGCTCCAGCCGTTGGGATTATTATAGCCATAATGATCATGGTTGTTTGGTGCCATAATCCAATTGGTGACCTCTGAAATTGGCAGAAATTGTTCATAAGAAATTTCCTGATAAAAATCACGAAAGCTACCCGTATTGGCATTATTCAAATGGGTGTATCCTTCCTGATTCATGATCATTTCAAAATCAATTGAATCGTAGGTTGCCGGCGCATCAGGAAATTCCACCAAGATGAGGGGTACATGAAACGTATCCGTCCTGGTTATTTGTAAATTGGGAATGGGTGCATTGTCTTCTAAAACTCGACGTTCAGGACGAATCCCTTTTTCTATTGAACTTGTGAACGGGTCGGGTTCAGGATCAATGCCAACTTTCAAATGAGATGGAATGAGTTGAAATCTGTCGTTTCCGGATGCATACATCCACCAACCGTCAGAATTTTGGACAATCGTCCAGCCCTGGAATTCGTGCCATCCCTGGAGATGATTCCCTCGGTTTAATATTTCAATTTCGACGCCGTTGGGCTGAGTCACTTTAAAGGGTGTTGGACTGGCAAGGTCAGCGAAGCAAAATGAAAAGGTAAAAATAATGAGTATAATTTTTAGGTATTTCGTATTAATCATGGTCTGTGTTTAAGGGTTAATAAAAAAACAACGAATTATATTGTGATTTTACTTAAATTTATCGCTTTAATTTTCGTTTGAAACTCAACATTTATAAATGAATAAACATTTTTTCTTTTTTCTGTTTGCTATCAGTCTATCTCAAATGGCTTGTGAAAAACAGGAGCCAGAGGATACTTCGAGTGATGAAGAAGTCACATTTATCAATACGCTGAATGATGATTTAGCTGGCACCTCTGGTTCTATCACAGATTACTTTTATAATTTCGACGATGAAATAAATGCCAAATATTTTCGGTACGATCCCGGCTTAATGGCGTCTTACGATCATTACTTGGGATATTATGAACTTTCCGGTAAAACACCGCCGGAAATGGAGTTTAAAACTTTTAACAATCATCTTGTATCAATGACGCCTTCCGATGAATCTGTTTTCACTGAGCGTCACTATATTGATACTCTTTCTGTCCAAGATTCTATCGTCCCCGATTCTGTCCTGATGACATCCACCTCATTCAAAAACCTTGAAAAATTAGAATGGGATCTGTTAGCCGATCCATCACTTCAACGGTATAAATTAGTTAACTCTGACTGGATCCAAGCTGACACCATGCTTTATTATTCCGATACGTTCGATGTAAGTGCTTATTGGGCAGTGGTGGATACGCCCTTCATTGATGAGGGATTGTTGTTTGTTGATTCCTCCGAATGGTTCGATACCAATTATGTTTTTTTGAATGACGATCAGATTCGTTTCATTTCCAATTTTGAATTTGAGAAACAACAACTCAGTGCCGATTCCTTAGTATTTCGAATCAACACAGATTGCAATGATAACGGTACTTGGGATTTGGGAGAAACAGCTCTTACAGATTATAATGATGATGGCGTTTATGAAGCGCTGTATGAATACAACGATAATAATAATAATGGTGAATACGATGAAGGCGATAACTTAATTGAAGACTACGATGGGAACGGTGTCATTTCCATTGCGTATGAATTTGAAGATACCGGTAACGGAATTTGGGACCCTGCAGAACCCTATTTTGATATCAATGGAGACCAGTCATTCAATATCAGTGAACCATATCAGGACCGGAATTGCAATGAAATCTGGGATGATGCTGAACCTCGTGTGACCTCCGCGTCAGCCTGTGAGGGAATTGGCGATTATTTAGAAGACAGCGATGGTGGTTTTTGTGACCGTGGAAACAAAATTTATGATCTGGAAGAAGAATTCACCATGAAAGATTCTGATGGAGATGGGACCTCGGAAAAATACCTTTATGTCATAGGAGATAAGCCCAATAATCTTATTGTGGATTATACCGATCCAAGTGAACCGGAAGTATTATTGGAAGTAGGATTGGGAGATGATATTACAGATCGCTGGGGAAATGAATATAACAATCTCATCGAGACGATTGAGTTCAATGATCTGAAACAACAATATGTAGATGATGTGGATTCATTGGTTACTCTTTACACCCGGGAAAAAATTGGTCATATCACCGGATCATCCTTATCCGCTGGCGATTATTATATCACAAAATCTGAATGGTACAGAACCAGTAGTAATACGTCAGAACGTCATTATAACTACCATATTTTCCACGAACCGAAGCATCTAAACCAAGTTGTTTATCCTTCATATTTTCTACCGGTCGGGTTTTATTTCAATCAAAAGGAAATTCAAAATGGATTTTGGCAGAAGCCTCAATTAGCGAGCGAAATCCTGTATTATACCTATAATGGATCGCTTCGAGATGGAGAACATGTTGATACCGCTTATTACGATACGACGAATGTTGCTGTATATTTTATTGAAAAAAGTTATGATGTTGAAGCAGCCAGTGTAACAGTACCTGCCGCTGTAAAGACATTTACTGCTATAGGGGACGGCAATTATCAATGTGCCGCCAATGATGCTATTGTGGCAGATAGCGAGGAATGCCCTCCGGCGGATACGACATTTGAAAACTGTTTTAAAGTGACCCAAGTTACCACCATGACCATGATGGGTAGCGGTGTGGAATTTGGCCAGCGGACTGAGTCTTGGCTGGCCTATAAACAAGGATTGGTCAAAAGTGAAATCCATATCCGCTGGACAGAACATCCTTACAATTCGGGGCAGACAGCAAATGGCCCACCGGATGAAAATAATGAGGCTTGGGTAGGATTGAATCGCATAGAATTGACATCTTTAGACAAAACCGAGGGTGGCGGTGTATTCCGGAAATTGACTGAACCGGTGGAAACTATCAAATTGCAAGATATTGGGGATCATCCTGATTTTGATTTTGAACCGTTCCGTGTCAGTGCTCAAAAAGGTATTCAGACACTAGACTTGCGGGAGTTGGAGCAATGATAAAATTGAAACACAGTTCTATACTAATTTTATTTGTATCCTTTTTATATGCAGGAACAGATGGTACCATCCGAGGCAAAGTGACAGATGCGGTAGATGGTACACCCCTTCCCGGCGCCAATGTGATTATACCTGGCTTGAATATTGGTGCAGCGACAGATGTGGATGGGAATTATATCATCCTGAATATTCCTGTGGGTGATTATGATGTGGTTTGCTCAATGATTGGGTATAAAAAAACAACCATGAAAGAAATCCATGTTCTTATGGATCAAACTCAATGGCTCAATTTCAAATTAGAAGAGGAAGTCATTGAAGGTGAAGAAGTAGAAGTTCTTGGTACACGGCCTTTAGTTGAACGAGGGAATACGTCAAAAAAGGTCACAGTAGATAAGGAAGCGATCCAAGCGCTGCCTATCAGAGATTTAACGGAACTCTATACATTGCAATCCGGTGTGGTAAAAGTAGAAAGCCGCAACAAATCTGTCCCTAATCATGAAGAGCGTGGCATCGAAGAAATCCATGTAAAAGGCGGACGATCCGGACAAATTGCTTACATGATGGATGGCATGTACCTTCGGAATCCTATTTTTGGCTCCATCGGGTCGGGAACGCGCCTGAACTTATTTGCTGTGAAAGAATTTGACTGGCAGCCCGGAGGATTTAACGCGGAATATGGCGATGCCCAATCAGCTGTATCCAACTATCATACCAATTCAGGCGATAAAGAAATTCAGTATAAGATCAAGTATGAAACCAGCCAAATGGGGGCTATGATTAATTCCGCCATGGGAAAGACCCATGAAACAGAAAATTTCGACCTCATCCGCGGATACGATGACTTGAATGTTGGTATAGGCGGGCCTGTCCTGGGCATTCCTCGATTATACTTTTGGGTTTCAGGTCAATACACAACCGAAGATAACTACAGCGTCTATGAGTTTGATGATAAAGTTTTCAACCTCCATAATGGTGACTATTATTATCGGACTGAAGCGGACTTAAATGCCAACTTGGACAATATTGATAAAAATAAAAAAGCGTTGGTTTACCCATGGGATAGTGTATCAGGTTTCCGTGGATTCGGATTTACCAAAACTTGGGATATTTTTACAAAATTGACATTTAGATTGACCAATAAACTCAGATTCCATGGTGCCTATTGGCAGGTAGCAAACCATCGCCAATCCTTTAATCCGCGTTACCTCTATTGGGATGAAGGCCGAAATGAACTTTTCCGGGATACGTACAGGTACAATTTTGAAATAAACCACTCGGTGACCCAACGTACATTTTATACGATTCGTACATCACGATTTATCCAAGACCAATTCCAGGGTGTCCGTTGGCGTGACAATGATAAGGACGGGTATCCAAACTGGTTTGAATGGCGCCATCCTGCAGGCTACAAAGATATATCAGATCCGGAAAACCGGAATGTTATTCCATATAGCATAGGAGAAGATGGCGATACCATTCGGTACACCAATGTGGATGAGCGAACCGGCTGGTATCATGGTGCAGATCCCGGGTTGTATAGTTGGGAAATGGCAGAAGATTTTAAAGATAACAATGGCAATGGTGTTTGGGATGTGGGCGAATCCTTTACTGATGCAGATAATGATGGCATTTGGGATGGGCCGAGCTTGGTGAAACCCCTCATTGAAAGAGACGGCGATTATTGGTTAGAGCCGGAAATGTATGAGGATTATGAACCATTCTATGATCACAATTCCATTAGTTTAAGATTTCAAAATGTCCCCGGGTATTGGAGTACGCCGACCAACTTGAGTTTTATTCCCGGGGCACCCAATCCCTATTATTACATGCCTAATTATTCTGAAGGTGGTGTCGCTTGGGATGAAGGACGAACTTTTGGTGGCCATGATACATTCTATGCAGATTCTCGTTCGGTTACAGATGAGATTCGTATTGATCTAACTTCTCAAATTACGGATAAATGGAAAATTAGAACCGGAATTGATTATAAATATCACAAGCTTAATTTCTATGAAGTCATGGATCCATGGCTTGGTGCTGCTGCCTTTATTCAAACATTTGCTGAATATTGGGAAGATACGGGCCCGGATAGTTTAGTCCTTGGAGATGAGGGTTACATCGAAGCGGATGAAGGTGAAGGAAACGGGCGCTGGGATGAAGGCGAAGCTTTCACGGATGCCAATAATAACGGTAAGTGGGATGAATTCCGTGAGCCTGAAGAATTTTCTGCCTACGTCCAAAATACGTTTGAAGTGCCTTGGATGGTAATCAACTACGGTATTCGAATTGACATGGTTAATTACAATACGCAAATCTGGGGCGTACCACCACCCTTGCAAGATTCTTTAGGCGTATACAGTCCCGGTCATCCTTATTTTTATTCTGATTTGAATAACAATAACCAATGGGACGAGAATGAAGAATACGCCGATATTGCCGGTATTCCGAGACAGAAGGTTTTCTTAGAACAGTCCGGATGGTTTTATAAAATTAGTCCACGATTAGGATTCAGTCATGTGATCACAGACAAATCAACGTTTACCTTTAACTATGGACTCTATTATCAAACACCGGTTTACCAAAATATTTATTTGAATACCAACCGGTTGGAAAATCCGGAAGAATTATTTGAAGAAGGCGAAGGACAAGTGGGTAATGCCACCATGGGCGCTGAAAGAACGCAAGATTATTCCGTAGCCTTCAATGTTCAGGTGGGAGAAAGTTGGGCCTATTCCTTAGGTGCCTGGGTTCGGGATATGGATCAAATGACGCGATATACCCATGAGCGTTCCGGTGTATATAGTTACCAAATATCAACGAATGGTGACTATGGTTCTGCCAAAGGAATTGATGTTACTTTAGAATGGCGTCGACGGTTTTTCGGTTCCCAGTTACAATACACCTATTCCATTGCAAAAGCAAACAGCGAATATGCATGGGCCAGTATCAGTGGTCAATATGTTGATGCACCCAGCCAGGAAAATATCACTTACTTTGATCGTCCCCATGATTTAACCTATTATGCCTATACATTCCTGCCTTTTGGAATCCAAGCCGGTGTAACTGCTTTTTACCAAAGCGGTTATCCCTATACACCAATTATTTTCCGTGGACGGGATCCTGTGTCGGATGAACGGAACCGGAATTCTAAACGAGGCCCGGGATACAAGAATGTTAACCTATCCCTTTCTAAATATTTCGAGGCTATAGGGCACAGGTTTGCCTTAGGGTTGAATGTTTTCAATATTTTCGACATTCGGAATCCTATTGATATTTACGCCATGACCGGCAAACCGGATGATCCAGGAACCTATTATACTGACTATGTTGGACTGCCGGGAACGGACCCCAGCGGACAGGGCAAATATGCCAACAAATCCAGCGCGTATTACGATCGCCCATGGCGATTATCCTCACCCAGGGAAATAAACTTTTTTATTCGTATTGATTTCAATTAAACTAAATGAAAAATAAAATACTATTTACTTTTTTAGTTCTTGGCTCTTTATTGGCTATTGATAAGACCTATGTACAAGAGAATAAACCTGTGCCGGATCCATTCCGTCCTGCTCCTGCTGCCAAGATCGGCGATTATCCATTTCCGACCAATCCAATGAGCGACAGAGGCAAAGGCTTCGTAGATCAAGGCCGTGTTAAGTCAGCCATTACAAACTATGGCAGTTTCATTAATTGGGATTCCCATCCATCAGGGATTTGGGGCGACTATTCTTATCTGCCTGCGGTTTCTTTTATTGCAGGTGTTCCGGGCCATTCCAATACAGCGAATTACACTTGGGTACCTGTAGAAACTTCAGTTGATGAAGATGGTGTGCCCATTTACAGCATTTGGGAATCCAACAGCGCTTACGAGGCTTGGTACCCAACCACGGGCGATACGATCTTCAGTGGGTTTCTCTTTGAATTGGGGAACGATGAAGGACTCTATCTTCCGGAAAATGAAGTTTCATCTGTGGAAGATTTTAATGATGACCGGCAATTTATGTTTGATCATGAAAACCGCAAAATAATTTTAAGTACTTTTGGAGAAATGGATCCCAACAGATCTACAACCCGGATTGGGTTTATTTATCCATGGGCACTCCGACCCAAATTGATCAGCCGGGAAAGCAGTTTTGATTTTTATGATTATGGTGAAGATCTGGAAGAGTGGACTGATGATGATGAGTACTTTTATTATGGTGCCAATGCTGCTGAATCCCATTTTATAGATGCCGTCCATAAAACAGATTGGCATGCATCTACCATGTCACGTATTAATACACACCAGACTGAAACCCTGACAGGGGATGTTTTTAAAGATTCACCATTTGTATCAGCTGGGGACACATATCCGGTATTAGCCCATTCAGGTTATTCAACAACTTGGCCAAAACGATATAATGAACTCACGGGACAAACTGAAGCTTTTTGGCCGGGTTGGTGGGCACAAGATTACAATATCAACCTACCCGGTTGTTCACAATCTCGTAAAGACCCGGATTGTTGGGAAGATGTTCCGGGCCGATTCATTTCTGATATGGATGTCTATATGGAGTTTGATGATCGTTGGGCACACCGGGCTAACAATGTGAACACCAATAATGAATATGAGCAAACCGGTTATCCCATGGGATTGCGAGTCATGGCTTCAGCCCATTCCTATGGTGTATCCTATGCGGAAGATATTATGTTTGTGACGGTGAAAGTTCGAAATGAAAGTGGTGATTTTTGCGCTGAGGACGAAGATGGCAATCCTGTCTTAGATAAAGATGGCAATCAGATTTGTGGAGAAGCCATGATTATGCCTGATGGTACACAATTGAACCGCGGCAAAGGATTTGACTACAGCGGGATGACATTGGGATTTTATATGGATGCGGATGCACTCATGGGTGATTGGGACGGTTACAATGGTTTTTATCATACCAATGATGACGATTTTATGAAATATTATTGGGAATTGTTTGAAGTCAATAATGAAAGAATGCTCATCAGCATGGCCATGATCGGTGATCATGATGGACTTTCCGGTGCCTTGGGATATGCTTTAGATGAACCGTCAGCAACGACCCATCCTGGAAATGAATTTGGTGTGGTTGCAACCCAGTTATTGGATTCACCTAAAGCAACAGATCCGGTGGATTTGGATCAGGATGGTACCATTGATATTTTCCCGGGCGAACCGTTGAAAATGACGGACTGGCACTGGGTGGATTGGTATCAGCGTCCCGGCGTGACGCGGCCTGAAGATTCTTCACCACCTTGTTATGCAGGCTATGAAGGCTGCCCGGTTGCCAGGAATAAAGAAGAAATTTTATACAAGCTCATGGTGGGAGATACTTCTAACATTAGTGAAAATGAAAAAGCATGGCATTTCCATACACCCAATCCGGGGACAGACTTAGGTTCAGAACTTAATCCCCATTTTGATTCGGTGATTGGGCTAAAATCAGAGCCGGTTTATACACGGGATGACCCGGGCTTGGATTGTGTGTTGATTATGAGTTGTGCACCTTTCGATTTGCCTGTCGGCAGAGAAGTTCCTTTTTCATTCTGTATTATTTTTGGACAAACTGAAGATGATTTGATCAATAACGCCCGTTTTGCTCAAGTCATGTATAATTCTCGTTATCAGGGTTTTACACCACCGACCCGTCCCACTGTACACGCTGAAACTGGGCAAGGGGAAGTCCGAATCTATTGGGATGACCGGGCAGAATCAGCTAGGGACGTTGTGACAGGTTATGCTGATTTTGAAGGGTATAAAATTTTCAAAAGTTTAGATGGCGGTGCAGCATGGGGTGAAGCAGATGATATGATCTATGATACGGATGGTATTTTTGCGGGCTGGCGTCCTTTTCAACAATTTGACCTTACAGCAGAAGAAGATTCATTACATTGCATTTATTCCAGTAATCCTGCTGACTGTGCCAATGATCCATTGCAGCAGCGGGGACATTCTATCAAAGGGGAGGACCCTTATTTCCCCTGGTTTACCTTAGGGAATGATACAGGATTTGATGCCATCAGGCTGAATGAGCCAAAAGTCATTAATGGTGATACCATGACCTATTTGTATGTGGATAAAGACGTGACGGATGGATTGGAATACACGTATTCTGTCGTGGCATATGATATGGGCGTCGAACCGCCATACCGCACTACATACAAGGATATTGGAGATGGAGCTTTTGAGGTAGTGGTGGATACTAATTATTCAAACCCGGACAAATGGGCTGACCCCAATGGTTATGCCTCCATAGAAAATTCAAAAGGGACTACAGTATTGGACCGAAATTTTATCCAGGTTTATCCCGGTGTAATGCCTGCAGTAAATACCAGTGATATTGGTGTGGTGCCCAACCCTTATAAAGTGCATTCAGGATTTAAGGAATCTGAACATTTAAGACAAATCAGGTTTACAAATCTTCCCGAAAAATGCACCATTAAAATTTTTACCCTCTCCGGTGAGTATGTGAGTACACTTGAACATAACGATGCTGAATCCGGCAATGCCTGGTGGGATATGCGTACTGTCAATAACCAGGAAGTTGCTCCCGGACTATATCTATTTTATGTGGAACAAAAAGACAGTTCCAATGAACCCTTTATTGGCAAATTTGCGGTGATCAGATGAAGAAGACCTTATTCATAATATTGTTGATTCCTTGCCTGCTGTTTGGGCAGTACCGTGATATACCTGATGTGGTAACCAAGGTAGCCACAGCTGCGTGGAGTTTCTT
>CAXFCD010000121.1:0-5146 GCA_964001155.1 uncultured bacterium | reverse complement strand
GACAATTAAAAGCAATCGTATTTACGGACATCTGTGGGTTTACTGAACTCATGGGTCGGAATGAGACTAAAGCACTTGCTTTATTGGAACAGCAACGTGGACTCCTAAAACCCATCATCCACCAATTCAATGGCGAATGGCTCAAAGAGATCGGCGATGGCGTTCTTATCGCTTTCCCTAGTGCTGTAAAGGCCGTCACCTGTGCTTTAGAGATACAACGCATCCTTGCTCATAATCCGGATCTAACCTTAAGAATCGGAATTCACATTGGTGATGTGGTTAAAAAAGATGGCGACGTCTTCGGCGATGGTGTGAATATTGCATCTAGACTGGAGCCTTTGGCAGAGCCCGGCGGTATCTGCGTATCAGAACGGGTCCATGAAGATATTAAGAATAAACCGGAGATTAGTACATCATTCCAGGAAGAACAACTCTTGAAAGGTGTGGATAAACCTATCAAAGTTTATTCCATTTTCACCCAAATGGGTACGACACCCACAGGAGAAGAACCCAAACCAGAACCGAAAGAAGCAAAAAGTAAAATGCCCATCCTTGCAGCGGGAATTGTCCTTGGCCTTTTGTTTACTGTTTTTGCTTTAAGAACTTCCGATGATCCTGAGCCTTCCCAAGAGCCTGTCTTTTATACCGGTGAACGCATTCCTGTGGCCATAGCAGACTTTGAAAATAATACCGGCGATGCCACATTAGATGGACTATCGGGACTCTTAATCACATCTCTGGAGCAATCCAATTATTTAACTGTCTTGACGCAATCGCGCATGTATGATTTATTAAAACAGATTGGGAAAAATGATGTTGTAATAGTTGATGAACAGGTGGGCCGTGAGATTTGTCATCGCGCAGATATCAATGCACTTGTTCTCACATCGATTCGGCAGTTTGGAGAACTCTATTCTGTGGATCTAAAAATCCTGGATATTGAAAAAGATGAATATTTGTATTCCACCAATGTGCAGGCTGAAGGAAAGAAAAATATCCCCGGACTCATTGATGAAATTTCAAAACAAACTCGTATCAGTTTAGCGGAAAAAGCAGAAGAAATTGAAAAATCCCAACGGGATATTGCCAGCCTTACCACAAATAATCTTGAAGCATATAAATATTATGATTTGGGTCTGGAAGAAATATATAATGATCAATGGGATGAAGGGATAAAATATTTTGAGAAAGCCATTGAAATTGATTCAACCTTTGCGTTAGCCTATTTTCAATTGGCATTTTCATATCAATGGAAGTTCAATGTACCAAAAACTCAAGAATATATTAAGATAGCTGTTAAGTACATTGAATCTGTGCCGGATAAAGAAAGATTATATATTCGTGCTCAATCGGTTCAGGATAAATTGTCAAGACTTAACATATATGATGAGATTATTCAAAAATTCCCAAATGAAAAACTAGCCTATTTTGAGTATGGCGATATTTTATATCATTCAGGTAGTTCAAAGGAATCTATACCTTATTTTGAAAAAAGCCATATCTTGGACCCAACCTTTGAATTTACTCTAAGTCATTTATCCTGGACATATTCTGACGCAGGATTCCATGAAAAAAATATAGAATTAGCACAAAACACTTTAAAAATTGATCCATCAAATCCAAGTTATATTAGAAAAGAATTGAGTGCTTTATTAAATGCGGGTCATTTTAAAGATTATTTTTCGAAAGTTAAAGAATTAGAAAAGTCGGGCATGGAACAATTTAATTATGATAATATGATGGGTGATGGACATGCCAAAAACGGTGAGTATGTTAAGGCTATTGAATATTATAAAAAGGGACAAGGCCAAAAAGAGACCAATCTTTCCAGTATTATACGTTTGAAAAATATTTCAATTTACCAAGGAGATTTATTTCATTTCAAACAATATAGCAACGAGATAATGAATTACTATTTGAGTAAATCTAATTATCAAAAATATACTGATGAATTAACTAGGATGGCACACGCATTTTTCTTGACATTTGATGACTACAAATCCGGTAAACAACTTATTGATGAGATTGAAGAATTATTTAAGGATGAAACAAAAGAATGTAATTTTTCAGATATGGGTGCAGTCTCAAAATGGTATTTTATTAAATGTCATAAAGTTCTCCAAAATTGGGAGAGGGTGGATCAGTTAACAGAAGCATCTATTGGCCATTCGGATGTTTCTGTAAAACCGAACCGTGGTATACAATACCAGCAAGAAGGAAAATTTAAAGAAGCAATTCAGAGTTATAAACGAGTGTTGGGTGAAACTAATATGTTGTGGGCCCGGTTTGAAGTAAACTACAACCTTGGCTTATGCTACGTGGAGGTTGGGGATTATGCATCTGCAGTGAAACATTTTGATGCAATGAAGGAAGTATATAATTCCGGTGCTGGTGCAAGAAAATTCTATTATCCCTTTTATTTTTTAAATTCAGGTTTGGCTAATTTAGAACTGAAGAATTACCGTTTAGCAAAAAGTAACTTGGAGATTTTCCTAAAAGTGTGGGAACCTGCACCTGAATCATTGGAAAAGAAAAAAATTGCCAGAGATGCCCTGAAGAAGATCGAGAAAGCGGTTTCATAAATGACACACCCTAACTAACCCTTCGAAGGGTTAGGGATGAGTTGAAATATGTAACGAAAATCACACCTTATCACCATTAAAATAATTGTTAGGAATATTTTGTATATTATTCAACAAAGAAAAGGTAACTATGAAACAATTCGTTATTCTTTCAACCTTATTATCCATTCTTTTTGGAACGACCATAAACGTTCCCGGAGATTATGCCACCATCCAAGAAGGAATCGATGCATCCACAAACGGTGATACGGTTCTCGTTGCGGAAGGGACCTATTCCGAAAATCTAATCCTTGAAAAAGAAATTGTTTTGGCGAGCCATGCTATCAATGATGAACTGGATACTGAATGGACTGAAAATGAGCATATCCAAGGTACCATCCTCCATGCACCTTCAGAACCGGCTAATCCCGATTATGGTAGCTGCTTGGTTATTAGAGATGGAAATATTGCACCAACAATTATAGGCTTAACATTCCAAAATGGACTTGGGACGAATATGGTTCAATTCGACACCTGCGAAATAAATGTTCAACGCCCGGAAAGATCCGGTGGTGGCATCTTGATATTTAAAGCTTATCCAACTATCATGTACAATCGCTTTATTAATAATGGATTTAGTGCCCAAGCCGATAGTGGAAATGTGGCCATCACCGTTACAAATGGCGGTGCAATTGGGCAGTTCAGTGATGATGATGTTGAATTTGATGAGGACAGACACCTTTCCAGACGAAACGCTCAAACGAACCGCGACATCCCTGAAGAATTGATAATCCAACATAATTATTTTGAAAATAACTCAAGTGGTGATGGGAAGAATTTTTATTCTCGAGGGTATGAAGGTTCCATTGACGTGAGTTACAGTATTTTTGATGATATTGATTGTGAATCAAACAGTGTGAATGAATTTGTACTCAAATCAAAAGAAAATGAAGCGGGATTCATCCAAAATGATATTTCCGGGAATTGCATCGAGGGAAATGCGTTTTATGTTTCCATGGATGGGAATAATAACAATTTCGGAACAGAATCTGATCCTTTTAAAACCATAGGCCATGCCTTAAGCCTTGTGAAAGATGATCCAACCATAACCACCACAATCTATGTTGGAGAAGGTATTTTTTCCCCATCCACAACCGGTGAAAAATTTCCTATCGTTCTACCGGATAAAGTCCATTTGATAGGGTCTGATCCGGAAACATCCATTTTAGATGCAGAAGCGGATTTTGAAAACCAAAGTCGCGTATTAAAAATCGTAGAAGCATGTGAGAATATTAAGGTAGCAAACTTGACTATAACCGGCGGGAATGTTGATAGTGCGGGATGTATTGGTGGAGGCGGGATACTCGTGACCTATCCTGATCTTGAATATGTTTATGATGGCCCAATGAATCCAGTTAATGCAGTCTTTGAGAATCTGATCATCTCGAATAATTCTGCTGCAGCTGGTGGTGGAATTTCTATTTGGCGAGTGTCTGGTCCAGCATTATCTGATGTCATTATTCATGAAAATACTGCAGAACACTTTGGTGGCGGATTAATGATATTTTCATCTGAAGTATCTGTTACAGATGCAACCGTAAGTGAAAATAATTTGCTCGTTAATTCATCAGCCGGTGGTGGAATAATAATTAATAATTCAGAAGTGATGTTGACCAATATAAGCGTAACTGATAATACAGCCTATTGGGGCGGTGGGATGGCTATTTTAGATACCGATGGCGTTTTAACAAATTTGACAATAAGCGAAAATGTTGCTGCAGATAATGGTGGTGGTGTATTGGTAGTGGAAAATAACAATAGTATTCTAACAAATTCGATCATTTGGGGCAATGACCCAAATTCATTCAATACATTAGGATCGCTACAAGTCACCTATAGTGATATAGAAGGAGTATCATGCCCTTCGTGTACAGGTCTAATTGAAGCAGACCCGCTCTTTGTGGATACTGATAATGGTGATTATACCCTCCAACCCGAATCACCATGTATTGATACAGGTACAGCTGACATAGATGGGGATGGAACGGATGATATTTTAGATTATTTTGGATTAACTCCTGACATGGGTGCCTTTGAATACTCTTTTGCTGTATCAGGTTTAGATTATTCGATAAATAATTCAACAGTATTATTAGAATGGAATACAATAGAAGGAATCCTGTATTATAAAGTAGAAAGATCAACAGATTCATTATTCACAGAAAATGTAGAATCCAACTATTCACAGACCAACTCTTACACTGATAATGACCTTGAATACAACATAGAATATTTTTTCAGAGTCTCTGCTTATGTCAATGGTTTTTGGTCGAATTGGTCCAATGTTGTATCTATTACTTTAGAATCAGTTGGCGTTGAAGATGAAAACCAAATTCCAACTGTCTTTAAAATTCACCAAAACCACCCGAATCCGTTTAATCCAACCACAACATTACGGTATAATCTCCCAGATGATGGGATGGTGAATATCACCATTTATGATATGATGGGAAGGGTTGTACGGAATTTGGTGAATGATCATCAATCAGCTGGATATAAAACCATCCATTGGAACGGAACCAATG
>CAXFCD010000120.1:0-4404 GCA_964001155.1 uncultured bacterium | reverse complement strand
GCAACATTGTAACCTAAATCAACATAGAATCCACCACTGGATGTATATCCATCAGGGTTATTTTCGTAAGAAATGTTTCCATTTTCAAATACAGCATAGATGTTATTTGCATCATACTTTAAATTGAATTCACCTAAACCAAAAGACACAGTGGAATCTGGGTTATCATTAATAGGTGCTTTATTCATGGTGTAAGAACCACCAACTTTCAATCCTTGAATACCGGTATAATTTGCAGAGAAATTTTTCACCCAATCGTAGGCTGTTGTTTTGTATCCCTTTCCTCGGCCACCTCGGATGCCTGCACCAATGCCTTCACCTTCCATATCTTCCAAGAGAACAAAACGCCAGTTGATACCAGCAACGTTACCATAGGCAGCAAAACCGTTTCCAAACCAAGTGGTTGGGATCACATATTTGCTGTACTCCGGACGTTCTACGCTCACAAACAATGGTGGCTCGTGGTACTCATTTATGATACCAACTGAGGGCAAAAGTACACCAGTTTGGATTCCAAATTTGTCTGTGTGGTAGTTGACAAATGCCTGTTCCAATTCAAGTTCACCTTGTCCATCTTTCACAAAATTATGTTCTAATTCTACTTCAGATTTGAAGGACCATTTTTCTGACCAGTTGTAACCGTAATAAATAATAAAGCGGTGGAAATCCAATTTTTTGGTTGGATCTTCTTCCCCTGTTTTAGATTGGTTATAGTGTAATTCACCATATCCACCAATGCTGTAGCCCGGCTCAAAGAAGTCATCCTGAGCGAACATCATACTAAATACTGCCACAGCGAGAATCACTAATCGTTTCATTGTTCTCCTTATCTAATTGACAAATATTATTGTTATTGAGACTGATTCTCATTATAAGTTACACGGTAAAAAAAGGAGATGTCAACCCTATTTATTCACCTTTTTTTCGCCTACTTTTGCACGCCATTGTAATCAAGGCAGAATATTATTTTATAAAAAATGCTGGCCTGTTTTTTTGCGGTGGGTCTAAATACTGTTTATCTGTCTACCTTTTTTAGTGACATTTATATTTCATCTGCGTTAGGCATTTTTGGGTTTTCTTCTGTTTGGTCCATCCATGAACTCATTGAATAAGAACACCGTTTGAAAAAAGGATGGTTTACAGAAAACCCAAATCGGAGTTCCTAAACCTTATTTTTTCTCTTTTACACTACATTAATTAAAAAATAATTTGCTTCCTTTTGAGTAATTGCTGTAAAATAGACTGACCAGTCGGTTTAGTGATGAATCAAGAGAAGCAAGACCAACGCAAAGATCAAATATTGGAAGCTGCTTTGTCCGTCATAGTAGAGAACGGATACGAGCGGAGCCGTATGGATGATATCGTTCACTCTTCCCAACTTTCCAAGGGTGCTATCTACTGGTATTATAAATCCAAAAAGGAAGTTTACTTATCTCTCGTTGACCATTGGGTAAAAAAATACAATTCAGGATTTATCCAAAATTTGGAAGTCCACACTTCTGCTTCTGAACAGTTGAAAGGCCTCTTTGATTATTTTTTAGATCAATATGATAATGATCCTGCAGCATTCAAGATCTTAGTTGAATTTTGGTCTCTGAGTGGTCGTGATTCAGATTTCAATGACAAATTACAAAAAGTGTATTCTGATTTTTTAGAATATGTGGTTCGCATTATTCAGCATGGCGTGGATACAGGTGAATTTCGGAATGTGAATCCAAGGATCACTGCCCTGTCAATCTTGATCAATATTGAAGGTATCAACTGGTTCACTTTATTCGAAAAATCCGGCGTGGAAGCCCATGAGTATATTGATACCATTTCCGACTTTATTCTCGCCGGCGTGAAAAAATCATAGGACAACACCATGAGTGAAAGACAAAACATAACCATCAATTCCGGCGGCCAATGGCTCGTCTCCCCCGTTGCAAATACAACAGTTTTTTGCAGGGAAACCTTTTCCGAAGATCATCGTGACATTGATAAAATGATTCAGGAATTTGCCAAAGATCGCATCCTCCCTAACGCAGAAGCCATCGATAAATTGGATAAAGATCTTACCTTAGAACTCCTGCAAGAAATGGGTGAACTGGGACTCATCGGAGTGGATACTCCGGAAGAGTTTGGCGGAACGGATTTAGATAAAATCACAAGTTGTATCGTTACTGAAGGGATGGCTCGTGGTGGTTCACCTTCTTTTTCCTGTACCTTTTCTGTCCAGACCGGCATCGGAAGCATGGGCATCGTTTTCTTTGGTACACCGGAACAAAAAGAAAAATATTTACCTAAACTCATGACAGGCGAATGGGTGGGGGCATATGCCCTAACAGAGCCTTCAGCCGGTTCAGATGCACTGGCGGGGAAAACCACTGCAGTCTTATCAGAAGATGGAAAACATTACATTTTGAATGGTGAAAAACAATTTATTTCCAACGGCAGTTGGGCAGATGTGTTTACTGTTTTGGCTCAAGTGGATGGTGACAAATTTTCCGGTTTTATTGTTGATAGAAATACGGAAGGTTTTGAAATTGGTGTAGAAGAGAAAAAGATGGGCATGAAAGGATCTTCTACTACATCCCTGAAATTCACTGATGCAAAAGTCCCGGTTGATAATTTATTATATAAAGTAGGAAAAGGTGCCGCCATTGCGTTTAATGCGCTCAATATTGGTCGATATAAATTGGCTGCAGCCTGTATTGGTGGTTCCAAATTGGGAATAGAAAAAGCCATCGAATACGCCCTCGAACGTCGACAATTTGGCCAACCCATTGCAAACTTTGATGCCATCCGTGGCAAAATCGCAGATATGGTGGTTCGAATTTATGCTGCTGATGCCATGCTGTACCGCACCGTTGGCCTCATTCAAGATGCCATTGATGAATTGGATAAATCATCACCGGATTATTATAAAAAAATGGGTGAAGCTACAGAACGATTCGCTGTGGAAGCATCCATGGCAAAAGTGTTCGGCAGTGAGTCATCAGACATGGTGGTGGATGGCTGTTTGCAAATCTTAGGTGGATACGGTTTCACAGAAGAATATCCCATGGCACGCGCCTATCGGGATGACAGAATTAACCGAATCTGGGAAGGCACCAACGAAATCAATCGCGCCATTATCACGGGCTACATGATGAAAAAAGTGCTCATGGAAGAAATTTCACTCAGGGATTTTCTGCGAGATTTGGATTCATTTTTAGAAGAAGCCATTCCGGATATTGCTGAAGACCAATTCCAAAGTGAAAAGAACGGACTGGATGCAGCGAAACGGTTGGCATCGTTGGTCTTTCAAGAAGCGTTGTGTGAATATGGGCAGGACTTAAAACACGAGCAACAACTCAGCGAAGCATTGGCAGATATGTTCAATTTAATATTCACATCCGGTTCAGTGATTTCTCGGGCCACACAAGCTCAAAACTTAAACGGGACATCCAATATGAGTTCTGCCATCGCACGTATTTTTGCTGCTGAATCGCTGCATGAAATCAAAACACTGGCGAATGTTTGTTTGAATAAAATTTACAAAGAAACAATTCCAACAGAACTAAAAGAATCTGTCATGGCATTAGAAAATCGAATGACATTAAATACAGACACCATTTCCTTAAAACAGGATTTGGCTGACTATATGATTACTCAAAAAACTTATCCATTCTAGGAGAAAACATTATGAAACTTATTCCACTAAAAAAATTGGGTACTTGTTTAAAATTTAAACAACGACACCATCGTAAACTATCGCACCTGCATCTTGAGTCCTTTGACTTGGGATCTTTTTTATATCACTGCGAAAATAGAAGCTAGGAGATTATTATGTCAAAATCTGTAATTATTGATGCAGTCCGTTCACCGATAGGTGTAAAAAATGGGAACTTGGTTGGCATTCGACCAGATGATTTGTCAGCTCAAGTGGTGAAAGCACTCATGGCTCGAAATGAATCTCTATCTCCAAACCAAGTCGAAGACCTTATTTTAGGATGCGCCTTTCCGGAAGGTCCACAAGGGATGCTCATGGCAAAAGGTGTTGCTATTTTAGCTGGGTTGCCTGAAACAACTGCTGGTGCAGTGGTAAATCGTTTTTGTGGTTCTTCCATGGATGCAGTCCATCAGCTCAGTGCTAAAATTGAATCCGGTGATTTGGACGTGGGTATCGCCGTTGGGGTAGAAGATATGTTTTCCGTTCCCATGGGCGGATTCAATCCTGATTTTCATCCTGAATTAGCAGAGCATGAATATTACATTGGTATGGGTGAAACAGCAGAAATCTTAGCTGAAGAAGGCAATATTGATCGTGACACTCAAGAAGCATTTGCTATTGAATCTCACAGGAAAGCATTAGACGCTTGGACAAATGGTAGATTCGATAATGAAGTGGTTGCCATTGATGTTTATGGTGAAGCCACAGTG
>CAXFCD010000119.1:0-18808 GCA_964001155.1 uncultured bacterium | reverse complement strand
TTAATACCCAAAAATTCCATTCTGTTAATGGTTTTTGATTGAATAAATATTCTGTGCATTTTGTTGCTGCGATGGCTACAGGAGACGCCAAAGGAAATAATAAAATTGGAATTAAAACATCTCTCAATCCTGCCTGCAATGTGATGCCAGAGATCAAACAGCCAACAGACACAATAGCGCTCGTTCCCATAAATAAAATGATTGCAAATAAGAAAAAGGAAAAGTCAGCTGGAAGATTCAAAAAGATAAAAAATGGTATAATAAATAATAGTTCAGACATAAAAACAAACAGAAGTGCTGAAATAACTTTTGCGAAATAGACAGTCCCGCGATCCACCGGCGCTGATGCCCAACTCCAAAGGGCATGTTCTTCCCTTTCCAATGAAAAAAGCCGATTCAACCCTAAAACCGATGTAAACAAAATAACAACCCATAACAAGCCAGGCGCAAAGGTCTCTATCAAATCCGGCGCAACCTGAAATGCCAAAGCAAAAATCAATGTGACCGATAATCCAAAAATAAACATGGAAGTCACAATCTCTTTTGATCGCCACTCAATCTTTAAATCTTTTAGTATGAGCGTTGACAGCATGGAATTAATTCAGTTCTACAATTCGATCAGTTTTTTCAGAGAGCCAATCGCGATCATGTGCAACGATAACCATTGTCTTTTTTTGATGTTTCCAATCAGTGAAAAGTTTTTCTAAAATTGAATTTCCATCTTCATCCAATCCGGTTTTTGGTTCATCCAATAATAAGATGTTGGGTGATAAAACTGATGCGGTTGCCAATTTTAATCTTTGGAGCATTCCCTGAGAATAAAACTTGACCAATTTTTTCCCATCTTCCCCTAGTCCTACACTAGATAATGCATCTTGTGTGCCTGCCTCATTTTTGTTGTAAAGCTTAGATACAAATGAAATATTTTCTTTCCCTGTTAGTCCTGGATACAAGCCGATAGAATGCCCCATATAATGAACACATTTTCGAGATTCGGGATCTTCCGGATGAATTTTCATTTCATCAATTTTGATTTCGCCGGAATCAATAGACATAATTCCGGAAATCATTTTCAACAGTGTTGTTTTTCCGGAACCATTAGGACCAAATAGTCCGACTTTTTCGCCGGAATTGACTTCAAGTGAAAAAGAATTAAAAACAGGTTTATTAAAAAAAGATTTCGTCAGATTTTCAATCTGAATCTTCATGATTTGTTTCGTAATTCAGCCATGATGTCTGAAATTTCATTTTTCAGAGAATTTCGGCCAGATTCAAAGTCTTCATCAGACAAATTGCCAATATGGTGGTCCATTTCAAGCTCTTTTACTTGCCTCATCAGTACAACTTTTTTTCTTTCTAATTCATCTCGACTAATTTGGACAGGTATTGTGTTCGTTCCATCAAATAATGGTGAAATGATGTACCAAACAGACCAACCAAGCAGAAAAATAATGGCAAATGGAAATATCAAATTCATGACCCCTCCCTCGCCGGCCATAGGCTGATCACCGTTCCAAAAACCAAAATGTAGCCCCCAAACCACACCCACCAAACCAAAGGGTTAATCATGATTTTCAAATATGCAATTCGCTGCTCCATATCCACGCCGGAAAAAATGGAATAAATATCTTTATTTACTGTGCCATAAATATCCAATTCGCTGTGGGGTTGACGCTTATCAGGATTTGGATCTCGGTGAAAATAGACGCGTTTTTCTGGGAAAAGTGTTGTCACCAATTGGTGTTGCATATTCCACACATTGAGTCCTGCGATCCATGCCATATGATTCGGGCGTTCCTGAGGAATGATTGATACCAACTCGAATTTATATCCATTGAATTCCTGTGTGTCTCCCTGCTTCAAGGCAAACTCAGACTCTTGGTCAAATGCCTTTCCTGAAAATCCTACAAACATGAGCACAATGCCAATATGAACAATGTAACCGCCATAACGACTTCTGTTTTTTGAGATCAATGTTGTTAATGCATTCAAAAATGATTCATTAAATCGTGTGATCCTTGACTTTATGCCACGTTGAAATTCTGTGAGAATGGCAACCATCACGAATCCCACCAATGGAAAGGAAATTAAAGTTGCATTCCGAATTCCCATGAAAAAGCAGGCGATAAAAACCAGTAAACCCGTGAGGGTGGGCAAACTAAAATTTCGTATAAATGCTTCATTGGATGTTCTCCTCCAAACCAACATAGGACCTACACCGGTAAGGAACAAAAGCATGAGCCCAATAGGGACATTCACTTGATTAAAAAACGGTGCACCTACAGTGATTTTTTCTCCTCGGACTGCTTCGGATAACACAGGGAAAATCGTCCCCCAAAACACAGCAAAACAGATCACAACAAAGATAACATTATTGAATAAAAAACCACTCTCTCTTGATGTAAATGATTCGATTCGTTTTTCAGATTTCAGGATGGGAAAGCGATCCACTATGAGATAAATGCAAACCAACAAAATCAACGCGATAAAACCCAAAAACACCGGACCCAAATTTGACACGGCAAATGAATGAACGGAAGACATGACGCCACTTCGCGTTAAAAATGTCCCAAATATGCAGAGAGTAAATGTGAGCAAAATCAGAATCATATTCCAGGTTTTCAGCATGCCTTTCTTCTCCTGAATGATAATAGAATGAAGGAAAGCTGTTCCGGTTAACCAAGGCATGAATGATGCATTCTCGACAGGATCCCAGGCCCAATATCCGCCCCAGCCTAATTCCTGATAAGCCCACCAGCCGCCTAGAATAATTCCTGCGCTTTGGAAGAGCCATGCAATCAAAGTCCAGCGACGAATGGAACGAATCCACACTGATCCTGTATCTTTTGTAATGAGCGCAGCTATAGCAAAAGCAAATGGAATGGTAAATCCAACGTATCCTAAATAAAGGGTTGGCGGATGAATCGCCATGGTGAGGTTCTGGAGCAGTGGATTGAGGCCATTCCCATTGGCCACAACGAAATCTGCTTCTGTGGGTGCAAAAGGATTTTCAACAAAATTCACCAAAATCAAAAAGAATACCTGGACAAATACAACAACCATAATGACCCACGGCATGAGTTTGGTATATGAATTTTTATATTGAAAAAGTACAATCAGTGCGTAAACAGAAAGAACAAACTGCCAAAATAATAGTGAACCGGATTGCCCCGCCCAAAGGGCAGTGAATTTGTAGAATGTGGGCGTCTCTAAGCTGGTATAATGAGCCACATAACTAATATCAAAATTGCTGGCTAATAACTCATTCAACAGTAAAAATGTAGCAAGAATTGATAAGGCAGATACCGCAACACTGGCGCGCCATCCTGCCAAAAAGTAGCGGTAATCCTGCTGACGGAGAAATAAAGAAAAAAGTAAAATTGAAACGGCGGAAATCCCCAATGCAAGGCTTAGGGAAACACTGCCCAGTACTGGGATCATATGGATTCTACGTTATAGGAGGATTCGTCCCGTAAATCGCCTTCGTAACGTGAGGCGCATTTGGTTTGAAGTTGGTCTGCTGTGAACACGCCATTGGCGAAGGTCCCTTCCACAATCACTTCTGCTTGATCCTTAAACAGATCCGGCCTCGTCCCTGTAAAATGAACTGCGACGGTATGCTCACCTTGCTTCAGATGAAAATCGCATTCCAACTGGTTTTGTTGAGAAATTTGAATGGTTCCCGGAGAAACAAGTCCACCAAGGCGAATTCTCTCGGATTGATCAACGGTATGAATATCTGTCAGCGATAAGAATCGCACCATGCCGGGATTTTCCTGATCTGGATTGAGAGTCACCCAACCAATCCAGGCAAAGGCTAAAAATGTCAATGAAATAACGGTAATTGTAACTTTTTTCTGATTCATTTTTATAGTTCTTTTTAAAAAACAGCCGCTTCCTGCCATTCGCCAAATTCTGCTTTCATGGCCACAACAATTTCGCCCATGGTCACATACGCTTTGGCTGCTTCAATAATGGGTTGCATGAGGTTATCTCCGTTTTTGCAGGCTTCCCCAATGGCAAAAAGAGCAGCTTGGGCTTTCGATTCATCTCTTGAATTTTTCAATTCTGCCAATTTTCTGCGCTGACCTTGCCCTGCTTCTCCACCAATTTCAAGAATGGGAATATCCAACTCTTCATCTTCTTTCACAAATTGATTCACACCAACAACAATTCGGCGATTTTCGTCCACTTTAATTTGATAATCAGATGCAGCTCTTGCTATCTCCCGTTGAAAATATCCTTGCTCAATAGCCGGTATCACACCGCCTAAGTTTTCGATTTCCTGAAAATATTCTTCTGCTTGTGCTTCAATTTGGTCCGTTAAATCTTCCACAAACCAAGAACCGCCTAAAGGATCCACCACATTGGCTACACCTGTTTCAAAAGCAATCAATTGTTGAGTTCGTAAAGCAATTTCTGCTGCTTTTTCCGTTGGGAGGGCTAATGTTTCATCCATGGAATTGGTATGCAAACTTTGAGTTCCACCTAATACACCAGCCAATGCTTGAAATCCGGTGCGTGCAATATTGATTTCCGGTTGTTGTGCTGTGAGACTGCATCCTGCAGTTTGGGTGTGGAAACGTAACTTCCAGGATCGTTCACTTTTTGCCCCATATTTGTTTTTCATCCGTTTAGCCCAAATTCGCCGTGCTGCGCGAAACTTGGCAATCTCTTCGAAAAAATCTAAATGAGAATTGAAAAAGAATGAAAGTCGTGGTGCAAAATCATCCACATCCAAACCGGCTTCAATACCATGTTCCACATAGGTAAACCCATCTGCTAAAGTAAATGCCAATTCTTGTGCTGCAGTAGATCCCGCTTCTCGAATGTGATATCCACTGACGGAAATTGTGTTAAATCTGGGCATATGTTCCGTGCAATATGCCAGCATGTCCGTAATGACGCGCATGGATGGTTTCGGCGGAAAGATCCATTCCTTTTGAGCGATGAATTCTTTCAAGATATCGTTTTGGAGTGTGCCACGAAGTTGATCCAAAGGAACACCTTGTTTTTCAGCAACGGCGATATAAAATGCCAAGAGGACAATTGCAGGACCATTAATGGTCTGGGAGACAGAAATCTCACCGAGATTGATGCCATCAAAAAGCGTTTCCATATCTGCCAAGGATGACACACTGACGCCACATTTCCCCACTTCTCCCTGAGAATATGGATGGTCCGGATCATAGCCCATCAAGGTTGGCATATCGTAGGCTACGGAAAGTCCCGTTTGACCTTTTTCTAATAATTTTTTAAAACGGTGATTTGTTTCTTCCGGTTTACCAAACCCGGCAAACTGACGCATGGTCCAAAGTTTTCCGCGGTATAAGTTTGGATGAACCCCTCGGGTGTAAGGGAATTGTCCGGGAAAACCCAATTGTTCCATATAATCGCCATTGGGAGATTCGGGGAAATAGCACAGATCCAGTTTTTCGCCAGACAGGGTATCAAAATCAGCCTCTCGAGAACGGGCAGATTCTGCTTCTTTTTCCCACTGGCTTAATCCCTGTTCAAATAAATTTAATTGATCATTCATAAATAGGTTTTACTCATATGCTCGGCCGGCTCGAAAAACACGCCAACCTTCATATAACATCCATAAAATAAGGGCGGCTAATATACCATCAATCACCAATAAAAAGCGATTGTTCTCGACGAAAGATTGTGCTTTTATTACCAAGGATGCCAAGGTCGTAATTGTGACAAAAAAGAATGGAATCATTAAAGGTAAAACAGATTTTCCTTTCTTCCAAAAATAGATCGAAAGCATCATCAACGTAAGGGCTGCCAGCATCTGGTTTGTAGCTCCGAAGATGGGCCAAAGGACCCAACCGGCTTGAGTTGCTTTTCCTGTAACAGGATCAGTTACCTGCCAAAGGGTGAGCATCAATGCAGGGACAATGGCTGCAACGGTCGCCACATAACGGTTTTTTAGAATGGAGAGTTTTACTGCTGTGCCAAGTTCTGATAAAATAAATCGTTGGATTCGTGTGGCCGTATCCAATGTTGTGGCAGCAAAAGAAATAACCAACACAGCCATAATCGTTTTTGCCAACGTTCCCGGAATTCCCAGGGATTCAATTAAGGCCCCGCCACCTAACACAAATGCCGTGGCTTTATTGGTGGCAGCATTGGCCCAAGAATCATAGTAAATATGCCAATTCAAATCATCTACAGGACCGATAGACGGTAAACTGCAATTGGCTACCAAAGAAATGCCTGCCACTGCTGCAATAGTGGAAGCCAAAGCCAAGGTTCCTTCTCCCAACATGGCACCATAGCCAATGAGTTTTGTGTGCTTAATATTGGATACTTGTTTCGAGGTCGTTCCAGATGCAACCAATCCATGGAATCCACTGATGGCGCCACAGGCAATTGTCACAAAAAGTAATGGAAATAAATTAGGAACATCTTCACCACTGGTACGAATCATTGGCGCTTCTACGGATGGCTGAGTAATAGCAATTCCAATGAAAATGAGGGCTAATCCCATAATCAGTTGGTGGCTATTAATAAAATCTCTCGGTTGAAGCAGTAGCCATACAGGTAGCAAACTTGCGATTCCGGAATAGATGAACAGTAAAATAATCCACAGCGTAGATTGGTCCGATTTGTCCAACCCAAGAGTTTCAAATGAGACTGGTGTATATGAACCGATATAAACAAATATATAAAGCAGTATCAGTGCAATAATGGACGGAATCAACGCATCCATTTTCTTTCTATAAAGTAAAACGCCAACAATTATGGCAATAATGATCTCAATATTTACCGGCAGAACTGCCGTGGGAACACTGACAAAAAGACCTGCAATAGCCATGGCAAATACTGCAAGCACCAACCAACTCAACATCATAACAAATATGAGAAACATAGTCCGGACCCGTTGGTTGATGATGGTTCCGGTAATCTCAGCGATAGTTTTACCCCTCTCCCTGACAGAAACCACCAATGCACCAAAATCATGAACTGCACCCATGAAAATCGTCCCAAGTACAATCCAAAGAAACGCAGGGAGCCATCCCCAAAAAGCTGCTATGCAAGGTCCAATTATTGGGGCTGCACCAGCTATGGACGTAAAATGATGGCCGAAAAGAATTTCTTTTTTGGTAGGAACGTAATCAACACCATCTTCAAATTCCCGGGATGGGACTTTTCCGGAAAAATCATGGATGGCGTAAATTTTAGTGGCAATAAAAGAAGCGTAAAACCGGTACCCAAATCCAAAAAGAATAAGCCCGGCAATGGCGAGAAAGAGGGAATTCAACTATTATACAGAAACTACTTCTTTTTGTTGACCTATTAATTCTTGGATAGTTGTTGCTATACCAGCCGAATCTAATCCAAGCATGGCCAATAATTCATCTCGTGTGCCATGTTCAACGAATGAATCGGGTAGGCCCAGTTTTTTGAATTGCCCTGAATAACCGTTCTCCAGAAGCCACCCTGCTACACCGTCTCCAAAACCACCCACAAGAGTTCCTTCTTCAATGGTGATAATGGTTGAAAATTTATTTTTCATTGATGCAAGATAGGCTTCATCCATTGGTTTGATAAACCGGCAATTCACTACTTCGCAAGTAATGCCTGATTCGGTTAACTGCTGAGATGCATCCAAAGCTGAATAGACCATGGGACCCACTGCCAAAATCGCAACATCAGAACCATGCTGTTCTACATCCCAAGACCCAATAGGCAGAAGTTCTGCTTGGCCATTTTCATCAAATTCCACAGAACTTGCTTTAGGATACCGTATTGAAAACGGTTTATCATTCACATTAAGTGCGGTATATAATAAATGTCTGAATTCGTTCCCGCTTTTCGGCGCCGTAACAATGACTTCCTGAACGCAACGCATATAAGCCAAATCCAATGTGCCGTGATGAGTCGGTCCGTCTTCCCCGGCGATGCCGGAGCGATCCATGCAAAAAATCACCGGTAAATGCTGGATGGCGCAATCGTGGATAATATGATCAAACGCTCTTTGTAAAAACGTTGAATATATGGCTGTAATTGGACGAATACCTTCCGCTGCCAATCCTGAAGCAAATGTGACGCCATGTCCTTCTGCAATGCCTACATCGTAGTATCGGTCAGGAAATTCTTTTGAATAAGGCACCAACCCTGTACCCTCTCGCATGGCTGCAGTGATGCAAACTGTATCATTTCTGTTTTTTGCTAATTCGATAGAGAGTTTCCCAAACACATCTTGAAAGATGGGGGCAGATGGTTTGGTGACTGCCGGTTCTATTTTATAGGGACGAGCATCTTTTTTACCATTCGGTTTCACAGCATGATATTTTACTGCATCATCATGATATTCACGATTTTGCATATTCATGGAAACCATGCCCTTCCCTTTTTTGGTGAGGACATGCAATAAAACCGGTTTTGGGATATCTTTAATATTTTCCAATGTGTGAAGGACTTCATCAAAATCATGTCCATTTATGGGACCAAAATATCGAAAACCCAATTCATCGAACAAAATTCCCGGAACGATGAGACTTTTGAGACTTTCTTCCACTTTTTTGATCAAGGTTCGCGTAGTGGTTTTTGCCAGTGGCATTTTTCCGGTTAAATCCCAAATCTCATTTCGGATTCTGTTATACAATGGATTGGAAATCAATCGAGTGAAATAAGTTGAAATTGCGCCTACATTTGGACTGATGGACATTTCATTATCATTTAAAATAACCAAGAGTTGTCGTCCAATATGGCCTGCATTATTGATGCCTTCGAAGGCCAGTCCGCCCGTCATAGACCCATCACCAATTATGGCAGCCACGCGATAGTCATCCTGGGTTTGATGCCTTGCTTCTGCAATGCCCAGTGCAGCAGAAATGGATGTGGATGCGTGTCCTGCACCGATCACATCATAGTCACTTTCCGATCGTTTTAAAAATCCGCTTAATCCTTTAAACTTTCGAATGGAAGGAAAATCCTTAAATCTGCCTGTTAATAATTTGTGCGCATACCCTTGGTGGCCCACATCCCAAACCAATTTATCCTTGGGTGTGTTGTACGCATAATGCAAAGCAACCGTCAGTTCAATGACACCTAACGTCGGCGCCAAATGACCGCCAATCTCCGTTATGGTATCAATGGTGTACTTCCGAAGCTCATCACACAATTCATGAAGTTCTTGGTTGGAAAATCCCCGAATGTCTTCGGGAGAATTAATATTGGGTAAATATTTAAGTTGCATAAACTTGATCTAAATTTTTGTAATAATGCTCGCTAGATGGATCAAATAGAATTTGGTGGAAAATATCAATCCCATCCAGTTCAGGATGAAAAGACAACCCCAAATGTTGCCCGGAAAGAACCGCTACGGGAGACCCATCCAATTCTCCCAAGACTTGAACATCTTTCCCTAGTGTTGAAATTTTTGGTGCTCGAATCAACGTTGTGGCTAATTCAATATCTTTGTTTGAATTGAATGAATATTTCACCTGTTCAGTTGTTGAATCAATTTGTCTTCCATACGCATTTCTATCCACCACAACATCCAATAATTCCAAAGGATTGACACGTTCATCCGGTACCTCTCGAGCCATTAAAATGAGTCCGGCACATGTGCCCATCACCGGATGATTTTTTCCAAATTCAATTAATGGTTTTCTCAAATTGTATGAATCAATTAACAGAGACATGGTGGTAGATTCCCCTCCGGGAATGACTAATCCATCAATTAAATCTAAATCAAATGCTTCCTTTACAGGAACAGACTCAATTCCCAATTGATGAAATACGCCATGGTGCAAAGCAAAATCGCCCTGCAATTCTAAAACGCCGACTTTAATTACCAGCCTCGCTCTTGGAGTCTTTCTTCTTCAGGTATTTCGGACATATCCAAACCTTTCATGGCTTTTTTCAGTCCGGAGCTTGCTTCGGCGACACGGCCGGCATCTTTATAATGAGTAGTCGCTTCCACCACAGCTTTCGCTCTTGCAGCAGGATCGTCACTTTTGAAAATACCGGAACCAACGAAAACTGATTCCGCCCCGAGTTGCATCATGAGAGACGCATCCGCCGGCGTAGCGATACCACCGGCAGCAAAATTTGGTACCGGGAGTTTCCCTAATTTGGCCACTTGCTGGACCAAAGAAAGTGGTGCGCCCAAATTCTTTGCTTCTGCAACAAGTTCATCCTGCTCTAATCTTGTAATTCTTTTGATTTCGGTCATGACGGTGCGCATATGACGAACCGCTTCAACAATATTCCCACTACCGGCTTCACCTTTGGTGCGAATCATGGCGGCCCCTTCAGCAATTCGGCGTAACGCTTCACCCAAATTTCTACAACCGCACACAAACGGAATTTTAAAATCATGTTTCCAAATGTGGTTATGTTCATCTGCCGGCGTTAGGACTTCGCTCTCATCAATAAAGTCAATTTCTAACGTTTCCAATACTTGCGCTTCAGCAAAATGTCCTATTCTGCATTTGGCCATAACAGGGATTGAAACTTGCTCCTGAATCCCCCGAATCATTTCCGGATCGCTCATGCGGGAAATGCCGCCATCTTTCCGAATGTCCGCTGGAATTCGTTCCAGTGCCATGACGGCACAGGCACCAGCATCCTCTGCAATTTTTGCCTGGTCCGGCGTGGTAACATCCATAATGACGCCACCTTTCAGCATTTCTGCCAAACCGACTTTTACTTCAAATGTACCCTTACTCATAAATTATTTCCTCCTCGACCACCTGGCCGATTTCTTTTATTTTTTTCACCACACCATCAATAATATCGTCGGGAGTGGATGCACCAGCGGAGATACCCACCGTTTCACAATTTTCAAACCAAGATGCTTCCAAATCATCCACACAAGTAACTTGGTAAGATTGTTTATTTCTCTCCAGTGCTAATTGCGTTAATCGTTTTGAATTCGCACTGGTGAAAGAACCAATCACAATCATCACCTCGCAATGTCCTGCCAATTGCTTAATCTGATCATGGTTTCTTCTTGTGGGAAAACAAATGGTATTCACAAACCGCAAATCAAAAACTTTTTGCATGAGAATATTGATGATCTCTTGAACATTTTCAATCATTTGCGTGGATTGGCTCACAACGCCAGCTTTTTTCATTTTTCGTAATGCTTTTGCTTCTTCCGCATTCGCTAAAATAATTGGACTTTTCACCTGAGCTGCAATCCCAACCACCTCATCATGACCATGATCTCCAATGATTATGGTTCGCCGTCCTTCCGCTTCCAACTTTTTTATTTCATCATGGATTTCTGTCACCAATGGGCATGTTGCGTCCACAATATTCAAACTTTTATTCTTAGCTTTATTCCAGACTTCAGGAGCTGTACCATGGGCACGAAACAGTACGGGTTTATCGGCTGGGACCTCGTCCAAAGAATCCACCACACGTGTTCCAGCTTTGGATAAGTCATCCACTACCTTTTCATTATGTACAATGGTGCCTAGCATATAGACTTCGCCATGGTCCCCGGCCGTGTCATAAGCAAGGTTGACCGCATCCCGTACACCGAAACAATATCCTGCATCTTTTGCTAATAATATTTTCATGCTGAATCGTTCATTTTTTGTTGAATCGAATTGATAGACGCATCCACAGCTTTTTCTTTAACATCCTGCAGAGATCCCGCCACAACTGCTCCCGCTGCAAAAGCATGTCCGCCACCGCCAAGAGATTTGGCAATATCATTCACACTATATTTTCCTTTTGAACGAAAATTAATCCGGCAACTATCTTCATTTTGTTCAAAAATCATGAGCGCTACTTCTACGCCCCGGATTGTGCGAACCATATCGGAAAATCCTTCCACATCAGCTTTGGTTGCATTGGCTCGATCCATCATATCTTGGGTGATTAAAAACCACGCCAAATTACCATCTAATTCATAATGGAGATTAGTTAGAAATTCACCCATCAATTGCATCCGAGATTGGGTGCTATTTTCGTAAACGCCTTGATAAATGGTGTGAGTTTCAATCCCGGCAGCCAGACATTCAATGGCAATTTCATGACATTTATTATCAGTATTGCTGTATCGGAAACATCCCGTATCTGTCATCACAGCCGTATAAATACCCTCCAAGCTCTCCTTGCTGATGGGCTCTGAACGGGCAATCTGTAAATATTCGTATACCATGCACCCTGTGGCTGCTGCAGACAGATCCACAATATTGTGGGTAAACGGGTGATCATCAGGGTGAGGATGGTGATCAATATTCATGGTTTTCAATCCATGTGAATCAATTGCATCAACAATGGTTCGGATGCGTACATAATCTCCTACATCAAAAATGATGACCAAATCAACGTCTTTCATCCATTCCATGTGCTGAGATTCATCAAATGTGTCAAAAATATTGTCATCATTTAGAAAATAGTAATCTTCCGGCAAGGGAGAATAATTCACAATTCGAACATCTTTCCCAATATCTTTAAAATGGTAATATAGTCCGCTTTCAGATCCCAATCCATCTCCATCTGGATTTTCATGAGTTGTGAGCATGATCCGATTTGCATCAGAAATCACTTGGTGGACGTCCTGCCAGTTGATCGGTGTATTATTAAAATTCATTTTATTTTTTATAATCCCATTGAATTTCGGGATTTCTTTCAGCGGATTGAACTTTTCTGGCCAAGACAAAAAAGTAATCAGACAACCGGTTCAAATAAACCAAATGGGTTTCATTTAATTTTTCTGATTCGCCAAGCGCTACTAAATCTCTTTCCACATTTCTGCATTCTGTTCGTGCGATGTGGATCCGGGCAGATAATTCATTTCCACCAGGTAGAATAAATTCTTTAAGGGGCGGAAGTTCCTCATTTAATTCTGCTGTTTCAGTCTCTAACCAAACGATTCTCTCTTCTGTTAATAACGAGAGTTCAGATTCCGGTATGGATAATTCACCGCCAACATTAAATAAATCTTGTTGGATAGATTCCAAATCTGATTTTGTCTGTAATGTTGCCACAGACGCAGCCCAACCCACCATTGAATTCAAATGATCTACCGAGCCTAAAGTCTGGATTCGCACATGGCTTTTAGATACTCTTTGACCATCGCCCAAGCCTGTTTGGCCTTTATCTCCGGTTTTGGTTATGACTTTTGAAACGCGCATTAAAAGAATAAAATTGAAATTAATATAAAAAGTGGGAAAAGAACAGGTAACGACCATTTAACAAAATAGCCAAAGAAACTCGGCATTTCAATGCCAGCAGATTCTGAAATGGATTTCACCATGAAATTTGGTGCGTTACCAATATAGGTATTGGCACCCATAAAAACAGCGCCAGCAGAAATGGCTAGAAGTGTATTAGACAAATCACCCATTAGAATATTTGGATCACCGCCAGCCGTATTGAAAAACACAAGATAAGTTGGTGCATTATCTAAAAAGCTGGACAAAATGCCTGTCGCCCAAAAATACATATTATTGATGGGCTCACCATTGCTTGAAACTGAAGATACCACAGTTGTTAATGCACCTTTAGTGCCCGCTTTCAAGATAGCGATAGCTGGAATAATGGTTACAAAAATCCCAGCAAACAGTTTGGCTACTTCTACAATTGGAAACCAAGTGTATTCATTTGCTTCACGAATTGTTTTGGGTGTCATAACCCAGCTGGCATACGTCAATCCTAACAGTAAAACATCTCGAACGATATTTTGTAATTCTAAATGGACATGATAAATCTCGAATGAGATGTGTGGACGCCAAAAACCACTCAGGAGAACACCACCGATTACACCCAAAAGTAACACCAGATTAAAAGAGCCATCTAATCCTAATTTTTTGGGATCTTCATTTGAAGTTTCTTGATGCAATTCTCTATTATAAAAATAGCTATCCAGAAAGTAAAAAATGATTAATAAACACACCACCAAGAAAAGCATGGGTAGAAACATGGCTGTGGTGGTCCAGAAAAAGTCCACGCCTTTTAAAAATCCCAAGAACAGAGGTGGATCTCCAAGTGGGGTCAATGAACCACCAATATTTGCAACCAAAAAGATGAAGAAAACAATAATATGTACTTTTTCTTTTCGATACGCATTAGCTCGAATTAATGGACGAATCAATAACATTGCAGCACCGGTGGTTCCCATCCAACTAGCTAAAACTGTTCCAATAAAAATAATCAAAGTATTTACAACTGGTGTTCCTACTAATGACCCCGTCAACTGAACACCACCGGAAATTGTAAATAATGCTAACAATAAGATGATGAAAGGGATGTACTCCAATAAACCAACATGAAGCAGTTCATAAAGTGTAATCTCAAATCCTTCCTTTATAAAAAATGGTACAATTAAAGACAATGCCCAAAAGAGAGATATTTTCCCAAAATTATGATGCCAATAGTGGGGTGCGACCAAGGGAAATACTGCAATTGATAACAATATCCCCACAAAAGGAATTACCCAAAAAATACTCAGGTTTTCAATACTCCCATCCAAATGAGGCACATTGCCATGTTCATCACCGGCAGCGATAATTAGAGACGGGATGCCCGTCAGTAAAATAGATAGTGTCTTATGTTTCAACATGATTCAATTTAAGTTTTATCGAAGCCTGAAAATTACATTGAATCTCGGTAATTATGGAACGCTGATATAATATAATTACATGAAAATTATTTATCAAATTTTCTTAATTTTTAGTATGGAAATTGTACTTGGAATTTCAATTTTATTATTGGCAATTGGCGGAATGGCCATAGGAATCATTTTTGGGAAAAAACCACTATCCGGTTCCTGTGGCGGCTTAAACCCGGATGGTGTATGCTCTTATTGCGGTGGTGATCCGCAAAAATGTGAAAATACCGAGTCTAATTCAATTACCGTATAATTTCATAAATCGAATCCTCAATTTTTGCTCCATTAGAGCGCGCAATTCTTAGAGTCCCATCCTTCCCCTCTAAAATCCATACTGCTTTTATCTCCGGATTTTTCGCAACTTTTTTTAATCCCGTTTCATAATCCATTGCCATAAGGGCTGTGGCCCAAGCGTCTGCGATCATGCAAGATTCAGTTTGAACGGTTACAGATAAAATATTTGTCTGAACCGGGAATCCCGTTTTGGGATTGATAGTATGCCCTAGAATTTCACCATTAATATCCACAAAATTTCGGTAATTCCCTGAGGTGGCAACTGCACCTCCATCTGTGTAAACAATTGCAGCAAATTGACGATCTTGCTTATGTTCACCTGTTGGATTTTCAACACCAATGGACCAATATTTATTTCGCTGATTTTTTCCTAAACACCTGACTTCCCCGCCAATTTCTACAAACAATTCATCAAATCCCTTTGATCTGAGATAATAAAATACTGTATCTACACCATACCCCTTGGCAATGGCATTTAGATCCAATTTTGTTTTTGGATTCTTTTTTAGCAAAGATTCATTTTTAATTGAAATTTTATCGGACCCTGTATATTTCAAAATAGATTTAATGTCATCACTATTTGGCATCCCTGTTTTTGGATTTGGGCCAAAACCCCACAATCTCATTAAATCATAAACAGTTACATCAAAAAATCCATCAGTCTTTTTAGAAATGTCCAAAGCAGATTGGACCACAGTTGAAAATGATTTTGATACAGAAAATGGGTCCATTGATTCATGAAAATTAAATAGAGAAATTTCGCTGTTAAGATCCCATGTGGACATTTGTTTGTTCAATTCAACTAATACAGAATCAATACCTTTTTCTAACGTTTCGTTATCCACATGATTCGTTTTTGGAATAATTTTAATAGAGTAGGTGGTCCCCATGGTTTGACCGGAAAATTGAACCATTTGGCGATAACGGTCACACCCAATAATCAAGACGAAAAAGCCCAACAAAAGTTGGGCTTTTATAAAATAAATTTGTTTAATACAGTTAGCCAAAACTATCGTAAGCAATCATTTCAGGTTCAACACCAAGATTGGCCAACATTCCCTCAACAGCACTAATCATTGGGGGTGGACCGCACATATAATATTCTAATTCAGTCGGATCTTCGTGCTTGCCTAAATATTCATCATGAAGTACTTGATGGATAAATCCGGTTGGGCCAGTCCAGTTATCCTCTTCCATAGGTTCAGATAGCGCAACGGTATAGCTAAAATTTGGAAACTGTTCTTTAATTTTTTTGAAATGGTCATCGTAGAACATTTCTCTCACAGACCGTGCACCATACCAAAAGGATACTTTGCGTCCCGTTTTAAGCGTGTGAAACAAATGGAATAAATGAGACCGCATAGGCGCCATCCCTGCACCACCGCCGATGTACACCATTTCTCGTTCTGATTCTTTAATAAAAAATTCTCCATATGGTCCAGAAATAGTGACTTTGTCTCCTGGCTTCAAATTAAAGATATAGGAAGATGCCAATCCCGGTGGCGCTTCATTCCATAAAGGTGGTGGTGGTGTGGCAATCCGTACATTTAGCATAATGCGGTTTCCCTCCGCCGGATGATTTGCCATGGAATAGGCGCGGAAAATGGGTTCATCATTATTAGCTATCAATCCCCACACATTATATTTATCCCAATCCGGATGGTATTCATCTTCTACGGTGAATTCTTTAAAGGATAAATTATTATACTCAGGAATGTCAATCTGAATGTAGCCGCCTGCCTGGAAATCAAGAATTTCACCCTCCGGTAGATCCAATATTAATTCTTTAATAAAGGTGGCGACATTTTCATTGGACTTTACGGTGCATTCCCATTTTCGGATGCTGAAAATCTCATCCGGAACATGAATATTCATGTCCTCTTTCACTTTCACCTGACACGCCAATCGCCAATGCTCTTTCGCCTCACTCCTGCTAATATGTCCTGTTTCTGTAGGTAGAATATCGCCTCCGCCATCCAATACTTGACATTTACACATGGCACAGGTTCCGCCACCTCCACAAGCTGAAGGCAAATAAATTGTTTGATTCGCCAGTGCAGTTAAAAGTGTTGTACCGGGACGAACTTTGAGACTTTTATCTTCATCCTCATTTACAGTGATGGTCATTTCACCTTGAGGGAGCAACTTACTTTCAGCAAAGTTTAGAATAAGAACTAAAACTAAAATTACGCCAGTGAAAACTGCGATACTGAGAAGGGTCAATTCCATTAGAGATCAATCCCTGAAAATGCCATAAATGCCATTGATAAAAGTCCTGTCAATAGCATGGTGATGCCTAAGCCACGGAGTTTGACCGGCACATTAGAATACCGAATCCGATGGCGAATGGATGCCATGGAAGCGATAGCAAGAAACCATCCCAATCCTGAACCAAAACCAAATACTGTGGATTCCATCAATGTATATTCTCTCTCAACCAAAAATAATGATCCACCTAAAATTGAACAATTCACGGCAATTAATGGAAGAAAAATTCCAAGATTATGATACAAGGTGGGAGAAAATTTATCCAAGATCATTTCCACCAATTGAACCATGGCAGCGATTACAGCAATAAATACAATAAAATTCAAAAAACTCAAATCCACATTAGGGAAACCGGCCCAAGCCAATGCCCCGTCTTGTAGAAAATAATTGTGAATCGCCCAATTTGCCGGTGCTGTAATTGTGAGGACAAAAATCACCGCAAACCCTAGGCCGATGGATGTATCGATCTTTTTAGAAATAGCTAAGAATGAACACATCCCAAGAAAATAAGCCAACAGGATATTTTCAACGAACATAGCTTTGGTAGCCAAACTGACGTAATGCTCAAGCATATCTAATCCTCCTCAATGTCCGCTGAAATCCGGTGAACCCAGACGATTAATCCTAAAATGATAAAAGCACCAGGTGATAAAACCATAAGTCCCATATTTTCATATCCCGCTGCATACGCTGAATCTGGAATCACTTGATACCCATAAATAGTTCCGCTGCCCAATAATTCTCTGAAGAATGCCACCGCAATTAAAATACCACCGTAACCAAGGGCATTACCAAGCCCATCTAAAAAGGATTTTCCCGGTGAATTTTGCATGGCGAATGCTTCTGCACGTCCCATGACAATACAATTTGTAATAATGAGCCCAACAAATACAGATAATTGTTTGCTAATGTCATACATATATGCTTTCAAAACTTCGTCTGTGAAAATAACTAAAGATGCAATCACGGATAATTGGACAATTATCCGAACCTTTCCTGGTATCCAATGTCTTAAAACTGCAATCAAAGTGTTGGAAATTGACAAGACAGCGATAACTGCCAACGTCATGACAACCGCCGTATCCATTTTCACCGTAACCGCCAAGGCGGAGCAGATTCCCAACACTTGCAATGTGATGGGATTGTTCGACATTAACGGATCTGTCAATGCACGTTTTGATTTTTTATCTAATAATGCCATTAACCTTGTCCTCCGCGGACTTTCTTAAAAAACGGCTCATATTTGGACAAATCATCCATAAGAAAATTTTCTAATCCTTTAGTAGTCATGGTGGCTCCGGATATACCATCGACTTTGTGAATCGCATCAAGGTCATCAGATTGAACTTTTCCTTTCAAAACTTTGATCCCAATCAAATTATCATTCTTATCCACAAATCTTTTTCCAATAAAATTTTCTTGAAACCATGCTTTATCTACTTCGCCACCCAGTCCGGGTGTTTCCTTATGTTTGTAAAATGTGATTCCTTTTACTGTCCTGCCGTCCGGCTCAATGGCGAAATAACCAAAGAGCGTTGACCAAAGTCCTTTCCCTGCAATCGGAATCGCATATCCACCAATTTCATTTCCAGCTATTCTAACAAAAATAGGAAGATTCCCAATGTCTTTTTCTGTATCGATTGACTGTGGATCTACGTC
>CAXFCD010000118.1:0-4118 GCA_964001155.1 uncultured bacterium | reverse complement strand
TGCTCGTTACACACAAGGTGGCATCCTACTCGGTTTCCCCAAATCTTTAATTGCTCCACAGCAGCGGCACGATAGGTATCTGCAGCAATCATGGTCACAGTTTGGCCCAATTTTTTATATACATGAGCTAATTTAGCAGCGCTGGTGGTTTTCCCGGTGCCATTGACGCCAACTAGCATTAAAATAGTTGGTTTTTTGAAAATTTCCGGTGAAAATTTTTCAGGAAGCAAAGACACTAAGTGCTCCCCTACTTTTTCAATAAAATTTGATTTCGAATGATGTTCAACCACATCCAGGATGGACTCTACAGTTTTAAAACCCAAGTCTGCACTTAGAAGTTGCTCTTCCAATGTTTCTAAGGATTCAGGCGTAACTCGCTTCCCTGCTAATGATTTAAATGCATCGGCGATGGTGGAGCGAGATCTTGAAAGCGCTTTAAATAGTTTACTGAGCACGATTGGCCCGAATGGCAATGCTGAATTGCTTCAAATATTGAAGTCCACTAAAGGCTAGCAATCCCGTTGCTACATACAAAGACCCCATCTTGAGCCAAGGTATAGCATGGAAATCAAATATATGGAGAAAAACGCCCAAAGTGGTAATACCGGTCGCCCATTTCCCCCACCAGTTGGATTGCAGAATCATATAACCATAATTCATGCAATAAAGAGACAATCCGGCAATTATAGTATGGCGGGTGAGATAAAAGACAAAAAACCACAATGGAAATTGTCCCCTAAGAACTAAGTAAAGCACAATTGCAATGATCACTACAAAATCGGCCAAGGGATCTAACCATTTCCCGAAATGAGTTACTTCATGAGCTCGGCGTGCAAAATAACCATCCAGGGCATCCGATAATACTGCCAATAAAATCAAAACCGCTGTGAGCCATTCCCATCCCGGAAATGCCATTGTATAAATTATAGGAATCGCCGAGAGCGCTCGTAGCATGCTGATAATGTTGGCAAACGTAAGGACCCGAGTGGGATCACCAATAATTCGCTCTTTAAGATTTGGTTTTTTCACTTGTTCCAATTTGAGGTACCAAAATGTCTAAATCATCCAAATCAATGATTTGATCACAAATAGATTGAATAAAAAGTCGATCGTGGGACACGATCACAAAATGCATTTTTGTCATGCATTCCCGTAAAAATGACCGCAAAATTACACGCTGGTTCCAACCTAATCCAAAGGTGGGTTCATCGAGAATTAATACATCAAATTTACAGTGTGCCAGTAAAACAACAACAAAAGTCCGCAAGACAGCCCAGTTTAATTCAATGCCCCTGACATCTTTGATTCCATCCCATTGAATGCCAAACCGGGATAGACGATTATGAAATGTTTGGTCCAAATGGGTATTGAATATCCCATTCTGAATAATTTGATCCAAAAACTCTGCCGGTGTTTTCAAGTGCAGTAAATGTTCGGGGAATTGATCCGCATAGCCGATCCTGAGATTATTATTTCCTTTGATGGATAGTTCCACTTGCCCCATTTGGGGCTTTAAATACCCAAAGCACAGACCAGCAAAAGTGGTTTTACCTGAGCCATTCCCCCCCAGAAGCCCTATGGACCTGCAACCATTTAAAGACAAACTGATATAAGAATAAATAGACCGGGAATTTTCATATTGGAATGAAACATCCCTCCATTCCAAAGAAAGATCTCCCCTTGGAATTGAAATGGAATCATAATCATGGTGCTTTTTCTGCTCAATGTTTTCTATAGAATCCAATCCCAACAACCACCGAGTTTTCCCAAAAGATAAATCCATTTGTTCAGAGGTCATCCAGACCACAATTCCACCGGTTTTCTGTGTCCAAACTTGTAGCCATTCCACAGCAGATTCTTTATTTTCTTTTGACAAAAAGGATAATCCATCATCGATCAAGAGAATGTCTTGGTCGGATTGCAGGGCTGTGATCAAGTTCAATAATTCCTTTTCACCGCCGGACAAAAATCCCGGATTCATATTTGGTTCGATTGTTGGCGGTAATATGGCTAGCCCGGAGTTTAATATTTGTTCTAATTCGATGGGTTCAACGCCATTACATTCTGCTGAAAATGTTATTTCATTTTTAACGGTTCGCCCGAGTATTTGATGGTCCGGATTCTGGACGATACGATAAAAATGGGAATCATCGGTTTTGACCTGAATAGAAAAATTATGAGAATGAGTAAAATTTGCATTTTCAAAACTTGATAGAAAAGCGCTTTTGCCAACGCCGCTCTCACCATAGATCACATGAATCCCGGATGTGAAATTGATAATCTTGGTTTTGGATTGAAATTTTTCAAACCGAACCCTGAATTGAAAATCAGTCACGAATCAAACTCCGGATAATGCGAGTGGAGGAGCCAAGGTTTTTGTGGATCACATTTGTTGCGGCAAAACTAGCATCCAGAAAAAAACTCTGATCTTGCATTAGTTTTTCCAGAATAGATTGAAATTCATCCCCAGTTTGAATACAAAAACCACCTTCGTTTTCTAATAATTCTTCTGCTTCATGGGCATGATGATACTTTGGGCCGAATATTATCGGTAAACGAGCGATGGCAGGTTCCATCACATTATGGATTCCCGTTGAGAATCCGCCGCCCACATAGGCTACTTGTCCTTGCCAATATAGTCTAGATAATACGCCCACGATTCCCAAAATCACAACACGATCATGAGGCAATTTCAATGAAAACTTCTGCTTAAAAACAGTGGATTCAATCCCCAATTCTAAAAACATTTTTTGTATCCGATCAATGTCCGGTTCGTGGGGTTCGTGGGGTGCATACAGCACTTTTAAATTAGGATTTGACCCCATCAAAGATGTCAAAGCCGGAATCAAAAATTCATCATCTTCGGCATGGGCACTTCCTATTATAATTCTTTTATCCCGAGACAAAACAGATTGTTGATGTTCTTGAGTAAATTCATCGGCACTTTGTTTGACCATATCGTACCGTGGATTCCCTAAAGCACGGAGGGTTGGTTTATTCTGGCCACCGATGATAAATCTCAAACGGTGATAATCTTTTTCAGTCACTGTATAAATGGTAGACATAGCACAATAGACTGATCGATAAAAACTCCGAAAACCGGTTTTTAATTTTAAGGAGTTGTCCTTCACTCTCGCAGCAAAAATATTGGTATGGATTTGCATGTTTTCTGCGATCCAAACCATATTGGGCCAAATGTCATAGGAAGCAAATATAACTTTTTTAGGTTTGGCAATTTTTAATGCTTTGCTCACACTCCAGGGAAAATCGAAAGGCATATAGAGCCGAAGATCAATGTTATCGCTTTTTGCATTCTCATAGCCAGAAGGCGATGAAAAACTCACTATAAAGACTGCCTCCGGTTCCACATCTTTTAATCCTTCCATCACAGGGCGAACCTGATAGAATTCACCCAAACTAGCAGCATGAAACCAATAAATAACTTTTGTAGAGTGAAGTTTATTAAAGTATCCCTTTAATTTGGGAATGGAATCAAATTTATTCCGAACACCCTGCTTTAATTTGGCATCAAATAAACAAAGTACACACCCGACTATAAATAACAACGGGTACAAAAAAAAGTTATAAACAAAAAGCCAAATTAATTTCATGATAATGTTTCAGGAATTGAATTCAGAAGATCATCCACATGAATATTATCCATACAAACCTGGGATTTACGATAACAAGGACGGTTCCCATTTTGGGAACACGGACGACACCAAAGATCTTTTTCAATCGTTGATGAACCATCCAAAAGAACACCGGCACCTGTTTCGACTGATGTTGGACCCAAAATCATTGTGACAGGAACTCCCAAAGCTTCTGCTGCATGAACCAATCCGGTATCACTGCCAATCACATGCATCGAATTGGACAACACTGCCAATGCTTGACGCAGGGATGTTTTGCCTGCCAGATTGAGCACTGTCGGGATTTTTTCTTTAATCTGGAAACAAACCTTATCTTTCATTGCACCCAATAATATTACGTGTTTATCAACCTGTTGAATGAAATCAATATACTTGTTTACCGACCACTGTTTTTGCCGCCAAGCTGCACCGGGGACAATTGTTAAATAATGATTTCCCAAACCTTTGGATTTAACCAATTCATCC
>CAXFCD010000117.1:0-3657 GCA_964001155.1 uncultured bacterium | reverse complement strand
TAATAGTGGTAATACTGGTAATAATAATAGTAAGACCCATAGCTGTTTTTATGCGTAACAGCATTCAGGATTACACCGCCTAATGGTGCTTGCACATTTCTCAATGAGGTAATGGTATGATCAAATGCTTTTTTATCTGTCTGCCCAACTTTTACAACCATAACAATTTGGTCAATTTCCTTGGACACCATGGTAGCATCTGTGACTGCAACCAATGGTGGACTGTCCAATAAAATCATATCCCACTCATTTTCTAATTTTTTCAGTAAGTCAGACATCCGTTTCGAGCCTAACAATTCAGATGGATTCGGTGGAATGATCCCGGATGGTACAACGGAGAGATTTTCAATCGACGTGGGTTGTACCAAACCATTAAAATCATCTGTATTTCCTGATAGGTAATCTGTAATTCCCGGTTCTTTATTCAAATCCAACACCTTATGCACAACGGGCCGCCTTAAATCCGTATCAATCAAAATTGTTCTCTTCCCCAAATTCGCATAGGTAATCGCTAAATTGGCAACGGTTGTTGTTTTTCCTTCTCCCGGCCCAGCACTGGAAATTAGAATGGACTTAATTTTTTTATCGGCTGTGTTATAGAGCAAACTTGTCCGCAAACTCCGATAAGCTTCAGACACGGGAGATCTTGGATCCTCCCTTGTGATAAGTCGACGTTTCAGTTTGCGACTGGATTTTGAACTAGAGAGTGCTTCTCCCCCAAAGAAAAATGGTTTATTTCTCTTTAATGATTCTTCACCAATGGACGGAATTATACCCAAAACAGATAAATTTTTACGTTCAATATCATTAGTAGTTTTAATGGTATTGTCTAAAAATTCCAATCCAAAGGCTAAGGCAATACCAACTCCCAGTCCAAAAATTAATCCCATAAGGATTGTTCGTTTATGGTTTTGACCTGAATTTCCTGGTACCCTAGAATAATCAACGATTTGTACTTTCCCCACCTGAGAGGCTACATTGATTTTTGCTTCTTCCAATTTTTGCCTTAGTAAAGAATAATTTTGATTTAAAACGGCATTATTTCTTTGTAAACGGGAAAATTCCAGTTGTTTTGGCGGTAAGGAATCCAATTTATTTTCATAAACTATGAGCAAATTTTCTGACTCATTATTCTTCAATTTGTAGCCCATAATCTCAGAATCAAGGGCGATGAGTTCCGTAACAATATCTTGTCTAGCTTGTAGTGGGTCCTGGACTGTAATTCCCTGTTTTGTTAATTCTTTCACCTTTGTATTCAACTGGGATTTTAAACCCATCATTTTCGATTTCAGATCCTGCACGGCGCCGTGCTCTTCACCATATTGAGCAATATTTTGAATCAATCCTGCTTCCAGTTGACTAATTTCATTTCGCAAGGAAATTACCTGAACATTAATATTGTTCATCAGTTGTTCGGCTAGATTCTTTTCATCCTTAGATAATTTGGATTTTAAATGATTATATTTTTCCTGGCGAATATTGATTTCTGATGTAGCATTATAAATTTCTGTTTCAATCCCTGCTATTTGTCCAGTGATGGCGATGGCATTGCCATCCAAGTCATACATGCGTTCCTGTTTTTTAAAATGGGTGAGTTTTTTTTCCGCATCTCGGAGTTTATCCTCTTGCTTTTGAACGAGATCTTGAAGGAACTGAACAGAGTTATGCGCTTTCTCTCCACTCCATTTTTGATCCAACCTTTGATACACATCTGCGACAGTATTTACAATCAATTGTGCTTCCATCGGCCAAACACCGGTATAGGATATATCAATGATGTTAGTCCCTTGCCTGTTATTAACATTTAACCTTCCGATGAGACTACCGGCAAATCTCTCGCCAATCTTATCGGAGTAATCCTCATTGTATTGTAAGGGTAAATCAGAGTTGGGATCATACAAACCAAGTGTAAAGATTTCTTTTGCCATTTGTCTTGCTCGCTTACCCCGAGGATAAAAAGGATAGGAACCAAATAAGGCGAGATTGTTTTTCTTATTGGGCCAAATTTCTTTTATGGCTGCCTTGGCAACGCTTCGTGACCGAATAAGCTGCATTTCATTCGTCATTCTGTTTCGATCCCGGTTCCCTGTCAAATCCATGATCATTCCTGCACCGGGTTTTTCTTGGACCACAACTGTGGCAGTTGCTGTGTAAGATGGAGGCACAGTCAACACTTGATAAAATGCAAAACCTAAGCCAAGCAATCCCAGAAAAATTATTTTCTTAAGGTGGAGCCGCAAGATGACAATATAATCACGAATAGATAATTCACTATCCTGCCATTGTTGCATCTGCCCATTGGATTGTAATTGGGTTTGGTATTCCTGCATTAATTCATGACCTGAAAATAAAGATTAATTAAACTTAATACGGTATTGATGGTCCCCACTTGCTCTAAAAAATAAGCAACCGGCTTTTTGGGGACAATGATCGTATCATTTGGTTTAATCTTGATGAATTTAGATCGATTACCGGATTCAATAAATTGACGGAGATCAATATGATAAACCAAGGTTCCATTTTCATCAGGGACTTCTCTGTAAATCCTGGTTTTTTTCAAATTTGCACCGGGTTGAGGACCGCCAACAACAGAAATGAGGGTGGCTAAATCAATGCCCTCATAAACCAAATGATGCCCTGCATTTCCAACCTGCCCCCAGACGTTGACATACATCATAATATTGCCTTTATCATCGGTTAAGTATCGCTCGCTGGAAATTTGATAATCAGAAAAACGAGGCGTTTGAGGCGCATCATCCTGTGCGATGGATATACCAAAGATTAGGAGGATGAACGGTATTTTAATTTTTTTCATCAGCGATCAAGTTAATCCAATTCTATGTTTTATCCGAGAAAAGAAATTTGGGTCATTTTCGACAGCATATTCAAAATCTACGAGGATTGGTTGACCTTTTATAACAGCCATGGGATTTTTTAGGACCAACTCATCAATTCCATTTCCATCCCAAAGTTGAATCAAATCTACAGCTTCCTTTAAACAAAAATTTCTTCTTTCATTATTATGAGAATCGGACCCTAAGATTTGACACCAGCCATTCTTAATAATTTGTTCTGAGGCTTTTTGTGAACCGGACCCCAAATACCCTAATGGACTGCCCGCATCCACTTGGATGATACATCCTGCAGCCAACAATTCTGCAACAATATTTATATCATCCTGGACCGGTTTATATCTTTCCGGATGAGCAATAATTGGTGTTACACCGGACATTTTTAAATCAAATAATTGTGATTTATAATTTTCAGGGAATTGATGAACTTGAAACTCAATCAGCATGTATTTTCCATGGGAAAATGTTGAAAGAGGATCATCTTTGATTTGAAGAAGGTTTGGAAGAAAGAAAACTTCGGCACCACTATGGAGCGTTATTTGGATACCATTTTTATCCAATTCTTTTTGTAGCCGATCAACTTCTTTTTGAATTCTATCATAGGAAATGTCTTCAGTCTCTACCTTTGGATGTTGGTAATGAACTGTATTCACCACGTCCGTGATTCCTTGTTCAGCGGCATGTTCCAACATGGCCAATGACATGTCTAAAGATTCTGATCCATCGTCCACATTCGGTAAAACATGATTATGGAAATCAATCAAATTATAATCCTTTGTTTAATATTCTTTCTATTTGCCATTTC
>CAXFCD010000116.1:0-2284 GCA_964001155.1 uncultured bacterium | reverse complement strand
TGGGCCCATGAAAAGGACATGAGCATCGCCAAGGCAACTAATCGCGAAATTCGCTTCATTATATAGCCTCCATTAGAGAGTTATGTATTAAGAAGTATTTTTGGAAAAGGATAGAAAGACACCGTGGTCACGGTGTATTATATTTTATCCCAAGACTTGTGTTTAATGTATTTTGTGGTCTAAACCGACTATTAGTTCCAAAAATTTGGCTCAAACATAGGTCATCATCAGAAAGGAAGTCAAGCTAAAACAATAACTTTTTCTCATTTCTTTTAGCATTTATCTCTAGGTTGATTTAATAAATTAATATATAAATTTCGTTATATAAGATTCAGATATCTCTAGCCCAGTAAATCCTTAGCTTTTTTCTCAAAACTGCCGCATGGTCAATAAAATTTCATCCTTTATATCATTAGCAATTAAGTCCATGTCTGCCTTGAATTCTGGGGATCGATAAAAGTCAACCCAATTTTGTCCATTAAAACACAAATTTCTAACATCCATATAACAGCTAAATAAATCTGCAGTGAATTTGGATGTTGCGCCGCGATCAATTGTTGCAGTAAGCAAAAGTTGCGTTTTGGATTTATGAAATTTGTTTTTGAAAATTTTGAGCCGATGCGACTCCAAGAAAATATCTAAAAGAATTATGGTCTAATCCATCTGCTTTAATTGAACGGTTAAAGCACCCAGTGAATAAAAGCGCAAGATGCAAATACAGCAAATTATTTGATGTTATAGTTCGCATCAGATTTCATCAAGGAAAAACGTATTTATCTCACCTTTATTTTTTAAATTAACTTTTTCACGAAATGTAACTTTCACTGTATTAGGTAGGAATTGTTTTGTCTTATCTGAGATTTGGATTTTACCAGTTTCTGCGGAACTTTCCAGTCTCGAAGCAACATTCACTGCATCACCCCAAATATCAAAATTATCACCTGTATTCCCGGCGATGACAGGACCCGTATTAATCCCTATCCGGAGTTTCCATGCATCTTTTCCCAGTGCCTCCTGCTGAACGCCCATGCCATTCACATATTTCATCATGTCTTGTGCTGCTTTGCACACTTGTGTGGCATGGTCAGAATTTTTATCAGGGACACCGCCGATAGCCATATAAGCATCGCCAATGGTTTTCACTTTCTTGAGCCCAAAACGCTCCATGATTTGATCAAAACCGTTAAAATAGGAACTGAGAATTTCCAATAATTCTCCCGGCTGGACTTCTTCTGATTTTTGGGTGAATCCCACAAAGTCTGCGAACAAAATTGTTGCCAAAGAATAATATTCACCGGTGACAACCAATTTTTCTTCCTGTCTCACTTCTTCGGTCATTTGTGGACGTGTATCCAATAATTCTACAAATTGATCTGCCAATAGCCGAAGTCCGTCCAATTGTTCGTGGGTGATGGATCGGGGTTCTTCATCCATGACGCAAAATGTACCCAAAATAAATCCATTTTTGCTCACAATGGGACTTCCGGCATAAAATTTTGGGAAAGCATTTCCACTTGATTCTGCCAAAAGTTTAGTTCGATCATCCACGGTACAATCTTCGATAACTAAAGGTTCGCAATTATTATTAATCACAAATTGGCAGGTGGTGAGTCCCCGGGGAATTTCTCTGGTCATGTATGATAAAACCGAATTCTGTCCAAAGTCCGCCTTGCAATGCTGCGTATCTTTATCAATAATATTGATCCAGGCTTGTGGACATGTGGTGAGGTACGATGCCAATCTGGGCAGCGATGAAAATCGTTGGTCTTTTCGGATGTTTTTTTCAACAATTCCCAGAGATTCTAAATCGTTGAGCCGTTCCGGTTCATTTTCTAAAATGGGAGCAGGTTCGTGGCCCAATTCGCCTGCTTTTTTGGACATGTAGTTCCAGAATTTATTTTTAATGAAATTCATACAATATAATTGTTTATTCTACCAGTGATTGTTATCTAAGAATCTACTAATGATAGGGTTCGATTGTCATTCATAGAAATTTCATTATTTTTAAAAACCGCCCCTAAATCCAGTTTAATAGTTCGATCTGAGTACACCCGTCCCCTTTTTTCTAAGGAGGGGACGGAGGGGTGGTTTAGAAAGATAAAATATCCTAGTTTTTTCAAATATAAGAAATTTCAGTTAATCATGTAGATTCTTTCTGTCTACCAACAGGCAGGCACTCATTTCATTCGTTCTGAATGATGATTGGTTTAAGCATTAACCTTCTCCCATGCTTCTACAATCTGTTTTGGGATGGGGTAATTTAAAAACTTATCCTTCGATTCAT
>CAXFCD010000115.1:0-2510 GCA_964001155.1 uncultured bacterium | reverse complement strand
CCATGGTGGCTCTGTTGGGAGTTGATTTCCTAGGATGGATGCATCCTCTCTGGATTGCTTTGCCGTCAATGATCTATGGAATTTCTGCAGGATTGGTGATTGGAAATGGGTCGATGGGAGCAGTTTATGCGGCTGGACATCTGGCAGGAAGTGCTTCAGGAATGCTTGGCGCAGTTCAGATGGGTTTTGGTGTTCTTAGCGGAAGTTTGGTGGTGTTGGCAGGAGGATATGAAAGCTTTAATCATGGGATTCAGGTTCTGATCGGTTTTTCTCTGGTTTCTGTTATCTTCTCGATGATGACCAGCAGGCAGAAAACAGTGGAAGCGATTTGATAGCAAAATGAAGGATCCGGAAAAATGCATCGGTGGTTTTCCTAAGTTTTCAATTTAATGAAGAAAATTCATCAATACTATGAAAACCGTTCAAGTGATTGATTCTCACACTGAAGGCGAACCGACAAGGGTAGTGGTTGTCGGCGGGCCCGAACTTGGAGAGGGGTCGATCTCTGAAAAATGTGATCGTTTTGTCACCGAGTTTGACCACTTTCGTTCAGCATTGATCAATGAACCCAGGGGTTCTGAGGTATTGGTGGGTGCACTACTTATGGAACCGCAATCCAAAGAGTGTTTATGTGGTGTGATTTTTTTCAATAATGTCGGAGTGTTGGGAATGTGTGGGCACGGTACCATTGGTCTGATGATCACACTTGCTCACCTTGGGCGGATTCAACCCGGAAGGCATATGGTGGAAACCCCTGCCGGGGTCGTCGAAGCAGAACTCCACACAGACCATTCTGTAACCGTTTGGAATGTCCCAAGTTTTCGTGAAATAAAAAACCTCTCCCTAGAAATTACGGGGGGAAAAACAATTCATGGTGATATCGCATGGGGTGGCAACTGGTTTTTCCTATGCGAAGATCACGGATTTGAACTTTTTCTTTCCAATCAAAAAGAACTAACGGATTTTACCATCGAGGTCAGGAACGCATTACATGACGCAGGGTATCCAAAGGTTGATCATATTGAACTCTTTAGTCCACCCTCATCAATTCAAGCTGATTCAAGAAATTTCGTACTTTGTCCAGGAGGGGTTTATGACCGTTCACCGTGTGGAACCGGAACCAGTGCGAAATTGGCTTGTCTCGCGGAAGAGGGAAAACTTAAGCCCGGTCAAACTTGGATCCAGGAGAGTATTACCGGATCAACTTTCCAGGCTTCTTATGAAGAGGATCCGCATAACACGAATAGGATCATTCCAAAAATTCGCGGGAAAGCATTCATTACTGCGGAAACAACATTATTCTTCGATGATCAGGATCCTTTAGGGTTTTAAGCAAAAAATCAAAGGCCAGTTGCTAGGGAAGTAAAAAATGAGATCCAAACATTAGATCATTTGATTTAGCGCTTGAATCGGATGAAGGGGACGGAAATTTTCAAATCGTTCAATTTGGGATCTGCATGAAAATCCGCTGACTAATAGTTGATTTCCTAAATTTGAATCTCCCCGGCAATGTTTCTGCCAACTCATCTTATAGATCCCTTTTGATTCTTCAAAGTGTTCTGTTTCATGACCGTAAGTTCCTGCCATTCCACAACAACCTACTTCAATCAGATTTAATTCCTGTCCCAATGCCTGGAAGATTTCCAGCCATTGGGTCTGAGATGCGGAAGCCCCGGTTTTTTCCATACAATGTCCGAGCAAAGAAAATGTTTCAGATTCTCTGGGACGGTGAGATTGGAGGAGATGAAGTTGTTCGAGCAGAAATTCCTGAGGCAACATCACATTAAAATTCAAATCGTCATTCATCAGGATTTCAGGATACTCATCCCGATACGTAAGCACGACACTCGGTTCGATGCCAACCAAGGGAATCCCTGATGATGCGATTTTTTCAAGCCATGAGGCCTGTTTCTCTGCGACCTTTTGGAATTGATTGAGAAATCCCTTTACATGAAGGGGTTTCCCGTTTTCATGAAAAGGTGCCAGAAAAACATGTAGTCCAAGCTTTTTCAGCAGATGGTAAAATTCGATGATCAATCCTGATTCATAGAAACTGGTGAAAGCATCCTGAATCAGAATCACTCGCTTCTGTTCCGATTTTTTAGCATTGAATCCATCAGCTTTTTCATTCCAAGTTGGAATTTTTTCCAGCTTTTGAAGTTTTTTGAGGGATTGGGAACTGAATTCGGGTACGTCTCTCATCCCGAAACGTCGAATCCATTTTCTTAATATTTTCGAATTTAGAACATGAGAATCTACAAATGTTCCTATAGTAGTTTTATTTATATTAATAGATATAACTTCTTCATTATATGAATAATCAGCATCTAAACCGAAAGAAGCAAAGAAATGATTTAGCTCTCCTTTTATAGTATATATATCAAAATTAGAATTTTGCTTCCAATCTCTTAAATCATTTACATTCCATGCTATTACTAATTGATTCTGTTCTACATATTTATCCTCATTTATCTTTTTATGAATACTTCCTAATTCAAATAATTTAAAAT
>CAXFCD010000114.1:0-1579 GCA_964001155.1 uncultured bacterium | reverse complement strand
CAGACCCCAACCTTGCAGATGCAACGTACATCGAGCCCATCACGCCGGAATATGTTGAAGCCATTATTCAAAAAGAAAACCCCGATGCCATCCTGCCGACCGTTGGCGGACAGACTGCGCTGAATCTTGCCATGTCGCTCCATAAAGAAGGTATCCTGGAAAAATATAGCGTTCAACTCATCGGTGCCCAATTGGACGCCATCGACAAAGCGGAAGACAGAGAACGGTTCAAAGAAGCCATGGACGAGATCGGGATCGACACCGCACAAGGTGGATTTGTGAACTCGCGGCAAGAAGCGGAAGCACTTTTGGATACCATACAATTTCCCATCATTATTCGCCCATCATTCACCATGGGTGGCACCGGCGGATCGGTGGCATACAACTTTGATGAATTTCAAGATCTGGTGGAAAATGGATTGCATGCCAGCCCAATCACAGAAGTGTTGATCGAAGAATCGTTGTTGGGCTGGAAAGAATATGAATTGGAAGTGATTCGAGACAAAGCGAACAACGCCATCATTATTTGTTCTATCGAAAATGTGGATCCCATGGGCGTTCACACCGGCGATTCCATCACGGTTGCCCCTGCCATGACGCTCACAGATAAAGAATATCAACAAATGCGAAATTGGGCCATCCAATGTTTGCGGACCATCGGCGTGGAGACCGGCGGATCCAATGTGCAATTTGCGGTGAACCCAGAAAATGGCCGATGCATTATAATTGAAATGAATCCACGTGTGAGCAGGTCGTCTGCCTTGGCATCCAAGGCCACAGGATTTCCCATTGCAAAAGTTGCAGCAAAATTAGCAGTGGGCTATACATTAGATGAGCTGCCAAACGATATTACTGGAAAAACGTTAGCCGCCTTTGAACCAACCATCGATTATATAATTACAAAAATTCCACGTTTCGATTTTGAGAAATTCCCATCAGCATCCGGCCACCTTGGCGTACAAATGCAAAGTGTGGGAGAAGTCATGGCCATCGGACGAACATTCCGGGAATCATTCCAAAAAGCGTTCCGTTCTCTGGAAGTGGGATTGGATGGATTGGAATCCAAGCCACCGGCGGAAGGTGATCCGGATGTAAGTCGTGCCCGAACATTGGATATGTCCACTTTGCGATATGCCACCAGCTTCCGGTTATTGAAAGTGCGACAGGCATTTTTGGAAGGGCAATCGGTGGATGATGTTTTTCAGATCACAAAAATCGATCCATGGTTTTTGAATCAAATCAAAATGATCGTAGATATGAATTCGGTAGAGACCGACCGTGTGACATCTCTACAGGAATTAAAACATGACGGATTTTCTGATAAACAAATCGGTCGTTTTCTGAATAAGACAGAAATGGAAATTCGCCAACAACGGAAGGATGAAAAGGTTTTTCCATCTTACAAAGTGGTGGATACCTGTGCGGCTGAATTCGTAGCCCAAACGCCTTATTGTTATTCTACCTATGATGAAGAAAATGAGATCGAACCTTTGGAAGGGAAGAAGGTCATCATTTTAGGGGGCGGTCCAAATCGGATCGGTCAAGGAATCGAATTTGATTATTGTTGCGTTCAGGCGGT
>CAXFCD010000113.1:0-1513 GCA_964001155.1 uncultured bacterium | reverse complement strand
TGGGCTTATCTAATGTATGTTGCTACGGTTCTTGGAATATTTGCCTATTATGTAAAATATCAAAAAGAAGCCCACGCGAAAGCATCGGAAGAAAAACGCAAAGAAAAAGAATTGGAAGAAGCTCGCCAATTTCAACTGGACATGTTACCAAAGAAAATGCCCGATACACCCAATTTTGATATAGCGGCCGTGATTAAAACATCCACAGAAGTTGGTGGCGATTATTACGATTTTTTCGAACAAAACGACGGGTCTCTTTATGTGGTGTGCGGTGATGCAACAGGCCACGGCATGACAGCCGGGATGATGGTGAGCATTACCAAAGCGGGCTTGTATGGGATCCCCGCCATCCCTACGGATCAGATTACAAACCGGCTAAACAGAGTTATTAAGAATATTGAGTTAGGATATAATCGCATGGCATTGAATGTCTCTTATTTTAAGAATGGCCAAGTTCAGTTTACATCCGCCGGAATGCCGCCAGCCTACCATTGTGTGTCTTCCAGCGGAGAAGTAAAAGAAGTTCTTCAGGTTGGGCTACCCTTAGGCAGCATGCAAGGCGAGCACTACAACCAAGAAGAATATGACTTTGTTTCCGGTGACACACTGGTCTTTTTGTCTGATGGGTTACCAGAAGCAGTCAGCGCCAATGGGGACATGTTGGGTTACGAAGCCGTCATGGATTGCATCAGCAACAACAAAAACGAAGATGTAGAAACCATGAAAAATTCATTATTGGATTTAGGAGACAATTGGCTAGGCGGCGGCCCACCTCAAGACGATATTACCATCGTGGTGGTGAAGAAGAAATAGACTATTAAATGTTCACGTGTTTGTTAAAACACCAACACCCAAACACATAGAAAGCTTGAACACACAAAAGAACCGCCATGCATTACCCTTTCCAAAATAAAAACTAAAAGAACAAAAATGAAAAAGACACTTTCAATTTTATTACTGGTCGTGATTTGCCTAGCCAAACCCGCAGATAAAATTTATTATAATGGAACCATTTGGACCGGCGATGAAAGCAACCCACTCGCAACAGCCATTGTTGTAGAAAACGAGAAAATTATTTTTGTTGGCGGAGATAAAAACGCATTATCCCATAAAAAAAGAGCAACCCAACTTATTGATTTAAATGGCCAATTTGTCACCCCGGGATTTATTGATAATCATGTCCATTTTATGAGCGGCGGGTTTCAGCTTTCAAGCGTAAATCTTCGAGATGTAACATCGAAAGAAGAATTCCAAAAACGCATTGCTGCTCATGCTGAAACCATTGAGAAGAACACGTGGATGGAAGGAGGGGACTGGGATCATGAAATGTGGGGCGGCCAATATCCGGACAAAAGCTGGATCGATGATGTAGTGCTGGATCATCCAGTTTTCTTAGGAAGGTTGGATGGGCATATGGGCTTGGCCAATAGTAAAGCACTGGAGCTAGCCGGCATCTCCGCCGATACGCCGGACCCGGTTGGCGGCATTATTTTAAAAGATGAGCATGGCAACC
>CAXFCD010000112.1:0-9263 GCA_964001155.1 uncultured bacterium | reverse complement strand
TTAATACTTCTTCAATTTCTACAAATTCATTGGCCGCATGGGCGAGACGAACGTCTCCGGGGCCAAAAAGAACGGCGGGAATTTGTGCATGATTTGTGAAGAGGCGCAAGTCAGATCCATAGGTAACACCCTCTAAAATGGGTGCATCGCCAACGGTTTGAACAAAGCTGTCCGTCAGGGTTTGAATCAGTGGATGATCAACTAGTGTTTGGCCCGATTCAAATTGCCCCTCGAACCATTCAATAACTGGTGGATTATTTTTTAGCCAAGTATCTTTATTGGAAATATTTTGGATATGAGATTCAAATGCATCTCGGGCATCTTGTGTGGTCTCGCCAGGGTAGACGCCAAACCTACCTTCTACGATTACAGATTCGGGGACAGTTGAATGCCAGTCTCCACCTTTGATGGTGCCAATATTAATGGGGGCCACACGATCCGGGGATTCGTAATATTGCACTTCAAAGGATTGATGCCGGTGTTTTTCTAAATCCAATATTGATTGGTGGATTAGGTTGAATTTTTCAATAGCGCTGACCCCATCCCACCGCATGGCAGCATGGGTGGCTCGCCCGGGAATGGTGAGTCGAAATGTCAAAGCCCCAGATTGAATAGGGCTCATTTTTAATGATGTGGGTTCTAGTATAACCACGCCATCTCCATGATAACCTTTCACAATATTGGTTAATGTGCCACAACCACCGGACTCTTCGCCCACCACCGATTGAACCATGACATTCCCATCGGGTTTAAATCCAATGGATTGAAGAACCTGAATTGCAAAAATCCCCGATGCTAAACCTGCTTTCATATCGCAGGAGCCACGGCCATAAATGCGCCCATCATTTACCGATCCGGACCAAGGGGATTCATTCCAGACAGATTCTGGGCCTGTAGGCACCACATCCACATGACCGTTTAAAATAAGGGAGCGGCTTTGGCCATTTTTCCAATGCCCAACTACATTGGTTCGTGTTCCAGGAGAAAATCCATCATCACAAAATGCAGGGTGATCTTGGATTGCATCAAAATGAACGGGGACTTTTTTAGTGGCCAGTCCCAGCTGATTCAGTTTGTCAAATATTATATTTTGAACGGGTCCTTCATCATTGGCCAAACTGGGAGACTGGACCAAAGTTTGGATGAAAGAAATGATTTCATCTTTGGAAGACTCAATGGCTGTTAAAATCTGATTGTGTAAATCTGCCATATTTATTCCCAATTATAAGTCACAGATAAAGCGATTTTTATTCCAGCGATCCTTCCACACAACTGGTCTCAAATCCACCGCGAATGTTATAGATAGTAGTTACCATAATCTGTTTTGTGTCCAATGCAGCTTTCAAATCATCGTATATTCGTTTGGTGGCAGCTTCTTGGTAAATGCCTACATTCCGGAAACTGACAAAATAGTATTTCAATGATTTCAGTTCAATACATTTTCCGCCGGTGGGGAAATATTCAATCTTCACATAAGCCAAATCCGGAAGTCCGCTGAAGGGACACACTGCACTGAATTCTTCCGTTTCTGTTTTAATGTATTGGTTTGGACTGTCAAAATTAAAAACTTCCAAAAAATCAGGATTAATATGGCTTTCGTCACCAAATTCAAATGAATGTCCTTCTGCTTTAGGCACTTTTCTCTCCTTTGGAATTATTATGAAATACGGCGTGCATTTTTGACACAGTAAATTTGGTTTTTTTCAAGGCGTAAAAGTTGCGAATAGCCACGGTTTATTTAATACTTTTAGAACGAAGAAAATAAGCATAGGAACAATTCAAAATGTGCGATTTATTTTATAATAGTTCCAGTATAAATACAACCGGTGGTATCGGTTTCATTAATCTCAATTTGAGATAAACCATTTAATTTAGGTTTCAATCGTTTCCAAATCCATATGCATAAATGTTCACTGGATGGATTTTCTAACCCGTTAATATCATTTAAATAAGCGTGGTCAATTTGATCTTGGATTGGCTTGAATACGGCATCAATATCACCAAAATCCATAACAAATCCAGTGTGTGGATCTACATCGCCGGATATGGTTAGTGTAATCTTAAATGAGTGGCCATGGACATTTTTGCAGGGGTGTCCTTCAGGTAGATTTGGGAGAGATCTGGCAGCCTCGATTGAAAAAGTTTTTGTTACATCCATATTAAAATTTACGAGTCTTCTTTAGGTGGAAAAAATGAAAGTAAACCATTAAAATGGTTTTTACTTTGGGTTAGTCTCCATCTGTTACGGAATACCCAGAATTTTATGTATTTGCAGACTCAATTTCCATTTGGGATGTTTAGCTACGAATGTTTTGGCCAATTCTATATTTTCTGTTTGATTTGGGCCATCCATGGGTTGAATGAAAAAATGATCAAAGTCCAATCCTTCATGTTGCCGAGGATTCACGCCACATTGAGGATAAACAAATTTTAACTCATTCCCTTTTTTTAGAATGAATTCTGCATTGGCCTTCGGACTCACGCAAATCCAATCAATCCCTTTCGGTGGGATCTTTGTGCCATTTGTTTCAATAGCAATCTCAAATCCACCGGCATGAACAGCAGAAATAAAATCATCATCCATTTGGAGGAGGGGTTCTCCACCGGTACAAACTATAAAAGGGTTTTTTGCTTCAATTGGCCAAAGTGATTTTATTTTTTTGGCAACATCAACCGCTGAATATTTTCCACCGTTAGGGCCATCGGTTCCCACAAAATCTGTATCACACCAATCACAGATTGCGCCTTCGCGATCTTTCTCCAATCCTGTCCAAAGATTACATCCGGCGAATCGTAGAAAGACTGCATCACGACCTGTATGGAATCCTTCGCCTTGTTGTGTAAAATAAATTTCTTTAACGGAGTACATGATTACGAATTACACATAATTCAGCGGATCTTCCAACCCAGCATCTTGAAATCCTTTTAAACGCAGAGTGCATGCATCACAATGTCCACAGGGATTCCCATTTTCTTTAGGATCATAACACGTGGAAGTGAGTCCATAATCCACACCCAAATCAATCCCTTTTTGGATGATTTCTGCTTTGGTTAAATCAATCAATGGTGTATGAATTTTGAATTGATTTCCTTCCACACCTGCTTTTGTGGCAAGGTTGGCAGTTTGTTCAAAGGATTCAATAAACTCAGGACGACAATCGGGATACCCGGAATAATCCAATGCATTCACGCCAATAAAAATATCGAATGCGCCTAAGGTTTCTGCCCAAGCCAATGCCATAGATAAAAAAACCGTATTTCTTGCCGGGACGTAAGTGATGGGAATATTTGTCATGGATGATTCATCTCGATCTTTTGGGACGCCAATATTATCGGTCAAAGCAGAGCCACCGAATTGACCAATATCAACATCTAAAATAGCATGTTTCTCTACACCGAATTGCTTTGCTGTTTTTTTTGCCGAATAAAGTTCAAATACATGTCGCTGACCATAATTCACTGTAAGGGCATAGAGATCAAAACCATGATCTTTGGCTATGGCGAGACAAGTGGTGGAATCCAATCCACCGGACAATAATATGACTGCTTTTTTCTTCATAAATGAGGGATGAAATTACCGTTTTCTATTTAGGATTTAAACCGGTTCCACACCCAATAAATCACAAATCCGGACAATAGAAGTGGCACTGCTTCTGCCAGGTATTTGTTCGGTGTATAAATGAAAATAAACAGAGCAATGAGGGTTGGTACTATAACAATCACCCAAGGCAAAATCAGTCCACCGGGAACTTTGAAAGGCCTGTGCAGATTGGGTTGAGTGTACCGCAGCGAAATAAAAACAAAAAACCCAACGATATAAAGTGGAATACTCATCCACGTTCCCACCACTAACAGATCCACGAAATTCATGCCGAATGTCATGACACTCAATATCAACCCCTGTGTCACCAAAGCGCCTAAGGGTGTGCCAAATTGGTCACTCTTTTTAGAAATGGGAGAGGGGAGATGCCCATCATCCGTAATGGATTTTAACAGGCGGGACATGAGGAGCATTTCTCCGTTGACGAGTCCAAAATTTGCAGATTGAGCCGCCAAGCTAAACCACCATGCAAATGCGGTGCCTCCCAATGTCAGCGCAACTAAATTCAACTGCGCTTCATTCCATTGAAACCAATTCGGATCAGTCGCGATCCCAATCATAAGAGGCAGTGTGTAGGTGAATAATGCGAAAATAAGTGTTACCATTAATGCTTTTGGATAGTTGGATTCAACCGATTCAATTTCTTCTGCCGCCGAGGCCAGTCCACTGTAACCGGAAAAATTCCAAAGACCAAATATCAGAGCAAAAACCAAAGCAGTGGTTAAATCTGATTCCGGTGGTAAATGAAGGGATGAATACACATTCAAATCAATGAGTCCAAATCCATAATAAATAAATATGACCACAGGTAAAATTTGAAACCAAACCAAAACATTGAACAATGGCCCCATAGTTTCAATGCCTCGAGCATTAATAATTACGGTAAGCCAAATCACAGTTAGGGTTAATCCCCAAGAAAAGGCGAAGGGTGCTTCCGGCCAAATAAATATGACAAAATATTCCGCCAAGAGAGTTGGATAGAGAGCCGCATCAAACATCCACGTGAGCCATTCCAACCAGCCCAACTGGAAGCCCCAATATTTCCCCCAACTTTTTTTATACCATTGATATACTCCCCCTTCCATGGGGATGGCACTAATGAGCTCACCATTTTGCAGGACGCCGGGTATGCCCCAAAAAATTGTCATAAAAATGAGTCCGAAAATGGCCAACGTCGGCCCTGATTGTGATACCACTTCCTCAATACCGTAGGGTCCGCCGCAATACACAACATACATGGCAGCCACCACTGTCATGAAGCGCATTTTTGATCTTTTTGAATTTCTTCTCAGAATCATAGGCGGAGAATGTAGCCTCAACTGTTTCAAGATTCTATGGGGAGAATTTGTCCATGAGTTTCCGGTTCAACCCTGTTGCCTTTTTCAAATGGACTCACTTATATTCCCAGCCGATTATGGTAGAAAATCCATTAACAAACCTTTGGTATTATGACTCACTTGGGCCGCATGCAGAACTTGCGTGCAGGCTGGAGTCTTCCATTCCCTGGAACCCCCCATTGTAAACCCCTTCCACAGGCGGACAACTCGCCACCCGACTTTATACAATCATATTTGCAGAGGATTCGCTCTGCGACTTTAAACAACAAATTGGAGTACTTATGAGTTACTCAAGAGAAAAATCACAGCCGATTTTTGATCGTGCTTTAAACGTATTAGAAAAAGGTGTTAGTTCAAATTTTAGATACCTTGGAGATAAAGAAACGCCTGTCATTGCCCGTGGAAAAGGCGCCCGCGTTTGGGATGCTGACGGAAATGAATTCATTGATTACCGTCTCGGATGGGGTCCAATAAATTTGGGTCATGCGGATGATCGTATCAATAAAGCGGTAGCGGAAGCCATTGAAAATGGCATCACATTTGCTGCTACAACACCTTTGGAAGTGGAAGCCGCAGAGTTAGTAAAAAAACTAGTTCCCGGTATGGAAAAATTGCGTTTCACAAATACAGGAACCGAAGCAACCATGCATGCACTTCGCACAGCCCGTGGTTACACCAACAAAGAAAAATTTATCAAATTTGAAGGACAATATCACGGCGCTCATGATTATGTGCTTTACAGCACCGCTTCTTCACCACTTGGTGCCCTTGGCTCGCGGCATTCACCCATTCCGGTTCAGGCTGGATCAGGTATTCCTAAAATAATAAGAGATTATGTGATTTGTTTACCCTTCAACGATTTTGAAGCAGTGGAACAATGCGTGAGAGATCATCATGGTGACATTGCTTGCATTATGGTGGAACCGTGTCTTGGCAATATCGCAGGGATTGAACCGAAAGATGGATTTTTGGCTCACTTAAGAAAACTTTGTGATGACTATAATATGGTGCTCATCTTTGATGAGGTGAAAACCGGATTCCGGCTGTCCAATGGCGGCGCTCGGGAGACTTATGGCGTGATTCCTCACATTTCAACCTATGCAAAAAGTCTCGGGAATGGTTTCCCTGTGGCTGCCTTTGGCGGCGATACTGAAGTCATGAATGTTGTCGGTGGCGGCAGTGTAACCCATGCCGGAACTTTTGGCGCAAATTCAGTTGCCATGGGTGCTGCAAAAGCGGTTCTTACTATTTTAGATGAATCACCTGTTTTGGCAAACCTCGCTGAACGAGGGACACGATTAAAATCCGGAATGGAACAAGTGCTCACAGATGCGGGCTTGGCCCATCAAATGTCCGGCCATCCAAACCTTCAAGGATTTTTACTCACAGAAAAACCGATTCATGAAGTTCGGGACTTGGCGCACCATGATGATGACCTCTACGAAGCCATTTGGGGGAATATGTATGATCGCGGTATTTGGGCCGAAGATGATGCTCGTGAACCCCTGTTTCTTTGCGATGCACACGATGATACCATTATTGATGAAACATTGAATAAGTTTGAAGAATCCGTGAAGGAAGCGCTTCCTTAAAAAATGAAAACTGAAGTCTTTTGGACGGACGATTTTTCTCCTGAAATTATTCCGGGAGAAAATAGTGAGCTCCCTGCGGAAGTGGATGTAGCTATCGTTGGCAGTGGTTATACTGGTCTAAATTGTGCTCGTGTTTTGGTAAAGGCTGGTATGTCTGTGGCAGTCATGGATCAACATGCCATTGGTTGGGGTGCCAGTTCCAGAAATGGTGGTATGGCAACTCCCGGACTCAAACAGGATATTTTCAAAATAAAGAAAATGTATGGGATGGATTATGCCCGGGAATTTTGGCAATCTTCCATGGATGCAATTAATCTTTTAGAGCAAATCATTGTTGAGGAAAATATTGACTGCAATTGGGAACGAAATGGCCATTGCTCCTTGGCATACAAACAGTCCCATTTTGATGAACTCCCGAACTACAACCAATGGTTGAAAGATGAATTCGGTCATGAGAAAAAGTTGGTTCCGAAAGAAGAACTCAAAATAGAAATTGGAACTGATTCATATTTTGGTGGCAACAGCGATGAAAGCAGCGGCGGACTGCAACCAGCAAAATATGTCCATGGATTAGCATTGGCTGTGGAAAAACATGGTGCCAATCTTTGTCCCTATACACGAGTTGAAAACATCCATGGCGCAAAAGGGAATTTCGAACTCATCACATGCAAAGGGTCACTGAAAGCAAAAGAAGTGGTGATAGCCACAAATGGTTATACAGACACCATGGTCCCAAAGATGCAACCCAAAATTTTTCCCGTTGGGAGTTACATTATAGTTAGCGAACCATTGCCCCAAGACTTGCAGGAAAAATTATCTCCCAAAAAAAGGATGTTTTATGATTCAAAAAATTTCCTGAATTATTTCCGGCTTACTCCGGATGGACGGATACTCTGGGGCGGACGAAATGATTTAAGCACCAACTTAAATCTCATGGAAAGTGCAACAATTCTAAAAGCACAAGTGCGAACCGTTTTCCCCGAATTGAATGATGTTGAATTCACCCACAGTTGGACAGGCAAATTGGGCATCACGTTTGATCTCATGCCCCATATCGGGGAAGTGAATGGGATTCGGTATGCATTTGGATATGGTGGTCACGGATTGTCCATTGCTACGTATTTAGGGACGGAAATGGGCCAACTCATCACAGGAGAAAAACAACGGAGCCCTTATGAAGAAATTGCCCATCAAACCATGTTTTTCTATCGGAAGAATCCTTGGTTCTTACCCTTTGCAGCAAAATGGTATCGCTTTTTAGATTGGATTTCATAGATGATTTTTTTAAACACAGTGAACACAGAGTGACACAGAGAATTTTTCAGATTTCCTTTAATCTTCTCTCCTGTAATAGGGGAGAATTAAAGAGGGGTCAAATTTGATGAAAAATTTCAAAAAACTTTTTTGTTTCTTCGTGCACTTGGCGGCTAAAAAAAGATAACCCATGTACGAAGTTTCAACTATTGATACCATTATCATTTTTCTTTATCTCGCCGGGATGGTTGGTGTTGGACTTTGGTTTGCCAAAAAACATTCTGACTTTGATGATTTCTTTTTAGCCGGCAGATCCCTTACTACACCATTATTAATCACAACCCTTATTTCCACTTATTATGGGATTGATGTTTTATTTGGTGATTCCCAGTTGGCATTTACGGATGGTGTTGTGGCGTGGTTTGGCTACGCCCGTCCAACCTATGCATTTTTCCTCATTGCTGCTTTTCTTCTGGCGCAAAGATTAAGGGATGAAGATTTTAAAAGTCTCCCAGATATTTTAGATAAATATTACGGGAAACGCACACGATACATTGGTGCAATCACATCTTTTATCTATTCGCTGCCTGCATTGTCACTTTATGGATTTGGCATGCTGGGGGAAGTCATCATGGGATGGGATCGCGTCATGGGGATGTTGGTGCTGGGTGGCATTGCTTTGGTTTACACCCTCACAGGTGGATTCTGGGCTGTGGCCTTGACTGACTCAATCCAGTTTGTTATGATGTGTGTGGTGTTGGCGTTGGCATTTCCATTTGCCATGGATTTGATTGGGGGATTCGATGTCATGATCGACACATTGGAGCCCAATTATTTTGATACCATGGGTGATCTTAGCATTTGGCTCATAATCATTTATGCTTCTACAGGGCTTTCCATATTAGTGGAGCCCACATTTTATCAACGAATTTTCGCTGCCAAATCTTATAAAAATGTTCGAAATGCTTTGGTGATCGGTATCTTCATTTGGGGGTCTTATGATTGGATGATTACCGTCTTGGCCATGGCAGCAAAAACTGGGGTTATCCAAGGGATTCTCCCGGTGGATGTTGCACCGGATGCAGCCTTACTCACTGTAATGGTGGCTGCTTTGCCTGTTGGTGCGTTAGGCCTATTCATGGCGGGTGTTTTGTCAACGGAAATGTCCACCTTGGATTCCTATTGTTTGGTGGCTGGTGGCAATGTGGCTTACGATATTTATAAACCTGCAATAAAACCGGATGCCACCGATGATGAACTTATTAAAACAACTCGAATCGGTATTTTGATTTCCTGGGTCTTGGGTTTTGGAATGGCGGTGTCTTTTGAGCAAATGTTGGGACTTTGGGTCTTCATGGCCTCCATTTTGATATCCAGTGTCATGGCGCCGATTCTTCTTGGATTATATGTGCCCAATTTTCGAAAATCTATGGCAGGATTTTTAAGCGCAGGATTGGGATTGGCTTCAACAGTGATTCT
>CAXFCD010000111.1:0-5506 GCA_964001155.1 uncultured bacterium | reverse complement strand
CTTATAAATGAGTTTTATATTTTGAACACCACACAACGATTGGGGTTTTATAATCGTCTGTCTTCCGTAGAAGAACCCGAAGAATTATTGACGATCAAAAGAGAGTTAAAAGACCGCTTTGGGAAGCTGCCGGAGGAGACGAAAAACCTAGTGTTTATTGCTGAGGTCCGCACCTTGTTCAAGAACTCATCTGTTTCGAAAATTTTGATCAACAAAACAAATGTCTCATTTGTTTTTGATGATATAAAACCTTACAAAACAATGGATAAGTTTTTTGCAGCTGTTGGGTCTTTTCAACATAAAGAAAACAAAGGCCATCGCTTCGGAAAAAGCAAAAAGGATGAATTAACCCTGTCGTTTTCCACTATGGGAATTGTGGCTTCCGTGGAATTGGTTCGGGCATCCTCGCAATTGTTTTCAGTGAATAAAGATAGGTAATTTTGCGGTCTTGAAAACATTATATACTATTTCAATTCTTTGTTTCTTTCTGTCCTGTGCGGTGAAAGAAAAGGACGAGTCTGTCGTCTTGGCTCGGGTGAACGACCAGGTGTTAACCGTAAACAAACTGGAAAAGCTGCTCCCACCTGGTGAGCGCACCGATGAACGATTGCGGGGTTTTATCCACGAATGGGTGGACAACGCCCTCTTTTTTGAGGCCGCCGCCAAAGAAGGGTTTCACCGGGATGAGCATTTGCAAAATGCTAGGGATGTCTATTATAAAAAAATAATTATCAGTTCCTATTTGCAAACAAAAACATCTGCCGATATTGAAATCACCAACTATGAAATCCGGCAGTATTATGATTCTTTTTCCGATGGGTTTACCCGGCAGGAGGATGAGGCTTATATACACCATTTTTTCACAGAAAATCGTTCCGACGCTCGTGTGGTTCGGGCTGGGTTAACCAATAAAAAATCTGGCGAATCTTTGGATGAACTTTTTAAAACTTATAATGTTGAAACCAAAACTGTTACAAAAGGATTGTTGCCAAAAAAGCTGGATCGTGCCATTTTTCAAAACAAAAAAGAATCTATCGCTGGTCCCATTCGGACAGACAACGGCTACCACGTGATCGAAATACGTAATCGGTATAAAAAGGGGAGCCGCCGGGGGATGGAAGACGTTTATGATGAAATTTATCAACGGCTTTTAAAACAAAAACAGGTGGTGCGATCTGCCAGTCTTTTGGACAGCCTAAAAGAAAAAACTCACATATTTATTAATTCAAACTATCAATAATGATGCATTTCAAAAAACTTATTTCTGCTGTGTTTCTTTCGCTTTGTTTCGCCCAAAACGAAACTCAATATATCGATGGCGTCGCTGCTGTGATCGAAGATCATATTATTTTGAAAAGCGACTTGGCCCAAATGGTCAATATGACCGCTATCCAAAACCGCATTGACCCCCGGGTGGATCCTGATGCTTTTTTAAGACTTCAAAACTCTGTGGTTCAATCCATGATTGATCAAAAAATTATGCTTGAAATGGCTGAGCTGGATTCCATCACCGTGGAAGAAAAAGAAGTTAACCAGGCCCTTGACCAGCAAATTCAAATGCTTGTTGCACAAGCTGGAGGGGAAGAAGAGGCAGAAAAAGCGCTGGGTCAACCCATTAAAGATTTCCGCCGGGAATTCTGGTACGATATGCAAGACCGTATGGTGTCTGAGCGCTACCAGCAACAACTCCTGAGTGCTGTTGCTATTACGCGGTCTGATGTGAAAATTTTCTACAAAACATATAAGGATAGCCTGCCCTATTTACCCATGAAAGCCAAGGTGCGGCACTTAATGGTGCCAGTTACACCCAGCGAATCTGCAAAAAAAACAACCAGCTCATTTCTGTCTGAGTTGAAAAGCAACATTGAAGCTGGTGCAGATTTTGGCGAATTAGCCAAAGCGCATTCTCTGGATCCTGGCTCCAAAAATAACGGTGGCGAACTGGGTTGGGTCAAGCGTGGTTCTTTGGTGAAAAATTTTGAAACAGAGGCTTTCACCATCGAACCGGGACAAATCAGCGATCCTGTGGAAACGGAATTCGGTTACCACATTTTAGAGACGCTGGAAAAACAAGGTGATAAAATTCGTGTTCGCCATATTTTAATGTCACCGGAGCTCACCCAAGAAGACAATGAGCGCGCATTTAATTTTGCCAACACCTTAAAAGATTCTGCTGCTGCATTGGGCGATTTTAAAAACTTGGTTAAAACGCACAGCGGCGATAAAACCACAAAAGACATCGGCGGCGATTTGGGTTGGATAGACCCATCAAATTATACAGTGCCTGAAATAGGTCAAGCGATCAAATATATTGATGTGGGCTCCTGTAGCCCGCCTATAAATTCATCCATTGGGTTCCATTTGCTTTGGGTGGAGGGATTAAAAAAGGGTGGACGGCCCAACCTTCAAGACCATTGGCCTGAGGTGGAATCCATGGCTCTAAATAAGAAAAAAATGGATTGGTACCAGGAATGGATTGCCGATGCCCGGGAAAAATTTCATATCCAAATTACAGGAAACTAGTTTCCACAGCGTTATTCACAATTTGTCCATAAACCATGTGGATAACTTTCTCTTTTGAATTCTTTTAGCAATTTGATGTAAACAGCGTGGATAACTCCAGTGTTATTCACATTGTTTTCCACTTTTCCACATGAAGTATTTCTTTAGGTAAAGAACACCATCTGACTTTTATTAATAAATGAAAGGTGGATTTATTTACATTGTTTTCCACTTTTCCACAGTATATATAAATAATATATATTTTATTTTTAAAGAAAGCTATTTATAAAAGCTCATCATTAGATGTGTAAAATAAATTTGTTTAAATGTTTTATAAGTTTTCAAGTGTTCCGGCGTTTATATATCCATAAGCATCCCACCATCCTAACGCAATTACACATGAACACTTGAGTACATAGAATTTGAACACATAAGAACGTGATCATATAAAACTTGATCAAAAATTTGCATTATCGTACTTTTCAAACAAGAAGAAGGTTTTCTATTTCCACAAAGAGACATCGATGATTAAACAATCGCTTTTCATAGTTCTATTTATTTCATCAATATTTTCCGGCCAAATTGAATTTGATCGCTTCACTATTGATGACGGCCTGTCTCAAAATACCGTTTATGAAATTTTTCAGGATAGCCGTGGCTACATCTGGATGGGTACCCAGGGAGGCTTAGATCGCTTCAACGGCTACGAGTTTAAACAATACGAACACGAAAGTACAGACAGCACAACCATTGTTGATGGGTATATAAGGTGTATAAACGAAGATGAAGATGGGTTACTTTGGTTGGGGACCTCCAATGGTAATTTAGGTTGGTTTGATCCTTTTGAAGAAATCGGCGGATCAGTTGATTTATATAAAGACCACACCGGCATTAACCGCCCAGACAGAATTGAAAATATTTTTTTTCACAAAGATGATATTTTCTTAGCCACCATTGGTAGTGGGCTTTGTCGCTACAACAAAACAGACGGTTCAATTTTGTGGTATAGGGAAGATTCCACCGCAGCCCATTATATAAAAGGCACACATTTTAATTCTGTTTTTTCAATTAGTGATAACGAACTTGTGATCGGCGATAGAGATATTTTGGTATTAAACACAGAAACAAACATCCATACAAAACCTTACAACGATTGGATGGAAAAAGAACTCGGCTTTCCGGCTGACAGCTTAGGTCTTACGCATATTTCTCGAGATGGAAAAGGGAATTGGTATTTAGGTATCTGGAACACCACAGGACTCATTGTATTAAATGTTGAAAACCAAACTGCATCACAGCATTTTCCCCTACCCAAAGATCCCGAAACTGGTAAACACCCCAGACCGATGGTTAAAGAGGTGACATTGGATAAAACCGGTAAAGTTTGGATGAGTTTGTATGACAGAGGCGTAACGATTTTTGATCCGGAAACCAAAACGTTTAAAAAATTAGTACCGGAAAAAGACAATGCTAATTCTATATCAGATAACCGGATAGAATCTATTATGAAAGACCGAAGTGGTGCCATGTGGTTGGGGGGTAATCGCAGTCTTATGAAGCACGATCCGGAGAAGAAAAAATTCAACATCATCGCCAATTCTCCCACAGCAGATATTCGCACATCCTTCAGTGAGTTTTGGGGACTGTTTATTGACAGCAACGAAGATCTGTGGGCAGGGAGTGTTTATCGTGGAGATGGCGTAGAACAAATTAATTTAAAAACAAAAGAAGTGACTCATCACATTCCTAAAAGCGCAAAAGAAGGAAAGGGTATTTCTTTTTGGTTTTTACGGGAAGACGCGGAAGGACGACTTTGGGGGAGAACCGTTTATGATCTGCATATCTCGGATAAAAATAAACAAAACTTTAAAAGCGGATGGGATATATCGAATGTGACCTTTCAAGAAACAGGAGGGTTCGGGCAATTTTTGCTGGATAGCGAAAATCGTTTTTGGGTCTTTACACAAAAGAAAACGTGGTGGGTTGAATTTCAAGGCGATAGTATTAATTGGACCGATGTTGCATCTGTACACGAGAGCATGAAGGGTATAGTAAATGTTCGAGGTAACGCTGAAAGCAAAAACAATAAATTTTATCTTTTTTTAAAAGCGTGGAACGAAGAAGCGGGGTTTAAAAATGACCAACTTCTTAAAATATCTAAAGACAATTTTACAGTGGACACCCTTTACGACCATAAAATGGCTCAGAAGAAAATTCCTGGATTTGATGGGTCTATCACCAGTATTTATGAAGCCAGTGATGGTTTATTTTGGTTCACGTCCTATGGGGAGGGCATTACCAAACTAAACATTGAAACAATGGACATGACCCACTACGGAAAAAAAGACGGCCTCCCCAATTCATACATTTATAGTATTTACGAGGACGACTCAGGCCACATGTGGATGCCATCCAATTATGGCATTATAAAATTCGACCCAAAAACAGAAACATTTCGCCAATTCGGTATGGCAGATGGTATACAAAACTTTGAGTATAATCAAAGCGCCGACGCCCAAATGAAAGACGGTACATTATTTTTTGGCGGTCTGTCCGGTATTAATTATTTTAACCCAAACACACTAAACGACAACCCCAATGAACCCACGGTGATTATTGAATCATTTACAAAAACCGACTCTGTTTTTATAATCCATAAGTCTAGTACGTCCAATGAGACATATAATGTTTATTATAATGAAAAAGACCTGTCCTTTCGTTTCGCCGCCATAGACTATCGAAACCCATCTCAAAATAAGCACGCCTATATGATGCAAGGATACGATAACGACTGGCACTATTCTGGTGGCCGTCGTTATGCAAGCTACACCAACCTGCCACCGGGAGATTATACTTTTCGCGTAAAGGGTTCAAACAACGATGGTGTGTGGAACGAAACAGGGGCATCTTTAAACCTACGGATCCACCCCGCACCTTGGGAAACAACCTGGGCCTATCTTTTGTATTTCGCCACCGCAGGATTTGGTGTGTTTGGGTATGTCCG
>CAXFCD010000110.1:0-11373 GCA_964001155.1 uncultured bacterium | reverse complement strand
TCAACGAGAAAACGGGGTTTAAGAGAGCGGGACCGACGAGACTTGAACTCGCGACCTCCGGCTTGACAGGCCGGCGTTCTAACCAACTGAACTACGATCCCAATTATTCGGTATTAGAAGTTTTTTCTCGATATATCAGCGCTGCAGGAATAAAAATAATATATCCAATGAACAGCATGACTGGTGCAATCGTCAAACTTTGAAACGAATCAACTTCACCGTTTGCCATGACAAAATATCCAATAATGATTAGGGCTAATCCGATGCCAAAAAGAATGTAATTTGTTGTAGAATATGCCCAGGATTCAAATAGGGATGAATCTGAATCGGTGTCTTTATTATGAAATAATTTGCTCATAGCGGCGGCAAAATTAAGGTTGATTATAAAAGTCACAAAGTTGTTTTTCTTTTTAAAAATAATAAGAATCTGAATTGACTTAGTTCGTCGTAAAATCCTAAATTTCCCGCCCTAAAATGGGCGAGAATTATAAGAAAAAGCCGGTATTTCTCTTTGGGGGGATTATCACTGGATCCATATTGATTGCTTTGGTAGTCCTGGTTCTGTATTGGCCTCAACCCAATTCAGGCTCAATGGTAAAAATAACAGTTAAGCCTGGATCTAGCTTGGGTGCCATTGCAAAACAGCTTTATGACAATAAGATTATATCTAACGAGCAAATGTTTTGCTGGGCTGTGCAAATGATGGGCAAAGAAAAAGAAATCCCAAAAGGGACTTTTCGCTTGGTGAATACCCAGTCAAATTATGATATCATTCAACAATTAGTATATGGTTCGCCGGAGGTAAAAAAAGTCAGGTTATTGGAAGGCTGGTCCGTCAAACAAATTGCTGAGCATTTAAATGATGTCATGGGATTTGAGACCGATGAAATCATTCACCTGAGTCAAGACCGTCATTTTTTGAGAAAACACAATATTAAAGCTCCTTCAATAGAGGGTTATCTTTTCCCCGATACCTATCTGTTTTTTGAAGGCGATTCCCCCGGTTCAGTATTAGATAATGTTGTTTCTGAATACAAAAAATTTTGGAGAGATGCTTATCGCGACAGAGCCAAAGAATTAAATATGACGGAACATGAGGTGGTCACATTGGCATCTATTATTGAAGGTGAAGCCATCTATGATAATGAAAGGCCGATTATTTCCGGTGTGTACCACAACAGATTAAAAATAGGGATGAAGCTGCAGGCGGACCCCACCATTCAATACATTATTGAAGATGGTCCCAGGCGGTTATTGAATCGAGATTTAAGAATTGACTCACCATACAACACATATTTGCATGAAGGTCTTCCGCCGGGACCTATTAATTCTCCCGGTGAAAAATCTTTAAAGGCAGCATTATATCCGGATGAAAATGACTATTATTTCTTTGTGGCTACAGGAGACGGATATCATACGTTTACAACCAATGAAAGGGACCACAATCAAGCGAAAAAACAATTACAAAAACTTCGTAGAGAATTAAGGAAAAAGAAACGCCAAAAATGAGTTTAAAAAAATTAAATAAAACCCAGCGTGCCGCCGTTGAGGCCAATGACGGTCCCATCCTCATATTTGCCGGTGCAGGCAGTGGTAAAACACGTGTCCTCACCCATAAAATGTATTACCTGATTAAGGAGGGCCTCTATAAACCAGAAAATATCCTTGCGGTCACCTTCACCAATAAAGCGGCCAAGGAAATGAAGGAGCGGGTCATGAGTCTCTTAAAAACCAATGATTTGCCCATTACAATCGGCACCTTTCATTCCGTCTGCGCCCGTTTGCTGCGAAAAGAAGCGAAACATATGGACTTGAGTCCGCAATTTGCCATTTATGATGTACAAGATCAGTTGGACTTGCTGAAAGTTGTATTGAAAGAATTGAATGTGTCCAAAGAGACCTTAGCCCCAAACCATGCCCGGAACCAGATCAGTTATTTAAAAAATAAAATGATCACCCCCAGCGCTCAAGCACGGAAAGCCCGGACCATCCTGGAAAAAACTGTGGTGGAAGTGTACAGAAATTATCAAAAAGCGCTACGAGTAAATGACGCCTTGGATTTTGACGATTTATTATTATATCCCCTGGAATTGTTTGATAATAATCCCAATGTATTAAAAAAATACCAAAGAAAATGGAAATACATCTTAGTGGATGAGTATCAAGACACGAATCGTCCCCAATTCTATTTTTTAACAAGATTATCCGAAAATAACCAACAGATTTGCGTTGTAGGAGATGATGATCAGTCCATTTATGGTTGGCGCGGGGCAGACGTTTCCAATATCCTTGACTTTGAGAAATTTTTTCCCAGTTGCCGCATTTTCACTTTGGAAAAAAATTACCGGTCCACCCAACAGATCCTGGACGCTGCAACATCGGTAGTTACCCATAACGATCGCCGTGCAAAAAAGAATTTAGTTGCAGCCAACGGCTCCGGTGAGCCCATCGGCTTGTTTGAAACCAGGGATGAATTGGAAGAAGCGGATGCGATTATTTCTGCGTTGGAAAAAGAGATTAAACTCAACAAAAGAACTTTTTCTCATTTTTCAGTTCTTTACAGAACCAATGCCCAATCCCGTGCCTTGGAAGACAGTTTCAGACGGATGGGAATTCCTTACAATATTGTGGGTAGTATCCGGTTTTACGATAGGAAAGAGGTGAAGGATGTTCTGGCATACCTACGGATCGTCATCAATTTGAAAGATACAATTTCATTGCGTCGAATCGTGAATTTCCCGCCTCGGGGCATTGGTATGAAAACCATGGACAAATGTGTCCAGCAAGCGGACGCTGACAAACGTGAACTTTTTGATGTATTGAAAAATGCGAAACAGTTGGCCATCCGAGGAAAACAAACCAATGCACTCACATCCTTCTATGAATTGATCAAAAAGTACCATGATTTAAGGAATAAGTTAAGTGCAAGTGAACTATCCCGGAGTTTGATCGAAGAGTCCGGCGTCATCAATTTATATAAAAAATCACAAGATCCCGATGATCGGGAGCGGTTGGAAAATGTGATTGAATTGCTGAACAGTATTGATGAATTCTGCCAAAAACATCCCGATTCAACTTTAAGTGATTTTCTGGAAGAAGTTTCCCTCTTGTCTGATATTGATCACTGGAACGACTCAGATAATCGCGTTACACTTATGACAGTACATTCTTCAAAGGGGCTGGAATTCCCGGTTGTATTTTTATCCGGATTGGATGATGGGTTGTTTCCGCTTTACAATGCTCTGGATACGAAAGAGGGGTTGGAAGAAGAAAGGCGACTTTTCTATGTTGGCCTTACCCGAGCACAGGAACGGGTTTTTCTCTTGTATGCCACCAACCGTCGCCGAATGGGCGGAGAAAGTGTATTGGGAATGCCCAGTCGTTTCATCAATGAAATTCCAAAAGATTATTTGGATCGGATTGAATTTCAATCTGCTTTAACCCGCCGTGTTGTGGGTGGCTCTCTCCAAAAGAAAACTAAAGTTGCCGTCACACGGACCGTCACCACTTTTGATGATTTTAAGGTGGGAGATATGGTAGAACATTCCATTTTTGGTACAGGGAAAATTATGGTTTTGAGCGGGACCGGAGAAAACCAGCGCGTTGGTGTTGTATTTAAGGATGGCACCAAAAAGAAACTAATTGTCAAATACGCCAATTTGACGAAAATCAGCTAACGATTTATTGGAATATTCCTATTTTATGAATGCTCAAATTACTTTAATTTCACGATGAGACTCAATCTCAATAAGGATGAATATGAACGGCCATGCTATACAAATTTTAAAAGAAATCCTTCGAAAAGAAGGGCTTAGATATACAAGCCAGCGCCAGTCTGTCTGGGATGAAATTCGCAATACCCATGAGCACAGGGATGCGGAAGAAATTTATATGAGCATTCGTAACAATGGGGTGAATGTATCCCGAGCAACGGTTTACAGGACCATAGATGTCTTAGTGAAAAATCGCTTAGTGAGAAAAATGGATGTGGGAGATGGTAGAGCCCGATATGAACCAAGACTGGATGATCAGCATCATGACCATATGATTTGTGAGGAAACCGGTGATATTATTGAATTTTTTAATGAGGAACTGGAAAACCTCCAGGAAAAAATAGCCAATGACCATGGTTATACAGTGACTCGTCACGTTCATCAATTATTTGTAAAACCAATTAAAAAATAATCATGACGATTCTTGACCTTGCCCCATCCCAGGTGGGTCAGATTATATCCTTAGACGGAAATCCCGATTTTAATTCTAGAATGATGGAAATGGGATTTTGTTCAGGAATTGAAATACGCATGATTCAAAAAATGCCTTTAAATGGACCGGTGAAAGTTCGAATCAGGAACGGGATCGTTGCCCTACGTCAAAGTGATGCCTCACACATTTCAATTCGATTAAATGCCTGATTCAAAACACTCTATCGCATTGGTGGGGAATCCCAATTCAGGAAAAACAGCCCTTTTTAACATTCTCACCGGATTAAATCAAAAGGTCACAAATTATCCCGGTGTGACGGTGGAACGAAATACCGGTGGGGCTCGATTAGAAAATTCTCACGTTGAAGTTTTGGATTTGCCTGGTACGTACAGTCTTGTACCTGAATCTCAGGACGAAGCAATTGTTACGGAAGAATTTATGAATTGGGCTAAGGATGAAAATAAACCTGACTGTATTGTTTCCGTTGTGGATGCCACTAATCTCAAGCGAAACCTGTATCTAACGACTCAATTCCAGGATTTAGGAATCCCCGTTGTTGTGGCTTTGAATATGATGGATTTGGCCAGGGAGAAATCAATCCATATTGATTGTGAGAAACTCAAGGAAAATCTTGGTGTATTTTCCGTGATCCCTGTTTCAGCAAGATTGGGTGAAGGGATGGAGATCTTAAAAAGATCCATATCTAAAGCATTTGAAAGTAAAGAGGTCGTTCCATATCAATTCCCAATTCCAGAGCCGGTACAAAATGCAATTTTACCTTTACAAAATTGGTATAGGACGCATCACCAATATTCTGAAAATTTATCTCGCTCCCTGGCTATTCGAACTGCCACCGGCTGGAACACCAATAGCATCGCTTTTCCGGACCATTCTCAAATTGATGAATCCAGAATAGAACTGAATAAAATTGGGTTTCCTTTTGAATCCTTGGAACCCACCCTTCGTTACCATTACTTGGACCAAGTCGTTCCCGATACAGACATACCCATTGATCAAAAATCGAGAAGTGAACAAACAGATAAAATTCTGACTCACGCCTGGGGCGGACCGCTCATATTTTTGGGAATCTTAACTTTTATTTTCCAAGCAATTTTTTCCTGGGCAGCATTGCCCATGGATCTATTGGATGGAGGTATTGCAACTATTGGTAACTGGGTTTCAGCACGTTTACCGGATGGATTATTTCGTGACTTATTGGTAGAAGGCATCGTTGGCGGTGCCGGAGCAATTCTGGTTTTTTTACCCCAAATCCTCATCCTGATCTTTTTCTTAACTCTGTTGGAGGATTCCGGTTATATGGCTCGTGTCTCCATTATGATGGACAAAGCCATGACAAAAGTGGGACTTCACGGCCGGTCCGTTTTACCCCTGATTAGCGGATATGCTTGTGCCATTCCGGCCGTCATGTCCACCCGCACTATTGATAGTTGGAAAGAAAGGTTGGTGACCATTTTGGTTTTGCCCCTCATGAGTTGTAGCGCCCGCCTTCCGGTGTATGCCTTGATGATTGGCGCTTTCATTCCCAATACAACCGTCTTTGGTTATTTTGGTCTTCAGGGCCTTACCATGGTCTTCATGTACTTTTTAGGCACAATTACCGCTCTCATTTTATCACTCGTATTTAGCAGATGGATCAAAACTGAAAGGAAAAATTCCTTTATCATGGAATTGCCTCCCTACCGGGTTCCATTGATGCGGTTTGTGTTCCAGCAGGTATATTCCCGGGGAAAATTATTTGTAACTGATGCAGGAAAAATCATTATGGCTATTTCCATCGTTCTGTGGTTTTTAGCCTCTTTCCCTAAAGTTGATTCCGGTGATCAGCATACCATCCATACCAGTTATGCGGCTAAAATTGGGAAAACCATTGAACCGGTGATTGCTCCTTTGGGTTTTGATTGGAAAATTGGATTGGGATTGGTCACGTCTTTTGCAGCCCGGGAAGTGGTGGTGAGCACTTTAGCGACTATTTATAATGTGGAGAATGGTGAGGAGGATATAGTTTCTTTATCCGCAGCCATGAAAAATGACAAAGATCCAATCACAGGGGAAAATATATTCACGCCGTTGGTGGCGTTGAGTCTTATGGTTTTTTATGTCTATGCTGCCCAATGCATGGCAACGTTTGCCATTGTAAAACGGGAGACAAATACCTGGAAATGGCCTCTGATAATGATCGTGTACATGACGAGTTTGGCTTATTTCGGTTCCTTGATTGTTTATCAAGGCGGCCTCATGTTGGGATTCTCATGATTGAATACATATTGATTGGCTTTTTGGTTGGCGGTTCACTTGTTTTTATCATCAACAGTCTGCGAAAGCAAATCACAGTTGGTGAAACTGAGGGTCAATGTGATAAATGTGATCCCTCTTAAGCCGGTTTTTCCATTTTAAAAGAACCGGTTTTGGATTGCCCTGTTTCCACATATCCCAATTTTTTATATAATTTTTTCGCAGCCTCATTTTTCGGTTGAACAAAAAGCGAAAATGAATTTGCACCCAATTCCCGCCCATGGTCTTCCATGGCACTGACAATTTTTTCAGCGTGCCCTCTTTTACGATGTTTTGGATCTATGAATAAATGGAATAAATGACTGTTCATTGTTTCCGGTTGAAAACGCATACTTAAATATCCAATGATCCAGTTTTCTTCCTTGATAGCAAGTGTGGTCGTTTCCTCTGTTTGGTAGGAGAGGTTGACCCATTTTTTAAAATGAAACGGAAAAGGCATCCGGGGATCCACAAAATTCAATATTTTGGGATCATTGAACCAATTCTTCAAAACAGCTTCAATAATTCGGCAATCTTCTTTCCGTGAATATGAGATTTCTTCTAAAGTATATTTCGGCTCGACCATTGCAGAATTTACCAGGTTTTGAACGATAAGGATTTCAATAATTATAACATGAAAAAACTAACACCCATTGAAAAATTTAAGGAAGGAAATACCATTCAAGGATTTTTCCTTTGCGTGGAAAAACATCTTCGCCACACCCGGAGCGGCGATCTTTACCTGGACTTAGAACTGCGAGATATTTCAGGTCACATTTCCGGCAAAATTTGGGACAATGTACCCGATTTGAATGAAAAGTTTGATTCCGGTGATGCAGTGGTGGTTTCTGGTGATGTGGAAACTTTTATGGATCGTCCTCAATTGGTTGTGCGCAAAATAAACAAAGCCACAGTTCAGCACTACAGCCGGTACGGATTTGATCCGGCCTTGGTGGTACCCTCCTCCAAAAAAGATCCATTAAAAATGTGGAAAAACATTGAAACACTCATTAACGGGATGAAGGATAAACACCTTCGAACACTGGTTGCAAACATTTACAAATCCAATAAGAAAAAACTTATGGTTCATCCGGCCTCGGTTAAAATGCACCACAATTTTCGTTCCGGATTTTTAGAACATGTGCTCACCATGGGAACCATCGCCCGGAAGATTTCACCTCTTTATGATGTGGATCAAGATTTGGTATTGGCCGGTGTATTCCTTCACGATATTGGCAAGTTAGATGAAATAAATTCGGAATATGAAGCAGATTATACGGATGAAGGAAATCTCATTGGTCATATCGTCATTGGACGAGATATGGTAAGGGAAGCCGTCAAAAAAATTCGGGACTTCCCCAAAGACCTTGCCCAAAAAATGGAACATATTATTTTATCTCACCAAGGGAGGTACGAATGGCAATCCCCGAAAATGCCATCTTTTCCGGAAGCGCTTTTGGTGCATTTGATTGATGTATTGGATGCAAAAATGAATTTGATGGATATTGCTTTGGAAGAGGATCAGGAACCGGGAAAATTCACCAACCGCCACAATTATTTCCGCATTCCGCTTTTGAAAAACGATGAATCTAAATAAGTTGGTCCGTGCTGCAATTTTTGCTGCCATGGCCATTGGGCTGGGCTTTATGTTTATGCTTGTTCCCAATCTCGAATTTATTTCTGTCACAGTCTTTTTAGCAGGATTTACTTTGGGCATTCCTTACGGGGCCATGGTTGGCGGAACAGCAATCTTGATCTATTCCGGCATGAATCCATTGGGGTCAGGATTAATTTATTTGACGTTGCTATTCGGTCAAATCGTTGCCATGGCAGGGATCGGTATAGCGGGGGCATTTTCTGTAAAATTCATTAAGAATCTTTCAACTAAGATGATGGCAGTTATTGCCGGAGGGTTGGGATTTGGTTGCAGTTTATGGTATGATGGTATCACCACGTTGGCTTACCCCATCAGCGCTGGATATAATTGGGATGAAACAATTTCCTATGCTATTTCCGGTTTATTATTTACCTCCATGCATTTGGTGTCAAATACCGTGATTTTTTCTGTGGTTGTTCCGGGATATTTTCGACGATTACCCCAATAAAATGAAGCGGATTTTTCTTTCATTACTTATGTCGGTTGGCATATCGAAACAAATGGATTTAATTCCATTTGACTGGGGAGGGCAATTCGGCTATATGAATAAAAATGGGACAATGTTTTGGAATGAAGATTGGCGTTCAGGCCGGATATTGTTTGATGGAACTTGGGCGAATTATCCCCGAACATTTGGTCCACAAATTGATTCCCGCTTCCTAATCCAAAATCAAAATACCAATTCTAATCCTAATCCTAATCCTTATCCTGATTCCTCCATCGTCACTTCCTGGTTCAAATACAACCAAGGGGATTACTTTTTAGACCGATTTGCCATGGGTGCAAACTACATTGGTCAAGGACGTCAAGTCCAATTTCATGGCTTCAAACGATCCTTTGCCGGTGGGGTATTTAATCCCTATGAAAATGGAACTGCTCAACCCATTCAGCAAACTTACACTACATCTTATTTTTCACAAAAAGGACAAGATAATGCAGGAATTTCTGTTGGTTATTTTAATACACTTTCCGGGATAGCTGATTCCACTGCACGAGGCTTAATTGATAATCGAATCACCACAGCCAATACATTTTGGAGTCGAACATTTGGTCGATTTGAATCAACGTTTAGCATAGACCAATTTCTGCAGCGATATAAGGCAAGTCATTCTTTATCAGCATTTACAGGTGTACGTTATTTAACTCGATCCAAAATGTATGGCGGAGTGACTTATACAGGACTCGATAGTACAATTTTCTCTTCAGGTTGGGAGGTGAACCAACGAAACACTAGAATTGACTCATTAAAATTGGTGAATTGGAACCGATGGAATGTCGCAGCAGCCTGGAGGCATTTATCGTTGGATTTTAAGTTAGTCAGTGGTGGAGGTGAAACAGAACCTGAATTATATTTAGCCTATGAAAGGAATGTTGGGAAATTTTCAGGTCTTATTTATTACGATAAAAAAGTAACGCCCCGTCATATTTATTTTCACTTTTTCGGTTTAAGAAAATTTGTATTTGCTCAAAAAACAACCATGATGACAGAATTGAACTGGCAGGGAAAGAAAAACCAATTATCTCTATTTTCTTCAATGACCAATTTTGAACGAGACCAAAAGTTGCGAAAAAATATTATTATTATTCCATTTGCATCCAATTCAAAGAATAATCCATTCTTAGATGATCACATGAATATTGGGATCAACTACCAAACAACACTGATTCCCTTTTTGCACTTAGCGCTCGAATATAATCACCAATTTACCGATAACTTTTTATCCGATGGAATCGCAGATAAAATTCATTTAAAGACAAAAACACAATTTCCTTTATTTGACGGCTTTATGCTTCTGGATGCTTCTTTTTCCATCAATGGCTGGCTCAATAGAGAATGGAATACCACCTTGCATCCCATCGAAATGGTTCCTGTAGATTTTTATGATGAAAAGGATCTCTTGGGTCCTCCGGTTGAATTAGACAATATTTGGTTTATTAATGGATCCATCACTGCTCATGTGTCCACGTTCACCATTAAATATGAATGGTTCAACATTAACGAAATGATACTGGCTTCTCTGAGTTCTGATGAAGATAATTTTTTCCAAATCCATCCGGAAATGCCACGCTTAGGTAGACAAGTTATTCTATCGATAGAATGGCATTTTCAAGATTAAAAATGCCGTTCCCAACTCAACATCACCTTCGGTGATTGTTAAGTCAAGTTTGGATGATTAATTGATTTTTGTTACAAAGTCTCCTGGGATAGCGCCGACAATAAATTGGTCCAAATATGTTCCTTTATGGTCCGTGACAAATACTGTATCTGGTGCTACATAATCAGTAGTACCAAAGTAAAGAAAATCCTCATCGGAGGATGCTGAATACACATTCGTTTGACCGCCTACAATATTATCCATATCCAGAGACAAATCCATATTCACTGGTGCCAGTCCTGTGGTGGTAGCACGATATAATATTTCACCAGCTTTCACAAGATCACCTTTCACAACACCTGAATCACTACCATCTGTGTTTGTGGTTACCGTCCCGGTGGAAAGATCAATTTTAGATAGTCCTGTAGTTGTTGACCAATTCGCACCATAATATGTGCTGGCCACAAATAAATCAGATTCGATCAATTCCATATCGTTGGGTCCGGAAATTACATCATACGATTTAACCACTTCCTTTGAAGATGTAGATATTTCCACTACGGAACTGGCTGAAGACCAATCTGCATTTGAAGGAATGGATGCATACAAACTTGAACCATCAAGAATCAAATCTTCGGGCATACCTGATACAGAAATCGTATCAATAACAGCTCGATTGACTAAATCCAAAACTAGGATTGCGCTCAAATTCCAACAGGATGCATATCCTTGAGATCCATCCACCACGATATGTCGCGGACCAGCATTATTGAAACTAATAGTACCTTCATGGGATATTTCATCCCCAACAGACAGGATTTCAATCTTGTGGCTGTTATTGACAACAACATACAATTTATTATTTACATAAGTTAATGATTGTCCCACATCACCTAGAGATGATCCACCAAGAATTTGATTTTCAGTCATGGATTCATTTGGATCAAATGACCACAATGCAGCATTGCTGTTTTGAAAATTTCCTTCACAGAGAATGAATGCAGTAGATTTTCCGGGATTACCCTGGTCTTCTTCATTCACCCCACAACCTATCCAAAGCATTGCGGATGTTAAAAGAATTAATAGAGAGTATCTCATTTGTTTACCTTTTTATTAAGTTTA
>CAXFCD010000109.1:0-9406 GCA_964001155.1 uncultured bacterium | reverse complement strand
TTATTGATTGAAACAGCACGGAATAGTTGTTCAGAAAGTACCAATAAAGCCATTTCGTGGGGCAATGTCATTTTTGAAAATGATAACAATATATCAGCTTTTTGTCGAATGGCTTTTGAATGTCCATCAGGGCCACCTATCAAAAAAACAATGTCCCTGTTTTGTTTATAAATAAAATCCGAAAATTCCCGAGATGTGACTTGTTTCCCTTCCTCTGTCAAACACACGGAAAAGGAAGCCGAGTCCATATGAATCAATTGTTTCGATTCAACCTGTTCCGGTTTACCGTCTTTTAAAAAAATAAGATTAACGGGAATGTCTTTTTCCACCCACTTCCGGTATTCCCGGATTCGGTCTAAATAAACTTTCTCTTTTACCTTTCCAACGACGACGATTGTTAGTCTCATCTAAGTGAATTCGTCAAAATTTTTCATGGTATTTAGATGACTCAACCACGGGAGCTTTTTCTTCATCCAAATATTACTTTTCGGCGTCAGGCATTCATAATCATCTAATGCAGTGATGAGAATATCTATTTTATTTTTATAATTCGGATGCCAATAGGTTAGTGATGTACCGCAATCCTGACAAAAAGTACGGACAGCACCATTGTCAGCAGTGTGGGATTTAGGTTTGGTGTGAAATGAAACTCGGCTTTCTTTAAAGATGGCCCAAGAACCAAAAGGAGCTCCGGTTGATTTTTTACAATTATGGCAGTGGCAATTCACCACACTTTTTGGGGTAGATTCAGTTGAAAAGCGGATTGTCCCGCAAGCACCCGCCGTCCACTTTTTAATCGGATTCTGCTCTGTCTGCGCTTCTGACCCAGGACCGCCTTTCCTGGAATGATTTGATTTTCAAGTTAGCCCAGTCCTGGACAATTTGTTTCAGTTGTCCCAATTGGTTGGGATGTTCCGCAAGAGATTCTTCAAGTGTATTGATTAATTTATCCCGTTCTGCCAACACCTGTTCCGAGCTCATAATTTTTTCGTGAGCCCAAGATTCCCGTTCCCGCCGGTGTGCATCACGTTCAGAATCAACTTTGGCAGTTAACCCGGACTCAGACCTGCTCCAAACGATAGCAATGGCTACCAGTAAAACAACAAAGACAAAAACCAATTGAGTTTCCATTTTTTAACCTCCTGTCACCACGCGAGTTGCGTCTAAAGTATAATCATAAGGTAATACACCGACCCACCAAAGAATCACCATGGCGATCATGACCACAATGGCTGCAGGCCAAGCAAAGGTGGCCATGCGGATAAAATCTTTCGCATCCAGCATACCTGCAGCGTAAACAATAGAGCTGGCGGGTGTACCTATCACGAGCCAGTAAGCCAGTGACGTTGAAATAGCTAAACCAACACCGATCAGGATTGGATTGGTTTGGGAACTGACGGCCATTTCTAAAACCACAGGCCCAATGACAGCTACAGTGGCACCGGCACTCATGAGATTGGTAAGCAGGGCGCCAATTAAAATAACAATGATGATCAGTCCCAGCCCGCTTTCAATACCTATGAGTGATGTGAGGTTGATTAAACTGTCAGCGATCCATTTTGCAGCGCCGCTGGATTTGAAAACAGCACCAAGGCTGATCGCACCGGCATAAAGAATGATTACGCCCCAACTGACATTTTCTTCGTAATCTGCCCAAGACGTAAGGCCCAACAGCATGTAAAGAACGGCCCCAAAAATGGCAACACCACCTAATCCTAAAGGAAAACCTAAAATGGATGCTGTTACAGATTTATCAGTGATCCACATGAATATCATCAGGAGCATGATGCCGCCGACAAGCCATTGGGTTTTGGTCATTTTTCCATATTTTTCCAAATCGGCTTTCAAGGTATTCACTGCATTAGATAGGTCTTTCACTTCCGGTTTAAACAACATGGGCAGGAGAAATGCCATGAGGGCTGACATGACTACCGTGTAAAAAATACCCATTCGCATCCATTCGAAAAATGTAACATTGGGATCTAGGTAATCTTCCAAAAAACCGATCATGATGGCATTTCGAGCGCCGCCGGTGGGACTCATAGGCGCACCCACCATACAGCCCACAGCGATGGAGATCATGAGCAATTTTCCTAATTGGGGTGCAGGTGTATTTTTATTGGTGAGAGAAAAGAGGGCCAGGGCAATGGGTACATACATGGGGGCGATGGAGGCTTCATTGATAAAAGCTGAGGGAATTGCTGTTCCCAAGATCATACCTAGAACAATGTTCCTTGTCTTGGTTCCGCAAATGTTAATGACAGCCATCCCGATTCGTTTATCCAGTCCGTGTTTGACCAGCGTAGCGCCGATAGCTAAGGAACCGGCAATAAACCAAACAGCATCATGGGCGTAAGTGGCTACAATTTTGGATGGTTCAGTAATGCCGAAGAAAAGTTGCACCAGTCCAATGATTAAAGCTACTGCAGGCATTGGAATTGCTTCTGTAGCGAAGAAGACGGTACACATGGCAAGGAGTGCTACAATAATTTTCATATTGTAAGCTTTTTGTGCCAAGACATCTGCACCCAAGTCGCCAAAATGTTCGCCGGCCTTTATAACCATGGATTCCGGAGTGGGCATCAGAGCCAAGAGGATGAATACCGTTAAGCCTACGCCCAGCCATTTGAAATCAGTTGTTTTTGAAAAACCGCCGCTGTTATTATTGTTAGATTCGCTCATCTATAGGTAGAATGTGGCGATAAATGAACCAAAAAATCAACCAAATGATTTTCAAATCAGTTTATTATTTAGATTTCTTTTCTTTCCACCTAATTTTGAATAAGAAAATGAAGCCATTACGCCACATACTAATTCTAATCTGTCTCTATACTGCGGGCAAAAGCCAAGATGCAACTGCCCTTGATCTGGCAGAGATTGACCAAGATACATCTTTAGCGAGATTCAAATATTCCACGCTGATGGATACGCCGGACTTATCCTTTTTTGATCAAGTGTATTCAGGATTGGACATTTTGGAACAGATGGATTTTAAACCGTTGGAAGGGAAATCCATTGCCTTGTTCACTAACCAGACCGCGGTGACACGTACCGGAAATCATATCCTTGATTTATTAAAAAATGTTCCTGATGTGAACGTTGTGGCATTATTGGCTGCGGAACACGGCATTTGGGGAATTGATGACAGCCGAGCGACGTTGATCGGTCGAGAACAGGTGGACCCGATTCATGGGGCGCCTATTATTGACATGTTCAATAAATATGTTTATCCGCCCCATTGGATTATGGACAAGGTTGACTTGGTTTTGGTTGATTTCCAGGATACGGGTTCAAGGTATTCTACCAGGATTGCCACCTTGTCAAAATTGTTTGAATCCGCCTCGGAATGGCGAATTCCGGTCATGGTGCTGGATCGCCCCAATCCGCTAAGGGGCGATATTGTCAATGGTCCTATTCCCAGGACAGAATTCCAATCCTATGAATCCTACCACTTATTTCCGATACGCCATGGTTTAACCTTAGGTGAAATTTCCATCCTGATCAATGAAATGGGCTGGATCAAAGATTTGAAACGGGTGGAACTCACTGTGGTGCCCATGTCCAACTGGAACCGTGAAATGTGGTTTGACGAAACACAACTATCCTGGCGTCATCCCACGCCATTTTTGCGGAATGAAGAAAGCTTGTTGGCCTATACAGGGATGGACCTTTTTCGTGGCACAAATATGAATGTAGGCTTTGGGACAGAAACCCCCTACATGATGGTAGGCGCACCGTGGCTGGTGACATCTTTTTTGATTCAGAAACTGAATGACCAAAATATAAATGGTGTGGAATTCAAAGAAGTCAATTATCGTCCATCAGGCTCAATTTATTATACGCGAGTGCCTCAATATGACGGCCAATCCTGCAGCGGAATTGAGATTGTGATTAAAGACAGGGACGAATTCGATCCGCTTCAGACAGCCACAACATTAATCATGCTCATTAACCATCTCCATCCCCGGGAATTCCAATGGAAGGAAGATGGCTATATTGATAAATTGTTCGGGTCAGATTTGCTGCGTGTACTGGCAGCGCAAAAAAAACCACCAGATCATCTTCCGGCCCAATGGGCTCATGATGTATACAAATTCAATGAATTCAGGCAGCCATTTTTAATTTATTGATGCAGCGATTTTTCGGACTCTGTTTCATTTTAACATTATCGTTCGGTCAAATTTTGCCCACGGTTCCAGCTAATGTTTTTCGGTTTTCCATGGGAACACACATTTCAGAGTCGGTTTGGGAATTGGAGGAACAAAATTTTGATCTTCGGGGTTTAGGCCGCAATTACTTTGACCATTTAACACACAATGACTCGGTGCGGTTTTCATCCAATTATGACTTGTATCACAATGGCACCTTAATGCTGGATTCTGTGAATACTGTGGAAGAATGGTTAATACAGTTCAATAAGGATTATGGTTTTTCCCTGCCTGTCTTCGGAGCACAGTTGATTGATACCTCCAACAGTGTAGCGCCGGTGGGAACCTTTTTAGAATCCAGATCGAAAAAAACATCGGGCAAATCCTTCATGATTGAATACGGCATGTCCAATGATGTGACCTTAAGCATTTCTATTCCAATTTTTGATTCCTACACTATTGACCAATCGATGACAGATTTTACAATCAGCGGCATGGATGATGTGGATGTGCTGTTGAATTACCACACTAATGCCAAAGATGAGTTTAAATCTTTTATCAATTCAGGCAGTTATTCCAATTTGCGCCGGGGATTAAGAGATACGCTCAGTCTGATCTATGATACATTATACACAAAGAACAGTGAATACAATGTGTTATGGGCGACTCATGCAGGTAATGATCCTGTTAACAATCTTTTAGTTGATGCGCGTTTTATTCCATCAGATATTGGAAAAGACACTGTATCCTTAGCGGATTTGGTTACGTACTATTATCCGGCTCAAAAGTCAGGGTCCGGTGTGGATAATGTCACTGTTGGTACCACTATTTTATTACGGGGCAAACCCTCCTGGGCATCAGAAGGGAAGTCCAATGCACTTTATGCTAAAATTTTGGTGAGCATACCTTATGGGAAAACACTATCTTCATTCAAGGCCATCGGTTCCAAACAATTCAAAGAGGCAAAGATCGGGAATGGTGTCAGCAGATGGTCTGTGGGGCTGTATGGCACATCAGGATATAAAGGGAATGTGAAAGGAAGATCTTATTTTCAAACAGCGGTGAAGTTCAGTACGCCGGAAATACTCAATACACCGGTGTCTTTGTTTTCCGGCGGACACACCAATCCTGATTCTATTACAAGCCAAATTGGGAACACCTATAAATATGACCAAGGTTTGGGATTCTTTTTTCGGGGCGGCAGTGAAATGGATGTGATCCCAAACCAACTACGATTGCGGGCTGATATCAATTATAATTACAAGGGGCAGGACAGATTTGTTTCCAATGATCCGGTCTGGGATGCCTGGATGAAAGAGCACAATGGATTCAGTTCAGCACACAGCCGATTCGATTTGGGAGCGGAAATGTGGTTTTTGAATTCAATTTCCAAATACAGGTTTGGTCCTGTTTCTTTTGATCTTTATGTGGGTATCAAAAACAGTATTTTTACAGAACAAACCTTTGATGGCTGGCAAGTTTATAGCGGAATCACAACTTATTATCAAGGTTGGTAGGCAATTAAATGGATGATCGAAAAAAAGTTTGGAGCTGGGCCTTTTATGATTGGGCGAATTCAGCATTTTCTACCACGGTGATGGCAGGATTCTTTCCCATCTTTTTTGAAAAATACTGGTCCAATCCCGATGACGTGATCCGAAGCACCTATCAATTAGGTTGGGCAAACTCCTTGGCATCCATATTTATAGCTGCTTCAGCGCCCTTTTTAGGGGCCATTGCGGATAGAGGATCAGCGAAAAAGAAATTCCTGTTTTTCTTTGCGTATTTGGGTGCGCTCATGACAGGTGGATTATGGATGGTGGGGCAAGGCCAATGGCAATTGGCTATACTACTCTATGTGGTAGCGTCAGTTGGATTTTTGGGAGGGAATATTTTTTATGATTCTTTGCTACCTGCTGTAGCCTCCAGGGAAAAATTGGATTATGTATCCTCATTGGGCTATGCCTTGGGCTACATCGGAGGCGGACTCTTATTTTTGGTAAATGTGCTCATGTATCTGCACCCGGAATGGTTTGGGATTATAGATGCTGCAACAGCCATCAAACTTTCATTCTTATCCGTTGCTGTTTGGTGGGCTGTGTTTACGATTCCTATTTTATTGTTTGTCCCGGAGCCGGAGATAAAAGACTCTGTGCCATTTGTCAAAGCAATTACTTCCGGTGCAAAACAGTTAAAGGAGACCTTTAATCATATTAGGGAAATGAAAGTTATTGGGATATTTCTGTTGGCTTATTGGCTTTATATTGACGGCGTGGATACTATCATCCGGATGGCAGTGAAAATGGGTTCGTCCTTAGGATTTGAAGCAGGGGATTTAATCACAGCCTTACTCATGGTCCAATTCATTGCATTTCCCGCAGCGTTGATTTATAACAAATTTGCCGAAAAAATTGGGACAAAAAATGCTGTCTTTGTGGCCATTGGCGGTTACGGGGTCGTAACATTATTGGCTTATTTCATGACCCATAAACTCCATTTCTTCGCCTTGGCAGCAATCATTGGATTATTCCAAGGCGGCATTCAGGCTTTAAGCCGGAGCTTATTTGCCAGACTCGTTCCAAAAAATAAAGAAGCAGAATTCTTTGGGTTTTACAATATGCTTGGAAAGTTTGCCTCAGTCATTGGTCCCGTGCTTATGGGCTGGGTGACGTTGGTCACCGGCAGTGTTCGAATTGGCATTTTATCCATTTTAATCCTATTCATTTCCGGAGCAATCCTTCTCAGGAAAGTGGATTTTGAAGAAGGGGAACGACTTGCCAGTGAATTTAATTAGAATAATTTTTCGAAAATTATTGATTTAAAAAAGTAATGTGATTTAACTTCGGTTAGGATTCAGCCCCGTTGATGTGGCGTGCTCTTCAGGGAAAACAGTTTTTTCCGAGGGTTTTTCAATGGGGCTTTTTCTTTTAGTTCTGAGAATAAGGAAACACATTTCATTTTTGTAGAGAATTCTTATTCATAAATTTCCGCTCTAAAATAGTAACTTTTTCCATCCAATTATGATTGTAACCCGATATTCTCAACTTGTCATGCCCCAGGATGCCAATGTAGTTGGCACCTTGTTTGGCGGGCAAATGGTTTCCTGGATGGATATTGCTGCCGCCAAGGCTGCACACCGATTTTTAAAAGGGTCCGAAGCAGAAGTAGCTGTCACTCGTGCTATAGATTCTATCGAATTTCAACAACCGGTTTATGTGGGGAACTGGGTCAATTTTGAAGCAAAAATTATCAAAACGGGTAACTCATCAATCGTGATTCAGGTTGATGCATTTAAAGAAAACCAAACGGAAGAAAATGTGCTGGCTTGTTCAGCAAAATTCACCATGGTTTCTGTGAAAAAAATGGCAGATGGTACATATCAAAAAATCCATCACCAAAACTCAATTTAAAGAGGCCCGTTATGACACAAACATATCCGCCAACAGATCATGTATCTCAACAAGCCCATATCCCATCATTAGATAAATACAATACCTTATACCAGGAGTCCATTCAAGATCCTGAAACATTTTGGGCAAAAATTGCCCAAAGGCTGGACTGGATTGAACCTTGGACAAACGTTCGAAAATTTGATTTCGTTAATGGACAGATTGAATGGTTCAGCGATGGGAAAATAAATGCATCTGCAAATTGTATTGATCGTCATATCGAAAATGGCCACGGAGATGAAACAGCAATCATCTGGGAGGGGAATGATCCCAATCAATCACGGTCCTTTACTTATGAGGAACTATTAAAAGAAGTATCACAGTTTGCCAATGCCTTAAAATCATTGGGTGTGGAGAAAGGAGACCGTGTTTGCCTATACATGCAAATGATCCCTGAATTGGCTTTTGCTGTTTTAGCCTGTGCCCGGATTGGTGCTGTCCATTCGGTTGTTTTTGGTGCTTTTTCAAGTGATTCACTCAGGGATCGAATAAATGATTCTTCCTGTAAAATTTTGGTGACACAAGACACAGGCGTTCGGGGAATAAAAGAAAATATTCCTATGAAATTGAATGCGGATAATGCTGTGATGGAAACACCTTCCATCGAGCATATAATCGTTGTTAGGCGAACAGGTGAACCTGTGAATATGGATTCTGAGAGAGACATTTGGTGGCATGAAGCGATTTCCGGTGTAGATAGCGTTTGCGAACCGGAAGTGATGGATGCGGAAGATCCACTCTTTATTCTTTATACCTCCGGTTCTACGGGAAAACCAAAAGGCGTGCTCCATACCACAGGCGGATATTTGACTTATGCATCTTTCACTCATGAAATGGTATTTGATTATAAGCCCGGCGATATTTATTGGTGTACTGCAGATTTAGGATGGATCACTGGTCATTCTTATATTGTTTATGGACCGTTGGCCAATCGCGCCACTACGGTCATGTTCGAAGGTGTTCCCAATTATCCCGATTTCGGCCGTTTTTGGGATGTGGTTGACAAACACGAAGTGAACCAATTTTATACAGCACCAACTGCCCTGAGAGCTCTAATGAAAGAAGGGAACGATTGGGTCACAACCCGGAATTTGTCATCGTTGCGATTATTGGGAACGGTGGGCGAACCTATCAAAGAACCGGAATGGAATTGGTATAACGAAATCGTCGGCAAAGGACAATGTCCTATTGTGGATACGTGGTGGCAGACAGAAACAGGTGGAATTCTCATTACACCGCTTCCCGGAGCTACGCCAACAAAACCAGGATCGGCAACATTTCCGTTTTTCGGCGTAGAACCCGTTTTGCTAACGGAAGAGGGACAAGAAATTGAGGGTAATGATGTTTCCGGATTATTGGCACTTAAATCATCCTGGCCGGGACAAATGCGAACCGTTTATGGCGACCATGACAGGTTCATTGATGTATACTTCAAGATGTTTCCCGGATACTATTTTACAGGCGATGGCGCCAAGCGGGATGAGGATGGCTATTATTGGATTACTGGCCGGGTGGATGATGTGCTCAATGTTTCAGGACATCGTATTGGAACGGCTGAAGTAGAAGGCGCAATTGGAAAAGCAGATGGCGTTGCTGAAGCGGCAGTTGTTGGATTCCCACATGACATCAAAGGTCAAGGGATTTATGCCTTTGTCACACTGATGACTGGTGTAGATGCATCTGACGAAATCCACACTGATATTTTAGCGTCTGTCACCAAGGAGATTGGGCCTCACGCCAAGCCGGATGAGATTCAGTTTACCCCGGCTTTACCTAAAACACGATCCGGGAAAATCATGCGTCGCATTT
>CAXFCD010000108.1:0-6103 GCA_964001155.1 uncultured bacterium | reverse complement strand
TTCCGCGACTAAAACGGTGTCGCCATCATTGGAGGCATTAATACCTGCTTGGATTGTGGAATAATCTGCCGGAACGTGGATCGTGGTTGCGGAAAGGGTAGAAATAAGTAGTGAAAGTAAGGTGATTTGTTTCATAATGGCCTCTCTTCTTTGTCTAAAGGTACGATAAAATGTATGAAATAGCACTCAAATAATCCCCTTTTTCCACTTATAAAAAAAGGAATTATTGGTAGGCTGTTTGAAAATAAGAAAGTATCAGTCAGAGAGAAATGCCTGCCTATCGGCAGAGAATTCTGTATGACAGGCTTTATTGATTCCAGGCTAAATCAATTTCTTGATGATGCGGAATGGAAAGATATTTTTTTCTATCTGCTTTATTTTTAATATCTTTTGAACGGGATTTCATCTCCAGATATGCATTTTCCAAATGAGCTTTCGCAGCTTTTTTATTCCCGCCGATGTTGTGCGCCTGATACATATTCCAATTCGTGGTAATAATATTTTTATTGCTTGGGTCATGGTCTTCCAAGAATTCATCGAACTGTTGAATATACGAATTGGCCTTTGTCTTTTGTCCTGCTTTCATTGTGGTGACTGCCAACCATGCAAGTGTGGTGAGCCGTCTCACAGGATACTCTGCGTAAATACTATCTGCCTTCCCTAAATAAAAAGCAGCACTGTCATATGTAGTTAAATAAAAATGGGCCACACCGATCCATTTGATGCTTTCAGCCTTTTGGCTCACATCATCCAATTCATTTGCAATCGATAAAGAACGGCGAAGTATAGAAAGCGCTTCGTTATAATTCGAATTATTAACCTGTGCTTCCCCAAGATTGTATAAGGTCGAATTCAGTCCTTTTTTATCGTTGAGCTTCTCCTTAATGGCAATACTTTGGTTAAAATGGTCGATGGCGCCGGCAAAATCACCCATATCATAATACACTTCACCAAGATTATTCAGCGTTTTCCCGTAGTTCCGTGTGTCGCCCAATTCTTGTTTGATTGCTAGACTTTGATCATAATACTCAATCGCTTTGGAATAATCATGGTCCTTCCAATACCAGATACCAATATTATTGACATATTTTGATATTTTCAGTTTATCATCAAATTCTTTCGCAATGTTGAACGCTTGGAGCCAATTTTCCAGCGCTTCGTCTAATCGATCTGTCCGATAGTACAAAATGGCAATACTGTTCATAATTTTCGCCATACTGTTTTTATCATTCATAACCGTTGAAATGGACAATGCTTCAGTGAATTTTTCCAAAGCAAGATCATTCTGCCGTTGCTTCCTAAACAGTTGACCTTGTTTTCGCAATGATTCTGCTAAACTAGTGTTATCTTCCAATTCCTTACTTTTCCTGAGGGATTGATCAAAACTGGTTCCGGCTTTATCATACTGAGCATTGTCATAATACATCTGACCAAGTTGAAGCTGTGCAGCAATGAGTCGATTATCTAGTATCACAACTTCTTGCATCATATCAATCGCTTCCTGGTCTTGATCGGCATTTTTGCTTCTTGCGTAGAGATCTTTTGCTTTCAGGTAAAGTTCATAGGCTTTTGGATCATATTCAATTTTTGCTAAATCACCTACCATGGGAATATCCAGCCCACCAATGATATTCTCAACCAACACACCAACAATAGATTGAAGACTATTTTCTTCAATAAACCATTTATTGATGAATTTATCCACCCCTGTTTCTGCTTCTACCAATTTACAACGCAAATTAAATCCATCTCCGGACCGTTGGAGACTGCTCTCAAATACAAATTGAACACCGAGACTTTTTGCAATTTCTGCAATTTCTAAACTTTTATTTTTCAATTTCCGGACAGAAGCGACCTCAGATACTTTCAATTTACCGGGCAATGCTTTTGACAGATCGAAAATGATATCCTCCGTCATGGTTTCCAAATATTGGTCTTCCTCATTTCCCCGAATATCCATATACATCACTGCAACCGATGTGACGGAATGTTTATTGGGCATGAGAAAATATCCCGCAATACCAATGACCAAAAGTGCTCCAATTGCATATTGCCAGATGGGGGTTTCCCGTTCCAGTTTAGCCGAAACTTCCGATAGGTTTGTTTCCGGAAGATCGTGAGAAGTGATACAATAAACTTCAACCGTTTGCCCAACACCTTTCAATTTTGGTTTTCCAAGATACTTGGTCTTGAATCCTTCTTCCCTCACTAGAGCATCATTCACCTTATTGGAGATAGCAATCCCGCCCGTTGCTGAAAAAGGTTCAATCCGTGCTGTAATGTTTACGTCATCGCCAATAACGTCATTGTCTGTGATTAATATTTCACCCTCGTGGATTCCGATACGAAGATTTAAATGCTCAATCGGTTTTAAAATTTTCTGGAACTCAATGCAGCATTCTACGGCTTCGGTTACCGTATCAAAGATGAGCAGCAGTCCATCGCCTATCTCCTTGACCCATGTGCCGTTCTTTGATTCAACCAAGGGTTTTAGGAGTTCTCGCTGTTGATTTAAAAGCGCAGCCGCTTTGGTCTGATCATCGGCTGTGAGTTTGGTGAAGCCAACAATATCCGTAAATACAATTGCCGCAAGTTTTCGTTTTGTGTTTGTCATAAAGCAATAAATCTACTCATCTATAAAGCAACAAAAAACACTGCACTGAATGTAGTTTAAGCATGTTTTGGAGAATGTTGGTTTGGTCTTTGGCGTTGATAGTGCAGTTAAGTGGAATTTGGAATCAATTCTCTTTCCGCAACTCCCTCGTCATGAGGTCGGTGACAGACTGTTTTGGATCTTTCCCTTCAAATAAAATTTGATACACTGCTTCACAAATGGGCATAGAAACCTCATATTTTAGTCGAAGTTGATGGACAGATTTGGCCGACTTGACGCCTTCTGCGACCATTTGCATTTCGTTTAAAATATCGTCCAATGTTTGCCCTTCTCCGATGGCTTGGCCTACTTTTCTGTTCCGGCTGTATTTGCTTAAACAGGTAACAATCAAATCACCAACACCACTTAAACCTTGAAAAGTTGCAAGATCCGCCCCCATTGCGGAACCCAAGCGAGAAATTTCTGCAATTCCACGTGTTAGTAATGCAGCTTTAGTATTGTCTCCATATCCGATACCATCACAAATCCCCGCAGCTATGGCGATTACATTTTTCATAGATCCGCCCAATTCCACGCCTGTGACATCTGTATTGACATAAGTCCGCAATATTTCGTTGGAAAACAAGGCTTGGACTTTATGAGCCGCGTCGCTATTTACAGAAGCTGAGACCAATGTTGTCGGATGTCCTTGAATCACCTCTTCAGCATGACTCGGTCCGGATAGGGTTACAATTTTTCTAAAGCTTTCACCCAAAACATTTGATATAACTTCACTTACGGTCATTAAAGTATCAATTTCAATACCTTTTGAAACATTTACTATGGTTTGATCAGGGTTAAAGTTATCCTTCAATGATTCCAATAAATGCCGAATGGATTGAGAAGGAACTGCAATTATTACCGTTGAAGCATTTTGTATTGCTGAGGCTGCATCATGTGTAAAGGAAACATTATCAGGGAAATGAAGCGAGGGTACCAAATAATGCTTGCGGGAATCTTCCATGGATTGTACCACCTCACCATTGCGGTGCCACATGGTTACGGGAAAGCCTTTATTGGCTAAAGCTAACCCAAGTGCTCCACCCCAGGAACCACACCCTAAAAATGTTATATTAGTCAATGGTTTTAAGCGTCTGCGTACATGGATTCAATTTCAGCAGACCAGTTCTCCCTGATCTGTTTCCTACGAATCTTCAAGGTTGGGGTAAGTTCGCCATCATCCACCGTAAAGTCCCTTGGTAAAATGACAAATTTCTTTACTTGTTCAGGATTAGAGAATTGCCCATTTAATTCGGTGACGGCAGAATCAATTTCATCAAATAAATCATCACTTTCAGTATAGTCAGATAAGGATTTCCCCATGTCCCCTAACATGGCTAATTGTTGTCCCGGATCTTTTGGAACATCAGCAGATTCCACACCGAGTTTATCTCTCAATATGGCACCCACATCTAAGGTAAAAACAGCAGAACAATATTTCCGACCATCCCCTTCTAGAAAACATTGGGAAATAACAGGAATGGATTTCATCGTCTCTTCGATCACCAATGGCGCAATATTCTTACCGCCGGAACTCACATAGATCTCCTTTTTCCGACCGGTGATTTTGATATAACCATCGGAATCAATTTCCCCTACGTCGCCTGTATGGAGCCAACCATCAATGAGAGTCTCAGCAGTGGCTACAGGATTATTGTAATAACCTTTCATCACATGGTCACCTTTTATCAAGATTTCACCATCTTCTGCAGTTTTCATCTCTGTCCCTGGAATGGGCATGCCAACTGTACCGATTTTATTATGGCCAATAAAATTCAAGGTGGCACCGGCAGTATTTTCCGTCATACCATAGCCTTCAAATAGGGGTATGCCCAATTCTTGGAATAAATATAAAATATCAGGATTTATCGGTGCTGCACCGGAAATGGCAAAGCGCGTTTCCGTAAAACCTGTGGCATCTTTGAGTTTACTTTTAAACACATTACATAAAACTGGGATCTTCAAGCCGTATTTCAGGATAGCTTTTCCATCGATGGCCGCCTTCAAATTGGAATAGATTTTTTCATAAATCCGCGGGACACCAATGAAAAGATGCGGCTTCACTTCTTTTGCATAATCCACTACATATAAAGGATTATCGCAAACATATAATTGGAGCGCATTTCTTACCCAATAATGGTTGTCCAACGCTTGCCCAAATACATGAGCCAAAGGCAGCCATGAGACATACCGTTCCCCTTGAGAAAATTGAAATACCTCTTCAATACAATTAAGTAAGAATGTCCAATTGTTTACCATCAACTCAACCCCTTTCGGATTGCCTGTGGTACCGGAGGTATATATCAATGATGAAGTATCTTGGGGAGACAAATTATCAATTCTGGCCAATACTTCAGATTCATTACTCCCTTCTCCTCGGGAAATGAATTCATCCCAAGTCATGCATTTTTCATGGCCTAAAGTATCAATCCCCTCCATCATCACCACAGCTTCCACTTTTTCCAATCTATCCATCACATTCAATAAACGGTGATTTGGCATTTTATCTTCTTCATCATTATCCATAGGATTGTTTCCAACAAATACGATTTTTGAATCGGAATTTCCCACGACCCATTCCACTTCATCAGGCGAGCAAGTATGATACACACCTACCGCAGCGCCGTTCAGCATTTGCGTCGCTGCATAACATCCAAACCATTCTTTTCGGTTATAACTGTAAATACTCGCTTTGTCATTTTTATCAAATCCCAAAGCCAGCAAAGATTTTGAAATTTTCATACTGTAATCAAAAAAACCGGACCAAGTATCGGTTTGCCATTGGCCATTTTCGTCCCGGGTGGATATGGCTGGTTTATTTGGGTATTTATCTGCGTTGTTTAAAAGGTGTTGTGGTGTGTTCATGGTAGTTACTTTAGGCTTATGTTTAAAGACATCACATTAATGGAGCGGTGATTTAACATGATGAATTTAATCTGTTTTCTTCCATTTATCAATTCCATGACCTTGACTCTCCCTAAAATTAACCTATAATTTTCTGCCTCTCTTTTGAAGCAAAAATGCCGGTGTGGCGGAATTGGTAGACGCGGTGGATTCAAAATCCACTTCTCGCAAGGGAGTGGGGGTTCGAGTCCCTCCACCGGTACATTTAACTTCTGTTTTACCCCCAATTTTTACATCCAAATTTTTTCTTGACTTGTATCAAATAAACCAATACTTTAACCGTTGAAGGTGCTGGTTTGGTACCTTTGGTATGTGGAAGGGGTAGACGTTCACTCTGTCCGAGGTCATTGTGAGGTCTGCCCCATTTTTTATGGTTTCATATGTTAATGTTTTAATTTATATAATATCAGTAAATCATAATATTATTGGATATATATTATGTTAATAATTTAGTATAAGGTTAATATTATTTTTTACGTCATTCTAATTTAGAGTCCAAATTCCAATAAATATACCAATCGCGAATCGGGGATAAATCCAATAATC
>CAXFCD010000107.1:0-3439 GCA_964001155.1 uncultured bacterium | reverse complement strand
TTCATAACCTTCCGGTGGTGTAGCATCTCTGCCGTCTATCAAAACGGAGGCACCCATTTTTTCTGCTTCATCAATATACATTGTGATGCGATCCAAGGCTGCCTTGCTGATGATGGTGCCCATGTCCACGCCCAGTTTGAATTGTTTCGCTTCTTCCACCAGTTGATGGATAATAGGATCCACCTCTGCAACACCCACGGCCACACTGGCTGCCATGCATCGTTGGCCAGCGCTTCCCATGGAACTAGCCAACAATCCTTTCGCTGTGGAATCTTGGTCTGCATCAGGGACAACAATCATGTGATTTTTTGCGCCACCCAAACACAGGGCTCGCTTGCCGTTGGCTGTGGATCGGGAATATACAATCTTCGCCACATGAGATGATCCCACAAACGCCACTGCTTTTATATCCGGATGATCACAGATGCTTTCCACCGCTTCTCTGGCGCCATTCACCACATTGAACACGCCGTCCGGGAGTCCGGCTTCTTTCAAATATTCTGCAATTTTGAATGCGGAGAGTGGTGTTTGCTCCGACGGTTTTAAGATGAAGCAATTCCCCGTGGTGATGGCTAAAGGTATCATCCAAAGGGGCACCATGGCAGGGAAATTAAATGGCGTAATGCCGGCTACCACGCCCAAGGGTTCGTGGGTCATGGTGCAAGAGATTCCCACCCCAACCGGTGATGAATCCCCTCGGAGCATGGCGGGGAGTGATGTGGCAAATTCTACAACTTCTTTCCCTCGCAGGATGCTCCCTTTCGCATCAGCGATTGTTTTCCCATTGTCCAAGGAGATGAGGTGAGCTAATTCTTCTACATTCTTTTCCATGATGGATTTTAGATTGAACATTACCTCGGATCTGTCCCGGACATTGAGCGCAGCCCAAGCGGGGAATGCAGATTTTGCATTGTCCACGGCAGTTGCCATATCCTGTGAGTTGGAATCGGGGACAGTTGCAATTTCTTCATCGAAATAAGGCGAGACGACAGAAATTGTTTTATCTGAATTGGCTGGTTCATATTGACCGTTAATCCAGTTATGTTGTGTTCCAAATTTTTGAAATGTTATTTTTTCATTCATGATTTTTTTCTCATTTTATGCCACTAAAGGCACTAAGAATCGCGAAGTTTTTTTCTTTTTCTGAAGTTGAATTAATTCCCAATCATTCTCCCCTGTTATAAGGGAGAAAACAAGTGGGGTAAAAAAATCGGTTAATTCAATTCTTGGTTTTTCTTATGTTTTTCTTCCTTCATCTAAATCGTAAGGGAACCAGTAATCTTTCTCTCGGATTTGGTAATCGATCAGAATATGTTTTGCTTCTCGGAATTCATCCAATCCTTCAATACCAAGTTCTCTTCCGCCACCGGACATTTTCATGCCGCCAAATGGTGCAGCTTCATTATCCGTTAATGGATCGTTGATCCAAAACGAGCCGGCTTTAATATCGTCTGCAGCCGTCAAAGCTTTTTCCATATCATTCGTGTAAATGTTGCATCCAAGTCCATATTGAGAATTGTTTGTCAATTCGATAGCTTCTTCCAAATTATTCACTTTCTGGATTGGAATGATAGGTCCGAATGTTTCTACATTCATCATTTCCATCTCACTGGTGACTTGATCAAATACAGTGGGATTATAAAAATGGCCTGTCTCAAATTGATTAGGACGATTACCGCCGCAAAGCAACCTAGCGCCTTCAGCTTTGGCTCGCTCGACTTTTCCTTCTGCCTTTTCCAATTGCATCAAAGACGTCATAGGTCCCATGTCAGTTTTTCCGTTCATGGGATCGCCCAAGCGAACTTTTTTCGCTTCTTCCACCACCGCTTCAATAAAATCATCAGCAATAGTTTCCATTACGAATACTCGCTCCAGAGATGTGCAAACTTGGCCAGCATTCAAGAGTCCGCCCCAAGCTGTGCCTTTTGCAGCAATCTGAATATCCACATCATCGCAAATGATAATGGGATCATTCCCGCCTAGTTCTAGACTGGTTTTTTTCAGTTGTGCTGCGGCCATGGCGGCGATCTTTTTCCCTGTTTCCACTGAACCTGTAAATGCAATCACTCGAGTATCCGGATGTTCTACCAATGCAGCGCCAGTATCACCAAATCCTGTGACCATATTTAGGATGCCTTTCGGCAAATGATCACAGCATTTTTCCAGCCACATCATGATGGATAAGGGCGTCACTTCCGAAGGTTTCACTACAACTGTATTTCCAGCAGCTAATGCAGGTGCCACCTTCCAAGCCATGAGGAGAAGCGGATAATTCCAAGGGACGATGCAACCAACGACACCATAGGCTTCTTTCACAACCATGCTCATGGATCGAGGTGTGACCGGAGCCACCACTCGCCCGCGCTGATCCCGGCCAATTTCAGAATAATATTCAAAAATGGAAGCGATCCATTCAATCTCATCGAGACACTCAATGAGGGGTTTTCCACTTTCTGCCGTAATGATTTCTGCAATGGCTCGATCATTAGCACGACTCTTTACCGCAACTTCCCGGAGGAGGTCACGCATTTCCAAGGAGCCTAGCATTTTCCAATCTTTCCAGGCGGACTTTGCAGCTTGTACCGCAGCATCCACATCTTGATCAGTATTGTGTGGGACTTGAGCAATTATTTCTTCTGTGAATGGATTTTCTACGTCGAAGGTGTTGCCATCTTTGGCATCCACCCATGTGTTGTTGATATAGTTTTTATGATTCATAATTGTACTCCATTATTTAATTCTCCCCATCTCTCAGTTTTTCGAAAAATTCGGCAAACTCCGGCTCAAAAGCATGTTTTTGATCTTCCCATATTTCTTTCAATAGAGGTAATCGATAAAATGGCATTCCAATTCGGTTAAAAGCATTTTCATTTAAAAACCCATTTTTATACTGAAGATGAATATTTTCGATCCGCCTGAAAGCCATTAATGAATAATGCGTATATCGATTATAATCATTTTTGCTAAGTTCATTTTTTGTCACACCATCGAGAACTTTAACATCCAATTCTGAAAATTTTTCATTCTCAACTATAATTCGATATAATTCTGAAACTTGCTCAGATATTTCTTGCTGGGTTGCTCCTCGTACAGCTGCAGTGTTTTGACTAATCTCTACACCAACAAAGATGAGTGATCCTACCACACTTATAAGTCCAATAATCTCAATTATTTTTTGTTGATTCATAATTTTTCCTTCTTGCCGCTAAGGTCACTAATTATCATGGAAGTTATGGCATATTTAAACTAATGGTTCGGAATAATTCGTTTGAGTGATTCCACGATTTGATCAATATGATCCTTTTCTGCAATGAGGGGTGGCGATAATGCAATCGTATCTCCTGTGAATCTCAGCAGAATATTCTCATCATGGAAACCACTTTCAAATACATCAAAACCACGTACACCTACTTTTCCATCTCGTGGTGCCATTTCAATT
>CAXFCD010000106.1:0-4485 GCA_964001155.1 uncultured bacterium | reverse complement strand
TGGTGAACCATCCTGAAAATAGTTCAGCGAAATAATACACAAATGCCGATGAAATAAGGGTAATAAAAAAGGCTCGAGAAATGCCATACTTAACGATGAAGTTTAATTCAGTCAATTTTTTGGCACCGTAAAACATGCCCACTAGGGTTGTCATGCCACCGGCTATGGCAAAGATTGGCAAAAAGATGAGCATATCCAATCGCCCCGCCACTTGATAGGCTGCTACAGTTTGGGATGAATAATGAATCAATATTTTATTAAATACACCCTGTCCCACTGCCATAATGATCATGGACATTGACGCGGGCAATCCCACTTTTATAATATCCCAAAGAATGGCTTTTGATGGTTCAAAATCTTTGAGTCGAAATGTGATGTATGCATGCTCCTTCACAAACAACATATAGATAAAAATGATAAAGACAATCAATTGACATACCACCGTTGCCATGGCTGCGCCCTTTACACCCATCCCAAGACCGATGCCTCCAAATTGTTCTAATTCAAAAATAAAAATGGGATCGAGAATAATGTTTAGAATGGTACCGAATCCTGCAACCATCATGGGGAATTTCATATCGCCTTCACCGGCTAAAATAGATCGGAAAAAACCGGAAAATACCATGAATGGTAATCCCACAATAATGATGTATAAATAATCCCAAGCTAATGTGAGGATGGTTCCTTCTGCCCCTAAAACGGATAAAATTTCTTCGCCAAATAAAAGTCCAGCTGTAGTAAAAATAGCTGCAATAGCACCTGCCATGGCGAGAGCATGTTCCGCGGAATTATCCGCGTTTTGTTTATTATCTTCGCCTATAAACCGTGCAATGGATGCTGTGACGCCGGAGCCTAATCCCATGGTGAGTCCAAGCATTAAAAAGAAAATGGGCATATTGAAGGCCACACCGGCAATGGCATCGCCACCTAATCGGCCAATGAACATCATATCAACCAAATTGTAAAGTGTATGGATTCCCATGCCAAACATGATGGGAATAGCCAATGACCAAAGTGCTTTTGCAGGGTTTTCTAAAAAGGTATCGAGGCGTGATTCAGACTTAGAATTAATTTCCATAAGCCTTGAATTTACGGGGAGAAACCCGTCGAAAGATGAAGAAGAATCAGTTTTTTATATAGAATCCACAGCATGCCGGAGCATGCCGTTCACATCACGTCCGAGTTGGACAAGATCTTCCTCATCAGTAGGACTAAGTTGCTGTTCACCGTCTACGGCAGAAATGGTGACTGTTCCATCTTCATTTTCCCAAAAGATTACATTACAAGGCATAAGCATCCCCACTTCAGGTTGTTGGTCCAATGCTTGTTTTGCCAGGGTGGGATTGCATGCACCAAAGATTCGGTATTTATTATAATCAATGTCTAATTTTTCCTTGAATGTTTTTTGGACATCTATCTCAGTGATGATGCCAAAACCCACCTCTGCTAAGGCTTCTCGCAATGCTGTGTCAACACTTTCGAATGGTTTTTCAACCGTTCTTTGATAACCATAATTCATTCTGTCCTCCTTTTGATTAGGGATAAAATGGCCATAGATTTGGCAAAAAGTATATCGCCGTGAGCCAAAATATTATTGCTAACGGAAAGCCCACTCGGATGTAATCACTGAATTTGTAACCACCGGGACCATATACCATGAGATTAGTTTGATACCCTACCGGTGTAATAAAAGATGCTGATGCTGCAAAGGCCACAGCAAAAATAAATGCACGTGGATCCAATCCCATTTGATTGGTAACCGCCAATGCTATGGGTGTCATAATAATGGCAGTAGCAGCGTTGGATGACACTTCCGTTAAAATCATGGTGATTAAATAGATTAGAGCTAAAAGTGCATGGGGTTGCCATTCTTCCGAAAATGATTTCGCTGCTGTTGAAATAAAGCCGCCGATCCATTCTGCTGTTCCGGATGTTTGTATTACGATGCCAACCGGAATGAGAGCAGCGATGAGAACAATCACCTGCCAATGGATCGATTGATAGCCTTCCTGCGGTGTTAGAATTTTTAATGCAAACAAAATGACTACGCCGAACATGGCACCTTTCATAATGGGCATGGTACCAGTCGCTGCCAGTCCGATGGCGCCCAGAATTACTACAATAGTCATCCACCAGAATCGTTGTTTTCGTAATTCGGCTTCCACCTCACCTAAAACAACAAATTCGCCATTTTTTGAAAGATCTTCAACTTTATTTGCAGGACCATAAACCAAAAGTGTATCATAAGGATTGAGAATGACATGAGCAATTTTTTTCCGAAGAATAGCGCCTTCTCGTCTGATAGCCAAAATAAATGCACCAAATCGCTGCCTGAAATTTGCTGACATCAAACTGCGACCAACCAAATCCGATTGATCCGTCAGCAAACATTCCACTAATACATTTTCTTCCTGCTCTAACTCTTGTTGAGTCAATTTTTCGTCCGTCAAAAGGGTGATTTTTTCAACTTCCTTCATTCGTAAAAAATTGTCTAAGGTCCCTCTTACAAATAAAATATCTCCAACTTTTAATTTTGTTCTTCGGATATTTGTCGTGATCATTTTTTTATCACGAAGGATATCCAAAACCATCACATCATAGTTTGCATTAATCCCTCGCTCAAAGCAGGTTTTCCCCACCAAAGGTGAATCTTCTTTGATTTTCATTTCAGTCAAATAACCACCCAAATGGTAGCTTTTTGTTAAACTGGATGTGACCGTCCTTGATGGAAGTAATTTGGGCGCAATAAATAGAATATAGATTAAACCAACTACGAGTAATAAACTGCCATACCGCGCAAATTCGAACATGCCCATGGGTTCTACATCACCTGTTGCAACATACACAGAATTGACCAAAAGGTTTGTGGATGTACCCACCAATGTTAGCGTTCCTCCAAGAATAGCCGCATAACTAAGTGGAATCAACATCTTCGAAGGACTCAATTTATATTTATGTGCAAGGCGGATGGTTACCGGCATAAAAATGGCAACTATGGCTGTATTATTCACAACAGCAGATGCCAAACTGATGGTAAGCAAATAAACAGCTCGTCCCAATATTTTTGATTTATTCGCGATTCGATTTATTCGAACAACGAGGTATTCTAACACGCCGGTTTTTTGAAGGGCACGACTCAAGATAAATAAAAATGCGATTGTAAGCACTGCAGGATTCGCAAACCCTGAAACTGCTTGTTCCGGTGTTAAATATCCCAATAAAAACAGAATAGATAAAAGAATCATAGCAGTTACATCAATAGAAAATAATTCTGTTACGAACAGAATAAATCCTACACCGAGAAGTCCCAGTACGATGGCAATATCAGGTGTCATAGAAGTGAATTTAATTCAGGAGATTAGTGAGAACAATTCTGGAATGATTAGCTGAATGGATGGTCGCCCGGTTGGGGTGCAAGTGGTTCAGTTTCTTTTTTAGACTGATTTGAATTATTCAGTGAATCTTTTTGGTTATGTATTGCATTCAAAATCGAATCTATCACAGAATCCCGGCGAATGTTATTTAAGACCGCCATGACAAAAATAGGATATTCCGCTTCCGGCAGAATTTTTTCCCACTCATCGAATAGCTCAGTTTTATCTAAAAAAGCATCTACATCCGGTTCAATTTTCAAACGATGAACAACCTCATCCATCAAACTGAATAATTGCTCTCTTAACTGATCTTGGCTCTGGTCAGTAAGATAACTCATGTCCCAAGCACTTCATTCTCATCCACCTCATCAATTTGTGTTTTGGCGATATATTCATCAGCATATTTTTTATACACACCGGACTTCACAAAAATCTCAAACAAATCCACATCAATGTGATAATCATTTTTCATAAAGCCCATGATGCGCATGGCGGTGGATAATTTTTTCCCATCTTTGTACGGGCGGTCTGCTGCGGTGAGGGCTTCATAGATATCTGCAATGGCCATCATTTTCGCTTGGGGAGACATTTGATTCGCTTTCAGCCCTTTCGGGTAACCGGTTCCATCCAATTTTTCATGGTGACCACCTGCAAACTCCGGAACATTTCTTAGGTTTTTTGGATAAGGCAATTGCTCCAGCATTTCAATGGTAATCACAATATGATCATTAATGATTTCACGCTCTTCAGGGAGCAAGGTCCCTTTGGGAATATTCAGGTTTCTTGTTTCCTCTTCAGAAAGAAAATTCCGGTCTTTTCCAAATAAGTTTACTTTCTGTTCCCCAATGGCATTTACTCTTTCCTGTAACTCCGGTTTCATGAATTCGCCACCTACGTTGCATTCTTCTAGAAATTTCATATTTTCATCAATTTGGCGAATAGTTTTTTTGTAGTCCTCATCAAACGTGTCGGCAGGTGTGCCATTCAATTGGCGTTTTAAAAATGCGATTTCCGCATCCCGCTTTAACAGTTCCATCCGAGTTTTGATCAATTCTATTCGGTCAAAGATTGTTTCCAATTTGGTCCCTTTATCCACCACATGTGGCGGTGT
>CAXFCD010000105.1:0-6469 GCA_964001155.1 uncultured bacterium | reverse complement strand
TGGAACCCATGAGTACAGCTGCGAATAATCCCAATGACCAATCCGGCAATACGTGTCGGACAATGGCGCCATAAACTTGATCCTGTTTATCTATCGTTAAATCTGTCAAGTGAAGTGCGATGATTCCGGGAAGACATAACATAAGCGGCCCCACCAATTTCATGGCAGATGCGAAGAGTACACCTTTTTGTCCTTCTGCCAAACTTTTCGCAGCCATGGCACGCTGGACAATCACTTGATTTGTTGACCAATAAAAAACCTGAATAAACATCATTCCAGTCAATAAGGTTGGCCACGGCACAGACACGACCTTGCCATCCATATTGGTTTGAGTCATGACAGCTAAATAATCAGGATTCGTGTTAAATAATGTTGAGATACCTGCAAAGAAAGATCCATCTCCCAATGCATTCAAGGCCAAAATTGGAATCGCCAATCCACCAATTAATAATCCAATACCATTTAATGTGTCAGATACTGCAACTGATTTCAATCCGCCAAAAATAGCGTAAGAACTTCCCAATATTCCGATTGTTGCTACAACAACCCATAACGAAAAATTCAAATCAAACATCCCAATAAGTGCTAGCGATCCTGTATAAAGAACCACTGGAAGTAGGACTGTCACATAACCAAATAAAAATAATCCTGAGACCATGGAACGTGTGGTTTTATCAAACCGTTTTTCCAAAAATGCCGGTGTGGTTGTAAATCCACTGGCGAGGTATCTCGGTAAAAAGATCAGTGCTGTTGCAATCATGGCAAATGCTGCCAATGCTTCCCAAGCGATGCCCACCAATGCTTTATCGCCGAAGACAGCACCATTGAGTCCTACGAGCTGTTCCGTAGATAAATTTGTCAACAGAAGCGAGCCAGCCACCACGGGCCATGCTAAAGCACGACCACCAGTGAAATATTCTTCCGTGGCATTGTTCGACTTTTTCATGCCATGGACAATTTTGTATGTAAAAAAGGCCACAGCACCTGTGGCCAAAATGAATGAAATAATTGAAATTGTATTCATGATTTAATTTTGAGTTCTAAAAAGGCTTGATAAATCTTTCTCAGTTTTAAATGGAATTAATTTAAACGAGTAAGAATACGGTTTTGGAAAAAGGGTGTATTGATCGTGCGGACGCGCGCCCCAACTGTTATCACCGCCCACACCCAACTGTTTATAATCAATGAGCCAATCCACCTGATCTTTTGGCTGGATGTCCAATTTGCCGTGCTTTTGCCCATGTTCCACATGATCCAAATCTGTATATGGATATTGGTGCACACTTCCATCAAAAGTTGGCCGCCCAACTGCCATAAGTCCTATTGTGCCGTTGGATAATGCCATCCAGCGCACATCTGTTTTGTTCCCCGTTTCTTGTGGCCGGACATAAGGAAATGTTTGGTCCCAAACCGAGCCCGAATAATGGCCAATGGCGGCTGATGTTTTTCGGTCCCAGTAGGATTCATGAGGACCACGACCGAACCATTCAACCTGGGAGAAATCTCCGGGAAGTGACATCAATAATCCAAATCGTGGAATTTCCGGGTTGTCTGTCTTTGTCTTATTAATCTCATGGTGTACCGTTACTTCGCCAAGTCCATTCACAATATATTTGGTCAACAATAGCGTACCCGAAGTGTCATGCTCTGAATGAATTTGAATAACGGCAGTCTTGTTTTTCATGGAGCCTTGAAACACTTTTATATCTAATTCATCGCCGGCGTGTCGCCAAATTGATGTTCGTTTTTGCATTCGATTTCCCAAATCATTATCATTGGGTGCTCGCCAAAAATTGGACTTGATGCTGCCTATTAACAGGTCATTGCCTTCATAAACAAATTTTTGCAAATGACCTTTTTCTCGACTAAAGAGGATATTGAAATTTTCACCAATTACTTCAATCTCACCATCCAATTTCAGCAATTTTAATTCTGGCATTGCCAATTCTGTCTCAGCCGATTTCGGTGTATTTACGTCTAATTTGAATTGACCCCAAGCAACCAAATGTCCTTTTGGAATCATGGCTGTTTTGGAACGAGTGTGGGCTTTGATTGTGAGAAAATATTCTGAGCCTGGTTTAGGATTAATTGAATGATGATTAAAATTGAAAATTTCAGTTTTTCCCGGGTTCAAATTCAAAATACCTAAAACACCGTCAAGAATTTCTGTGCCATTTTCTTCTACAATCCAAGAAAAATCCAAATGATCCAGTCCAATAAAATCATATTTATTTTTGATTTCAATTTTGGTTTGGGAAACTCTTTTGGACACATCTTTAAAATGAACTGGTTGATACACCTTTTTCACTTCATGGATATGTGGATTCAATGATCGATCTGCAGCTATCAATCCATTGGCGCAAAAGTTGGAATCATTGGCAGGATATTCATCACCAAAATCTCCACCATAAGCCCAAAAGTCTGTTCCATTTTCATCCGTCTTTAAAATGACCTGATCAACCCAATCCCAAATAAATCCGCCTTGCAGCGCATCGTGCTTTTCAAATGTGTCCCAATAATCTTGTAGATTGCCAACACTGTTTCCCATGGCATGGGCATATTCACAAAGGATCAGCGGTTTATCATGCTCATTTTTTTCTGCGTAATCAGAAATGAAATCAAGATTTTTATACATGGGAAAAACCACATCCGTATGTCGCTCGTACCAAGCGGGCTGATATGATACAGGACGTGAACGATCCCGAGATTTAATCCAGTCATATAGTTTTACAAAATTCTCCCCATCCCCCGCTTCGTTGCCCATGGACCACATTATAATGGAAGGCTGATTTTTATCCCGTTCTACCATCCGTTTTCCACGATCGATCCACTGGGCTGTCCAGTTTGTATCGTTGGAAATTAATCCATAACTCTTTTCATGGAATCGCATACCGTGGGCTTCAATATTGGCTTCATCAATGACGTATAATCCATATTCATTGCACAGTTCGTACCATCTTTCCTGGTTTGGATAATGAGCCGTTCGGACCGCGTTTATATTATGCTGCTTCATAAGTTGAATATCACGAATCATGGATTCTTCCGTGATGGAACGCCCCACGACCGGATCCCATTCATGGCGGTTTACACCGCGAAACATTATGGGTTGTCCATTCACCAATAGTTGTCTGTTTTTGATTTCAACCCGTTTGAATCCAACCTTTTGCACAAAAGATTCAACTAAATTTCCTTGTGGATCTGTTAGAGAAATTTGAAGATCGTACAAAGTTGGAGTTTCTGCTGACCATGGTTTCACTTTCAGATTTTCTGCATGAAACGTTACCGTATTTGAAGAATCAATAGGGACAGTGTAATCGCCTTTATATAAAACAGATACACCACTTAAGACAGCATCCACTTTATATTTTCCGGTAAATCTTTCTTTGTTTAATAAATCCACATCCACTGACAGATTTCCAGTTTTATAATTTTGGTTTAAATCAGCATAAACGAAAAAATCAGAAATTCGTGCTTTCGGTGCAGCATAGATATAAACATCTCGTTCTAATCCGCTGACGCGCCATGTATCTTGTCCTTCTATATAAGAGCCATCAGAGAATCTGTAAACCTGTACAGCAACCTTGTTTTCACCTTTTAATACTTTATCTGTGATATTGAACTCAGCCGGTGTTTTGGATCCTTGACTGTAACCTACAAATTCACCATTTAACCAAAAATAGAACGCAACACGTACACCACAAAAACGAATAAATATATCCCTGTTTTCCCAAGATTCTTTCAGGTCAAAAGTTTTCACATAGGAGCCCACCGCATTTAAGTCATGAGGAACGTGGGGTGGATCTGGCTTGAAGGGATATTCTTCATCCAAATAAATAGGGACAGAATAACCTTGCATTTCCCAGTGACCGGGGACTGTAATCTCATCCCAACCCTTTACTCTGTAGTTTGTATTATGAAATCCCTTCGGTTTTTTATCGGGGTTTGGTGCAAAATGGAATTTCCATTTCCCGTTTAGGGATTGAAAATAATTTGATTGTGTTAAATCATTCCTAAGTGCCAATTCCTTAGACTCAAAGGGGAAAAAGTGAGCTCTTGGTGCTTCCCGATTGATATGAAAAACAGTTGGATTCTCCCAATATTTTTCCACGGATGGTTTTTTGGTATCATTCATTATAATCATCATAATTAGAAATAGGAGAAGCATTCCCCCAATAATAAGTGTTTTATTCATTTATCTTTTTATTAGTTATCCAAAGTTAGAATTTCGTCTAATGTTTCCACAAGACAAAGCGCATTTTCGCGCGTAAAACATAAGGGTGGTTTTATTTTTAATACATTGTGATCTGGACCATCTGTAGAAATTAAAATGCCTTTTTCTTTCATGGCATTTACGATTTGGGATGCTTCCGTATCAGCCGGTTCTAGTGATGTGGAATTTCGCACCAATTCAACGCCCAAAAATAATCCATAGCCTCTAACATCACCAATGATGGGATATTTTGAATTTAAATCTTGTAGCATGGAATTCAGATAACCTCCTACATCCTTTGCATGTTGTTGCAATCTTTCTTCATCAATTACTTTAAGAACAGCATGACCCGCAGCGCAGGAAACTGGATTCCCACCAAAGGAATTAAAATATTCCATCCCAGTGTTGAATTGGTCAGCAATCGCTTTTGTGGTTACCACTGCCGATAATGGATGGCCGTTCCCCATGGATTTTCCCATGGTTACAATATCAGGTACAACACCTTGTGTTTGAAATCCCCAAAAGGTGTCTCCCATTCGCCCGAAACCAATTTGAACTTCATCTGCAATGCAGAATCCGCCTGCATCTTTCACCAAACTGAATGAGTCTTTAATAAATCCTTTCGGCGGAACGACTTGTCCGCCGCAACCCATGAGAGATTCAGCAATAAAAACAGAAACTTGTTTATCTGAATTCTTAATTTGTTCAATGGCTCTTTCAACTTCATCCGCATAATCCTTTCCTGAATCATCACCACGGTATTTTCCACGAAATGGGTCAGGCATTGGGATAGTATGAACATACCCGGGAGGACCTTGTCCACCGGGACCATTGTGCTTGTATGGACTGATTTCAATTAATGAAGATAGATTGCCATGATAGGCCGCATCCAGTACAATGGTTTCTTTTGATTGAGTAATGGTTCGAGCAATTCGAAGAGCAAGATCATTTGCTTCACTGCCTGAATTGGCAAAATAGCAAACATCCAATCCATCGGGTAATTTTTCTGTTAGGGCTTTTGCATAATTGACAATTGTTTCATCTAAATAGCGGGTGTTGGTATTGAGTATTTCATATTGCTGTTGGGTTGCTTTTACCACTTTGGGATGGCAATGTCCCACATGTTGGATATTATTCACCGCATCGAGATATTGATTCCCCTGTGCATCATAAAGATACTGGCCTTCCCCTTTTACAATATGAAGTGGCTCGTTGTAAGATAAACTTAATGAGGGCGGTAGATGGGCCTTTCGGAGGGATTGGATAGAATATGTATCTAACAAATTAAGCTTAGACAATTTTCATGGAATAAATTTTTCTAGCAATTACCAAATATAAAATTACAAAAACAGAATCAATCAAGGGATACGAGCTTTTAATTCATCAGATGATGAAAAACAAAAATTATAATATTTGATATTTGGTTAAATATACCTTAACTTGGTTCGTCTATGCAAACGTTTGCATTTCATTTACAATCTTAAATAATAAAACAATCAAGGAGAGAATATTATGATTAAAAGTCATTTAAGACTCTTAATAATGAGCTCTGTTTCTTTTCTGCTTTTGCCTTCATGTGAAGAAGAAGCAACTAATGAAGAAACTGTAACCCCTACACCGGTGATAACATCAATTAGTCCCGAGTCCGGATATCCTGGTGAAGAGGTAACAATTACTGGTGAAAACTTTAATGCAACTGCTTCGCTGAATTTAGTTGAACTCGATACTAATGGTGTTTCACTTGCTTCGATAACTCCTTCAGCAGGGACTGCAACATCCTTAACATTTACTCGACCAAATGTTAGTGGAGTTGGTGTTTCAATTACAGCAAATTTGAAAGTGCGGAATGTTGAAGATACTGAAGAAAAAGTCAGTGATGCGGTATCTATAATTATGTTACCTGTCTTTGATATAATCACGGTTGCTGGTCTTGACTCTTTAGGAGGGACAGGTAATCAACTTTATGGTCCCAAAACAAAAGGCGGACTTGCTTTCGATGCAGATGGGAACTTGTATGCACGTGGGCAAGATCCCGGAGAAGTGTATAAGATCACTCCTGATGGGACTGAAAGCTATTTCGGCCAAACCCATTGGGGTGAAGGTGAAATGCATTTCGGCCCTGATGGGTACCTCTACGCTGCAGTTGTTTGGGGCGACTATGGGATAGTTCGAATCCCTCCATCTGGTGGTGATTATGAAGAATACATGCCAGCAAATACTGATGTTGACAGCCCATTTGATTTTCAATGGGACAGTGAT
>CAXFCD010000104.1:0-21171 GCA_964001155.1 uncultured bacterium | reverse complement strand
ATTCAAAACAGGATTGATGGTAGGTTTTTGTTTCAAAAACTATATATCGGCCATCTACCTTTTTATTGCAATAGCCACAGGTGGTTTGGCCTGGGAACGCCAGGGTAGTAGTAACGATCAGGAATAGTAATGTTTTTGTTAACCGATTAATCATAACATAAATCTACCACAGTCATCCATGACCAAAAAAGTTTACCCTTTTTAATATTAATCTCTGTCAAAATAACTCTAATTTCCCACCTTCATTCCATGCAAAATGAAAAAATTACTTCTAACCCTTTTCAGTGTATTTCTTTTTTCGAACTGCGGCAGTAAAACTATGGCTAAAGCATCCAAACACCAAAACCGTCTCGCAAACTCCCAGAGTCCTTATTTGCTTCAGCATGCTACTAATCCTGTGGACTGGTATCCCTGGGGCGATGAAGCATTCGAAAAAGCAAAAAAAGAGAATAAACCAATCTTTCTCTCCATTGGATACTCAACCTGCCATTGGTGTCACGTCATGGAACATGAATCTTTCGAAGATTCCACTGTGGCTGCCCAGATGAATAAATATTTTGTCAGCGTCAAGGTGGACCGGGAAGAAATGCCGGAAGTGGACCATCTATATATGTCCGTGTGCCAAGCCATGACAGGTCGCGGTGGGTGGCCTCTCACCATAGTTATGACGCCAGATAAGGAACCCTTCTTTGCAGGGACTTACTTCCCGAAAGATGGCCGAGGTCAACGGCCGGGAATGTTGCAGTTGATTCCGAGTCTTGCCAACGCTTGGAATACAAAACAAGGTGAAATAGCAAATACCATAGAAAGAGTGAAAGATTATCTCCAGCAAATCAATACATCTCAACAGGGTGAAGAGTGGGACGAATCCATGGTCAAAGCAGCATTCACCGCAAACTCTACACGATTTGATCCTGATTATGGTGGATTTGGCAAAGCTCCTAAATTTCCTTCTCCACATAATTTGATTTTCCTGTTACGATATGGAAAATTGTACAATGACACTATTGCCATTTCTATGGTTGAAAAAACACTCCACCACATGCGGATGGGTGGCATGTTTGATCATATTGGTTTAGGATTTCATCGCTATTCTACAGATAAGCGATGGTTCCTCCCCCATTTTGAAAAAATGCTATACGACCAAGCTATGCTTTCTATGGCCTATCTTGAAGCATACCAACTAACAGGCAAATCTGAATATGCAGATGTTGCTCGTGAAATTTTTACCTACGTTCTCAGAGATATGACTGACAAGGACGGTGGGTTTTATTCTGCAGAAGATGCTGACAGCGAAGGTGAAGAAGGGACTTTCTATATTTGGACAGAAGAAGAATTCATCAAAACCTTAGGTGAAGACGTGGGCAAAAAATTAGCGAAAGTCTATGGGTTTGCACCTGTTGGCAACTTTCATGATGAAGCCACTGGCCAAACAACTGGAAAGAATATTCCCCATTTTCCTGAAGAAAAAGAAAGTCTGGCTGAATCAATAGGAATGAATTTGGATGATTTTAATTTGTTCATTGAATCGTGTCGAGAAAAGCTTTTTGCGGAACGAGAAAACCGAATTCACCCATTGAAAGATGATAAAATTCTCACAGACTGGAACGGGTTAATGATTGCTGCCTTATCTTTAGGTGCACGTGTGTTAGGAAATCCATATTATAAAGACGCAGCAGAAAATTCAGCCAAGTTTGTTTTAAGATCCATGCGAGATGAAAAGGGTCGTTTGATGAAACGGTCCCGATTGGGAGAAGCGGGTCTCTCTTCTCATTTGGATGATTATGCCTTTATGGTGTGGGGGCTAATAAACCTTTATGAAACCACTTTTAACCCTGATTATCTAGGTTCTGCAATTAATCTGACTGAAATAATGATTGAAGATTTTTCTGATGAGAATGGCGGATTTTTTATTGGAAGTAAAGATGCAGAAAAATTAATGGTCAGAGCGAAGGATAGTTACGATGGTGCAATCCCTTCAGGAAATTCCGTTGCTGCCATGAATCTATTTCGCTTGGGTAAAATTACTGGCAACACCTATTGGATCAACTTTGCTGATAAAACTTTAAAAGCATTTACCGAACAGGCAAAACAGTCACCCACAGGATTTTCACACATGCTTTCTGCTTTCATGTTTGATGAAAAGAATCCAAAAGAAATTATATTAGTTGGAGAATTAGATCATCCAAAAACACGAGAGAGATTAGCTAAATTACAAAAAGAATATTTACCTGAAACTGTCATGGTATTCAAGGATATTTCATCATCTAAAAAAATTGAAGCCATCGCACCCTGGATAAAAAATAATGTTATGATTGGAGATGAAATCACCTATTATGTGTGTGAAAACTTCTCCTGCAAACAACCGACAACTAATCTGGACCTTGCGTTAAAATTTCTAAATGAGTAAACCATTTTCAAAACAATTGGGTTCCACCCTTGCACATATACAGGATTTATTTGATACGATCCTTCACAGCTTGTTAAAATCATCTGGTAAGAAGAATAAAAATAAAGTCATTTCAAATATTAAGGATGCAGGGGATTCATACTACGAAACATACACTGAGATAAAAAAAGGAAAAGAGAAAAAATGAAAAAACTCGCACTTCATTGGCAAATCATTATCGGACTTGTACTGGGCTTAGTTTACGGTATACTGGCAGCAAGTTCAGGATGGGGATCGTTTACATCAGATTGGATCGCACCATTTGGAACCATTTTTATTAGTCTTTTGAAATTGATTGCTGTCCCATTAGTGTTGGCTTCTTTGATTACCGGTGTGGCATCATTATCCGACTTAAAAAAGCTAAGTCGCATTGGTGGGAAAACTATTGGGATTTATGTTGGCACAACTGCAGTTGCTGTTACGTTGGGCCTTGTTTCGGTGAACCTGCTTCAACCGGGAGATAAAGTTCCACAGGTTATGAAAGAAAAGTTAGAACAAACTTATGAAAAAGATGCAACAGCTCGTGCAGGGAAAGCACAACAAGTAAAAGAGCGAGGGCCTTTACAGCCCATTGTAGATATGGTTCCAAGCAATTTCATCTCTTCTGCATCTTCAAATCGAAATATGCTTCAAGTTGTATTTGTGGCGATTTTTGTTGGGGTAGGTTTAATCCAAATTCCCAGAGAAAAAGGGAAACCTGTATTAGACTTTTTCGAAGGGTTAAATGATGTTGTAATTAAACTGGTGGACCTGATTATGCTCATAGCGCCGATTGGTGTTTTTGCCCTCATCGCCCAGACTATTAATAAAGTAGCTGGCGACGATTTGGTGCAAGTCTTAGAACTATTGGGAGCATTGGGTTTTTATATGTTTGCAGTTATACTTGGACTTATTATTCACGCTTGTGTTACCTATTTAGGATTATTAAAATTTTTCAGTAAGATGCCACTCTCCACATTTTTTCAAGGAATGGCACCGGCTCAATTGCTCGCATTTTCTACGAGTTCTAGTGGCGCAACTTTACCGGTCACCATGGAACGATGTGAAGAAGAACTGGGTGTTTCGGAAGAAGTGTCATCCTTTGTATTGCCTTTAGGTGCAACCATCAATATGGATGGTACAGCGTTGTATCAAGCTGTCGCAGCTGTGTTTATTGCCCAAACCATCGGCATGGGACTTGATGTTGGTGCCCAATTGACCATTATTCTCACAGCCGTGTTGGCTTCCATTGGAACTGCAGCAGTCCCCGGCGCAGGGATCATCATGTTGGTAATCATTTTGGAAGCGGTGGGCGTTCCTAGTGCGGGTATCGCCTTAATACTTGGTGTGGATCGGATTTTGGATATGCTTCGGACAACTATTAATGTTACTGGGGATGCGACTGTGGCGGTGATTGTTGCTGAGTCTGAAAATCAATTAAACATACCGACGAAATAGTTTTTTCCAACTGAAATCGTCAATAAGTTCTGGAAGATTTTTGAAAGCTTAACGGGTAGGTTCTGAATTTTTTGGATCTATAATCACTATTTGGGTGCTGTACTTCGGTGTCAAAAAACAGGCCTTTTCGCCTTTTGGCGGATCAAGGAAGTTTGCTGTCTTCGAGAGGTTCCCTCCGTTCTATAAACAAAGAATGGTCCCAAAAAACAATCTGCCCGTTTCTTTCAGTTCACTCCCGCCAAGATTTGGTTGATCCGAGACCTGCTCCCACGAATTCTCAATTTTACCCCGTCTTCTTCATATTCCCGCTTCAGTACCTCCACGCCCTCCTGCGCCTGGGCGATGGTTCGCCCCTGGTCATAAGCAAACTCCAGATCAATGGTTTGAAAATTTTCTTCCATTTTCCCAAGAATACGGGACCGCAACTCAGATAATCTTAAATGCTGCCTGGCTGAAATGGTGACAGAATCCGGAAACTCCCTTTGCCGCTTCTCAATCATATTCCTGTCGGAAATCAAATCAACTTTATTCAAAACCGGGATAGATGGAATATCCTTGGCACCCATTTCCTTCAAGACCTCCTCTATCGTTTCCACATGATCCCTGATTTGCGGCGATGAACTATCCAGCACCATTAGGATCAAGTCCGCCTCCAATACCTCTTTCAAGGTGCTTTTAAAAGATGCAACCAGGTTATGGGGCAATTTCCGAATAAAACCCACCGTATCACTCAACAAAATGACATGAGATTCGTCCAGTTCCAATTGGCGAACTGTAGTATCTAAGGTGGCAAACAATTGATCTTCGATGTAAACGTCGGAGCCTGTTAAGGCTTTAAATAAAGTGGATTTTCCCGCATTGGTGTACCCCACAAGGGAAACGCGAAATTCTGACTTGCGGCGCAAGCTTTGTGTTTCCCGTTCTTTTTCAATGCGCACCAATTCTTTCTTCAATTTCGTAATACGGGTCCGGATTAACCGGCGGTCAATTTCGATCTGAGTTTCACCCATTCCGGCCCGGGTTCCAATCCCACCCATTTGCCGTTCCAAGTGCGTCCATTGCCGTGTTAGTCGTGGCAATAAATATTCCAAATAAGCCAAGTCAACTTGGGTTCGGGCTTCCTTTGTTCGAGCGTGTTTTTGGAAAATATCCAAAATGAGACCACTTCGATCCAACACTTTTGTGTTTTCCGACATTTTATGGTAATTCTTGATCTGCCCCGGACTCAATTCATCATCGAATAAAATAAGTTTCACACCCAACTCTTTCGCTTGTTTAATGAGTTGATCTGCTTTGCCTTTTCCAATAAATGTTGAAGGATTGATCCTTGAAACTCTTTGGGTAATTCGTCCCATCACTTCGGCGCCGGCAGTTTCAGCCAGTAGCTCTAATTCATCCAAATGTTCATGGATGAGCGCTTCCGTCATGCCCAGCTGGATCACACCCACCAACAGCGCTTTTTCCTGTTCGACCTGTTCCCGCTCAATCATCCTTCATCCGATTTCATTTTCACCGGTTCCGGCCGGCCAATGATGGACTCTGCCAACAAAAGTGCCATGGCCAACACTAAGAAGAGTTTCCAAAGGGATTTACCCTGCCTTGTTTCAGAAAAAACTTTGGCAAATTCACCTTTCATGGAAAGCCATCGGGTTTGATCCCCATCAAGAATCAAATCTATATTTTCTTGAGAAAACCGAGATTGAATATATTCCAGATCATGGAGCCGCGTGGGAAATGAGGTAAATAATTCACCATTTGAATACACTCGGTAAACCCCCAATTCATCAGTGGATGTAACTTCGATTCCTTCTCTGTCGTAATCAGGAACGATCATTTCTGTTTTCCCGGATGGGGACACGACCTCCCATTTATTTCTTAAGTTTTTTTCTTCAATGGATATCCATTTCGGGTCATCAATTTGGACGGAAGATGTATTGATCTCATCAGTGCCTGTCAACACCAATAAACGGTACATCAAAGGAACCAACATACCGCGAATTGCTAAATCATTCCATTGGAGATTCAATAAGGAGGAAAAATAAAAAACAGACCCGCTCCCTTTCGAAAATTCCAGCAGGAGCGGATCGCCGTTATTCAAATTCCAATGGGCTTTTTGTTTTGCACTCACCCTCGTTTGGATATAATGAAAAACCTCCGGCAATTCGCTATCCAGATTTCTCACCTGTAAATCATGAAGCAAGTCGGAATGATCGCCAACTATTTGGGTAGAGAAAAAACCCTGACCGGCTGACATTCGTTTTTTAGGCACTGGGAATCCAACATTTTCAAAAAGGTCTTCATGATATCCGGATCCATCTTCTACACCCTGGAACCAGATCACACCACCACCGGCCCGCAAAAAATTTTCCAAATCTTCCACGCCCTCTTCCGTGATGATTTTCGGATTATGAATTAGGGCAACATCAATATCATCCAAAAATAAGCGATTCAAGTTGGGCTGGATCCGGGTCTCAATGGATAAAAATTGGTTTTGAGGGTCAATGGCTCGTAGGACCATTTCCAAAATGGAAATATCTTCGCTGTTTGCACCAATAATTCCGCAACGGATCTGTTCCATAATGGGCATGGAAAGGTACCAGCGATTATCCAAATCATAGTCATCTTTCGGCAATAAAACTTTCCCCTGAACGATCCCCATGTTCGCCGGGTAGGCCTGGAATAAAAACTCTTTTTCTTTCCCCGGCTCAAATTCTGAAATCACCTGTCCCACACGTTGATCATTGAAAAGAAGTTCCAAGGGAACATTGGGTTTTTGCAGTTCTCCAGAATTATGGATTCTTGTATTCAATTTCACCAATTGACTTAGTGTTTTGATGCGATTCAAGGAGGCAACAGATCGAATGGAAAGGTTGTCATAAACGGCTCCCGGCTGAATAAAGTAAAATTTCCAATCATCTAATCCGGAAATGCCCGCCATAAAGGAAGAATCCGGTTCATGCATAAAATCACTGAAGATTACACATTCTTTCACCGGCTCATTATTTGTTTCAGACCGCAGCAGATGATTGAGATTCGTCCAAAGGTCATCATGGGACAAGGACGTAGAAATAGAATTAAGACCTGTTCGAATTGCCGGATCATTAGCAGAACCCTGAAAGACCACCTGCGGTGGGCAGGTTTGGGTTAACGTAATCCGAGTCTCTGCTTTAAATAGAGGCAAAAGTCCCAGCGCTTCATTTTTTGATCTATCCAGGAAAGTTTGACTGCCTTCCTGCACATTCATGCTGGCAGAATTATCAATGACCATAATTAACCGTGCATCCTGTTCTGCCGCCAGCCAGCCCGGCATAAATCCTTGCGTTACGGGCTGTGCCATCATCATGACCAAAGTAGCAATGGCTAACATTCTCAAGGCCAATAACAGTATTTGCTGAATCTTGATCTTGCGGATGGAACTGGTTTCTAATTGCTTGATGAACCTGACTGTGCTGAATTCTACTTTTTTAATTCGTAGTCTGCTTAATAAATGAATCAGGATGGGAATGCTAACAGCACCCAAAAACCAAAGGGCGGACGGAGTAAGGACTGTCATAAAATCATCATCCCGTATGTCATGACAAACCCACCCGTTAGTGGAATGGTCAGGTTATCATTCATAGGGATCGGTGCCACCTCCACAGCCATAACACTCACAGCGCCAAGAATGATAATATCGGTTGGTAAACTTAAATTAATCCATAGGCCGGCACCAATTGATGTCACAATCCCTGCAAAGGTTCCCGATAATGTTTTTTCTTTGATGCGGCCAATAGGAAACGATTTCCCTACAATCGCTGCAAATGTATCTCCCACAGTTAAAAATAACAGCGCCGGGACAGCCACTTGGATCGGAAAAAGAAAAACAGTGAGTGTTGACCCAAAAAGCAGCCATGTAGCACCAGTCATACTGCCTTCGAACTCACTGGGCCGTAGCATAAAATTGAAATATGATTCAAAAATTTCTTCTACAGGCTCCCATTTTTTCCGGCTCATTTCCAAAAGGACTGCAAACAAACTCAGTCCACCTAAAATGATAGTCATCATTTCTCGATCCGGAATCAGCCAGAGGTAGCCTAAAGGAATAATCGAAGCAAAAAGGTGTAGAAATTTTCGTGAAATTTCGTGAGAGGGGACAGAATTCACTTGTCAATCATCTGGTTAAAAATATCCTGCATATCCAACACACTGACGGTCAAATCGATAGGTGATGGTTTTTCCAAAACAGTTTCTGCAGGAATGGATTGGTCCAATACTGTGTAAGGAATCAAATCCTCATTCTGGCGATAAAATATTTTTCCTAGCCTGAATCCGGCTTTTTCCAAATCATTTACCGCTTTTTTCTTACTCAGGCCGAATAAGTTGGGTACTTGGTAAAAATTCGGTGGTACGCCTAAACTGATGGTCAAATGCAGTCCCATTCCTTTGTTTAATAAATCACCGCCTTTGGGATATTGCCACGTCACATTCCCGGAAGGTACGTCCGAATTATATTCCTTATAAACAGTGTCAATTTCTAAGCCCGCCTGGTTCAGAACCAATTCTGCACTACGTAAGGACCGGCCAATCAGGTCTGGGATAGAAACCATTTTTTCCGGATGAGCAATTTTGAGCCGAACCGTCCGGCCTTCTTTCACTCTCGTGTTTGGTGCAGGATATTGATCCACAATGGTTCCCGCTTCGTAAGAAGCTGTATATAATGTATCGGACACCAGGCTCCTGTATCCTTCCGAGGCCAAAACTTTTTCTGCTTGCTGCAGGGATTTTCCTGTCACATTAACCATATATCGTCCCGCGCCCTTCCGCACATAACCGGGCATAAGGGCCACATCAAAGAGTAAAATGACCAATAGGGATAAAACCCCAAATATGATTAAATAACTGGCAATATTTTTTATCATGATCGTGTGATTTTTGCAGCAAACATACCATCTACACCATGGACATGGGGCAAGGTTTGAAAACAGCCTTGTTCATCGATCCACGCTTTCGGAAGACAAGATGATCCGGTCTGCAATTGAAAATCGGCATTTAACTTAAGGAACTGTTCAACCACGTTCCAATTCTCTTCCGGTTCCAATGAACACGTTGCATAGACCAAAGTTCCCCCGGGATATAAAAATTGTGAAACATGATTCAACATCTTGAATTGCAGATTTGCCATATCGGTGATATCCTGCGGTTTTCGCCGCCAGCGGATATCCGGTTTGCGTCCCATCACGCCGGTCCCGGTGCAGGGTGCATCTATTAAAATTTTGTCTGCCATGGGAAAGTCATCTTTGGTCGCATCCATCAGAGACCATTCGATATTTTTTCTTTGGTGGCGATTGACATCCTTTTTGCCACGTTTCACTCGAATCTTATCATAATCCGATGCTAAAACTTTCCCGGAATTTCCAACCTTTTCCGCCAAATAAAGTGATTTTGTTCCCGGCGCGGCGCATACATCCAAAATAGTTTCACCATTTTTCGGTTCCAGAAATTCTACGACGGACCCCGCTGCAGGGTCCTGGATGGAAATTTGTCCCGATTGAAACAAGTTCGTGAATAAAATTTTGCCGGAACCGGATTTGATTTTTAAAAATGAATCTGAATAAACTTCAGATTTAATGTCCAATTCTTCCAGCTGTTTTTGAATGTCTTCCCGACTCTGTTGAGACAGGTCACCCCGAATAAATGTTATTGGTGTCTTATTGAATTTTTTGGCTAACTCAGAAAAACCATTTTCCCCAAATTGAGCAATCCACCTTTTTTGGAGCCATTGAGGTATAGAATGCCATGTGGGATCACTCTGAAGCTCTCGATCCCAGTCTGAATCTTTCTCCATTGTCCTGATAAGAGTACGTAAGACCGCATTTGTCAATCCTGACGCTTTTCGATTCAAGATTGATTTTGTCAACTTCACTGCTGAGTCAACTGCAGCGTAATCGGGAACAGTTTCATCATATAGAATCTCATAAAAACCAACCCTCAATACAGAGAGCAATGAAGGGTCCAGACGGGTTATTTTTCTACCGGAAATATGCTGGATGGTCAGGTCTAACCGATCCTTGATTCGGACAACCTCATTGGTGAGTGCCATGGATCTGGATTTTGAAAGTAAATCCGGATCAAATTGGGAAAAAACCTGGTTTCGAATCAGGCTTAATTGTTCATTCTTTTTTTCAAATCGGTTCAGAATTTTCACCGACAAAAATCGTGCATCCGGTTTCATTCGCCTAACCTGTCTTCCATTTGGACTTCGTTGCCTAACATGAAATCAGAAACCCGCATCCGCTTTTTACCTTCCAACTGGACTTCAGAAAAAGCCAAAGTGTGCTCTCCCGTATCCACGAAGATCTCTTCATCATTTATTCGGTAAACCAATCCCTCCCCAAAGGTTACACCTACATCTACAACCCGAGTATTAAAAATGCGACACCGCTTCCCCTTCCAGGTTGTGTACATACCGGGATGAGGCGATAATCCCCGAATCCAATTGTGAATCTTAATGGCAGGCCAAGACCAATCTATAATTGTCATTTCTTTCGTTATTTTCGGCGCTTTGGTTGCAACATCATGATTTTGGTGTTTGGGTTTTATAGTCTTGTTTTCAATCCCGCTCAATGCTTTGATAATAAGAGATGCCCCTTCTGTACACAATCGTGTTCCCAGGGTCATCATATTGTCGTCAGGTTCAATGTTCATTTCCTTTTGAAGCAAAATCGCACCTGTATCCACGTGTCTGCTAATTTGAAATATGGTAACACCTGTTGTTTCATCTCCGTTCATGAGCGCCCACTGGATCGGTCCTGCGCCACGGTATTTAGGGAGCAAAGATGCATGCAAATTCACTGCGCCAAAATTGGGAAGGTCAATCAAAGATTGAGGCAAAATCCGATATGCCACCACCACAAAAATATCCGGTTTCAACGTAGCTAATTCTTCAACTAATTCCGGTGATTTTAAGGAATCAGCTTCAATAAGATTGAGATTATTCTTTTGGGAAAATTCACCCACAGGTGTAGATCGTAAGTATCGGCCTCGCCCCATAGGTTTGGGTGGATTGGAGACAACGCCCACCACTTCATGGTTAGAATGAATCAGCGCTTGCAAGGTTGGAAGGGCAAATTCGGGATTTCCCATAAAAATTACACGCATGAGTGCATTCCCGAATCAAATCGGATAAAAATATTAAAGGACAAACCCCTTTTGACCGGTTTGCATCTTGAGCCGAGCTTTGGAATTTTTCTCCATTTCCTTCAATTCTTTTTTGTATTTGATTTGTTCAAGTTTGCCCACGCGGTCAATGATAAAAACACCATTCAAATGATCCATCTCATGTTGAATCGCCCGTGAGAGTAATCCGCCAAATTCATCCTCATGCCTTTCTTGATCCGGTGTTTGATAGTTTAACACAACTTTTTCCGGCCGAAGCACATCTAAGGAAATTCCTGGCATGGATAAGCACCCTTCTTGGAATACACCTTCTTCTCCATGTTTTTTTACAATCTCAGGATTAATAAAAATATGAGGTTTATCCGCTTCTTCCGTATGGGTCACATCAATAATGAATAAATTCAAATCTAAGCCAACCTGGTTCGCAGCCAAGCCGATCCCGTCTGCCTCGTACATGGAATCAAACATATCGTCCAAAAGCTCATCGATCTCGGAGAAATCTTCCACCGGATTACATTTTTTACGAAGTATCGGGTCTCCGTACTTAACAATGTCCATAACGGCCATCAGGCTTGCTCTAACTCCGCATCTTTCACTTTTTCAGCCAAACCTGCAATAGCAGTTTTGTTGATCGTGATATTTGTATTGTTATCAATTTTGATCACAGCCAAGCGACCTTTTTCCTTAAATCCTTGGACTGTTCCATAAATGCCGCCCATGGTAATGATTTTATCACCTTTTTTGAGTCCTTCCCGCATCGATTCTTTTTCTTTTTGTCGTTTGGTTTGAGGTCGAATCATTAGAAAATAAATGATAAACATAATCAGGATAAATGGCAAAAATGCGGCCAATCCGCCGCCGCCTTGTCCCGGCTGTGCTGCTGCGTATAAAAAATCCACTGTATTTCCTTAATTAGTTAGTGCGGAAATTACCGTTTCTTTCAGGATAACCCAACGGGTTCGGTCATTTGTTTATGGATAAAATTCCCATTACATCCCCGATGGTGTTCCCTATGATAATGAAACCGAACATCCAAATTATCTTTATTGTTGCTTTTGCATGGTGCCCATTTAATTGGTTTGTTTTATTTCAAATTATTTTCTGCCATGTTTCGAGGAAATACTCATTTAGTTAAAGACTGATCTCAATGGTTGTTCCTTGACCTTCTGCTGATTCAATAATTCCCAATTTTCCACCATGAATTTCTTGAACAATTCGTTGAGCAAGAGACAAGCCCAAACCCCAGCCAGTTTGTTTCGTACTGAATCCCGGTCGGAAAATATTTCGCCAGTCTTTCCGTGGAACACCTTTCCCATTGTCTCGTATTCGGATTTTAATTTCATCAGATTCTTTCCTCAACGCTACACTGACCATTCCGTCTTCTCGGTCAATGGCATCAATACCGTTTCGAATGATATTTTCGATGGACCACGCTAGCAGCGAACCATTGGCACGAATAGAAATCCCCGGTTGAATGTCATTGATTAATTGAACTTTTTTGCCCAAGGAAGGCATTCGTTTTTCAAGATAATTCAGGACTCGTTCCACCCGTTCTGACAGATCAAATTCTTCCATTTCCGGCTCGGATCCCATTTTGCTGAATCGTCTACCAATCTGTTCTAACCGCAATAAATCTGCTTCCATCTCGGGAATCATGTCGGTTGTTTTTTCCGGATGTTCTTTGAGCCAATCCACCCAACCCATGAGGGCAGATACGGGTGTTCCTAACTGGTGGGCAGTCTCTCTCGCCATTCCCACCCAAATGTGGCGTTTTTCATTATTACGAATAAAGGTAAATCCTGTAAATCCTAAAAAGATGAATGCGGCAATGGCAAAAATTTCTATCGTGGTCCACCATTGCAATTTTTGTACGATGGATGAATCTCCATAATGAAGAAACCCAAAGGTGATTTCACCCACAATATCATCCTTATAGGTTAAAGGAAAGGGCTCATTCAGTTTGTCAATGGTTTTCATGAACCGCAGTCTGTCTTCCAATGTTTTTACATTTTCAGGGAGGTTTTTCCACATTTGCGGATTGTAGTTCACATCGGATTGAATTAAGGGGAATTTGACTTTGCGAATGATATTTTCGAACACAAAATCCAAGTTGGCATCATTATCATCCTGGACTGTATTGGCGATAATTTCTGCATAAAGCCGGACAATCTCACGATTATCTTTCCGCAGTTCCTTCACCAACATTTGCGTATAGGCCAATAACCCAATCACCAGGGCGATTCCAAGGATGAATAAGCCTGCTTTGATGTTTCCGGTATGTTTATATAAATTCATTTGAACTAGTAACTAAAAAATATTGTTTCACATCATTAATCGCTTTGTTCTTTCCAAAAAAGAAAACCAATTCCTAATAATACAATCAGAAAGGAAACTCGAGATAAACGCCGGGTATTTTTCCAATTTTTATCATCATATTCAAAAATGACTTTTGAATTCCCGGATGGTACATTTATTGAACGTAAGACATGATTTGTTTGATATATCTTTTTCTCCGTTCCATCCACAAAAGCACGCCAGCCCGGTTTATAATAGATTTCCGACAACACTAGCAAGCCCCCAGTCTCAGAACTGCATTCCAGTTCAATTCTGTTTTCTTTTCTTGTTTTTATGGTGACGCCACCGCTGGCATTTTCCGGCATTGGATCACCCTCATAATTCACCACGATGGCAGATTGAGACGGATCAAATCTATTTAACAATGTTTCCATCAAGGATTCCTTTTGAGTAGCAACAGATTTCACATCACCAACAATCCAGGCTTTGGGCAGTGCATTTTTATTTTTATAAACTCCCGGGACTTCACTTATAGGTACAAAATTCGGATTATTGATTTTTTTCCGAGTCAAAACATATTTCACATTCAACATGTTCAAAATATGGGGACGGCTGAATCCTTTGGCATCCATTAAGTCTTGGTAATTCCGAAGTTTAATTGGACGATAGCCACCAATGCTTTCAACATTCCAGTAACTGTATTTGTTTGAATTCAGTTCATCTGCAGGATAAACCCTGAAATGATCTTGGTCGTTATTGAGATAAGTCACCATTGAATTCGCTTGGAACATCAAATCCATATTCTTGGCAGGTTTCACATTGATGAATTCTGCATTAACAATCCACAAGTCCAGAACAACAAGTCCCAAAACCAAATACCCGAAAATCTCTTTGCTTAACTTTTTTTGAATGGCTCCCCAAATAAGCCCTAATGATCCCAAACTAACAAACATACCGAGAAGAAGTCCCTTTTGAAAAAGATCAACTCTAAAACTTCTTAATTTAGAGATAACTGATGGATTGTACCGAGTATCACTGGCATTGCTAAAATAAAATAGGGATTCTCCAAACAACAGGAATAAAATGGAAAGGACACCAATACCGCCTGCTACATAGGCTGCTTTTTTGAAAGTCTCTTTTTCTTCAATATTTTTTTGGAAGGTATCAAATCCTTTTGCCGCCAGGATTGGCAATGTCACCGCCAATAAAACATAAATCATGGATGGGATTCGAAACTTTGAGAAAAAAGGGAAATAATCGAAAAATGGTTTGTACAAAATTGGAAAAAACGATCCAAATCCTGTGATCAAAACCAAAATTGTAGTGATCCAAAAAAACCACTCTAGTTTATCGGGCTTTCGCAGCAATGCGCCAAAAATCGCAAAAATGATAGCTACCAATCCCAAATAATGGGTGGATTGGGTAAATCGCATAAATCCCCAATACGCTCCCTTTTTCGGATCTTGTGAATTTTGCAGCCCATAATGATATGGAAAAAGAAAGGAGATGGTTTCCTTAGGATGGAAAGACCACTGTGTGGCATAATTCCATCCCGTTCCTGATGCGGTTTCACCTGTTTGATCCATGACGGATTTAGCGCCTCGGTTGGAATGCTTTTGAAAATTATAAACTTCCAAATAGGGATCGGAAACCATCAACAGTGCGATGATAAGTGACCCAATTATTCCACCCAATTGCAAACCACTTGTTTTGATTGAAAAGGATTTTTCCTTTAGGGAGGCGCCCGTCACCCAGACCCAATAAAATCCGATCACCATCCAGGTGTAATAAACAATCTGCGGATGGTTTGCCCACAATTGTATCGCAGTAGCCAATGCAAATAGGAGGATAGATTTTATAGATGGCCTCTTCATCAGATATAAAACAGACACCAAGACCCAAGGGATGTATGCCATGGCAAATATCTTATTCAAATGTCCTGCATTCACCAGACCAAAACTGTACGGCGTAAGACCTGTCATAAGTCCGCCCAAAATGGATGCCATCCTGCTGACCCCGATAAACTGCAATAAAATAAACATACCAAATCCGGTCAAGGAAAGGAAAAACCAAACTTTTATGCCGGGGTTGAATAGTAAGGTGTTCCGAAAATATTTGGTTGGATCACCCGTCATGTGAATGTAGCCGCCGTAAGAGGGCATACCGGAAAATAAATTCGGGTACCATTGGGGCATATCTTCATTCTCTGCCAGATAGGAATCGCGCCATTGATTAATGGGGTGCCGTTCCAATTCATCATTGGTGGTAACAATTTCTCCCAAAAAAATCATTCGGTAAAGAAAAATTGCCGGAATTATGGCAAGTAAAGCTGGTAAATATTTTTTCATGTCTTTATCATGTTGAATTGTGAAAGGATTTGCTTCACCCCATTTATTTCTCTTTTTCCTATGATGCCAAGGCCCAGCAAAAGGAGACTATACACAATCAGAATAAATAGGGGTGAAAAAATTGTAATCAGGTAATTCTCAATAGAAAAATGATTTATTCCAATAAAAATAAGAAGCAGCACTAAACCTAACTTAGCTAGACGAAACCACTTCCAATGAATGCTGACTTCCTTTTGGGAAAATATATAAATCAACCCTGTCAAAAATAAAAATGATAGTACGGTTGCCCACGCAGCACCGTCTGTACCATATCGTTCAATTAGTATCCAGTTTAAAATCATATTCATTGCAATGCCCAATAGAGAAATAAATCCCAATGTTTTATTCTTGTCTTTTAATGCGGCACCGGAAAGAAAAAATACGCGAAAGCCATTTAAATAATACGCGAAAAGTATAATTGGGATAAACCTTGCTCCTATGATATAGGATTCTGTGGATGCAATTCTTAAAATAATCTCTCCCCAAGATGATATCGCTAAAAATAAAAATCCACCCAAAACTGCAAAATAAAACAAAGAATCACGAATCACGTTCTGAATATCATGAGCTTCTATCTCCATTTTGTACATCATGGGGAGCCAACTACGCTGTAACGGGACGACCAACAACATTTGTAAAATCATACCAATTCGATAAGCTACGCTGTAAATACCAATTTCTTCCGGCGTTACGAATATATTTAGAAAAAAACGGTCAACTAGATTCAACATCGGGAAAACCAATATCAACGGAATCAACGGGATTCCATATTCGGCCATTTTAATATAATGGAAAATGGTTGGATACACTTTTGTTTCCCGGATTAAGGATAATACAACCAAGAAAAATAAAAGTCCCATGGTGATTGTTTTGGCAACAATGAGCCCTTCTAGTCCGGCACCTTTCACTGCCACAAACCAAACTGTCAATCCGCAAATTCCGATCAATTGGGAAAGTGCAATGGTAATATAAAAAAAAGACTTTCGCTTATATTGGAGGTAATAAAGAAAATACCTAAATCCGAATGTGAATATGATATTAAGAAAAACCAGTTTCACTAAAATATCACCATTGGATTCTAATCCTATGAAGCCGGCAATTTGTGAACTAAACAAAGATGAGATCCCCAATAAGATTGCGCTGATCATCACCGTTCCAACAAATCCTGAAATGACAAATTTGGGTAAATCAAAAGATTTTGACTTGGGTAAAAACCGCCAAAGTGAATACTGCATCCCAGAAGTAATAAAGGATACAGCCAGTAATTCTATGGTTTCAAGCAGTGCATAATATCCCACATCCGACATGCTGAGAAATCGGGTATAAATTGGAATTAAAAGGAAGGCAATTATTTTAGTTAATACATGCCCTACACCATAAATAAGAGTGTCAGATCCTAAAGATTTTATTTGTGAGCGAATAGCCATAATTCCTGCTGATTGCTTTAATCTATTCCGTCAAATAACAATCATTAATCAGCTAAGGATGAAACAAGGTTTGGGGACTTTCCTGTTTCCATTCCTTTAAAATTTTCACGATGGAATTTCTCATTAAATATTCCGGGATTTCACCATCATTTATGATTTGTTCCCGGATAATGGACCCGCTGATTTTTTCAACTTTTTCTTCTTTATCTTTTCCTGTTGAATCCTCTGTAAGTCCTGCACCTTTCTTAAATGAAACAGAATTAAAACTCAATATTTTGATTCCCATATCCAAGTTTTCCAACAACTTCAGGGAGGCATCAGGTTCATAATAATTTCCAACGCCGGTATGATCCCGTCCAACAATAAAATAATTACATCCATAATTCTGCCGGCAAAGCGCTGTAAAAACTGCTTCCCGTGGCCCGGAATACCGCGAATGGGTATTAAAGGCTCCAATCAGCGCACCATAGGGCTCATACACACCTTCTTTAATTAGAGAATTATAACACTCAATAATTGGGTTCGCCAAAAAATCTCCGGATTTTTTTATTCCCGTAACGGGAGAAATAAAAATTGCATCGGCGTTGGTATCTTGAAGTGCTTTCTTCTGAATAAACTCATGACCTCTGTGTGGTACATTTCTAGTGTGAAAACCAATAATATTATGCCAGCCGTTATGGTCAAAAATGGATCTGGTTTGGGCAGGAGCTAACTCGTATTCGTTTTTCCCCGCATGATTATATTCATTTAATAAATAAGGTTGACCGGAAATGATATAATCTCCACCGGCCATAAATTTTGCCACACCGGGATGTTTCTCATCCTCAGTTCCGAACCATAAACGTGCAATCTCTAATTTATTCTGCAGTTTTTCAATCTTGTGGATGTCCAAAATTGCAAACGGATGATCTTCCTCCATTTTTTTCAAATAAATTGACCCTTGTTCCGGAATGGACTGAATCAATTCCTGCTTTGCCTGAAATAAAATGGGCAGCGTCCAGGACCAATTATGTCCTATTTTATTTTCATGCAATACCGAATTCATTTCTTCCAAATTCATAAAACCTTGAATGGGAGAGAATGTCCCGTTAGCGATTTGGTACGCATCCGTGAAAATTTCTTCATTCACTGTGATTGAATTCAATGCTTCATCAGAGGATTGATTAGAAAACTGGTGAACCAAGTTCCCCCCATGGGGTTCAATCATTCTGCCGGAGGGTAAAGAAAATAATTTTTCCAGATTTTTGTCACCTTTATAATTTTCAGTTTCCTCCATAATACGGGACAATATTCGCACACATTCCACGGGATAATTTCCTATAGCTGTTTCTGCTGCTAAGACTAATCCACTGGCACCGCTATTTAAAGTGGACCGAATATCATTCACTTCAGCCCGGGTCGGTTTGGAATTTTGGATCATATTTTCCATGAGATTGGTTGCCACATAAACCGGAGTATCGAAAGATTTGCCTTTTTCTAAAATGTGCTGTTGGGCGAAAGGAATTTTTTCCAACGGGACATCGCGAGACAAATCACCTCTGTCTATCAAAATGGCATCACTTTCTTTGCAAATTCCATCCAGATTCAGTAAACCTTTTTTGCTCTCAATCTTACTGATAATGTGAATGGGGTAATCAAATTTGCTCCGAAGAGCGATTACATCATCGGAATGGGCACAAAATGAAAGGAAAAAATATGTCATTTTTAAGGAATTGGCGATTTCAAGAATTTCATGATCTTTGGGCGTGAACCGATCCAAATTGACCAATCGATCTACGCTGATGCCTTTATTATTACCAATTTTTCCGCTATGAAGCACCCTGGCTCTTGAATGAGTTTCTAAGTTTTCCAGGATTTGAACCACAGCGCCGTCAAAATCGATGGTGACTAAATCACCTTTTTTGAACACCTCTCCAATATCACCGCCGGTGATTCCAATTAGGGATTCATTCTTCAAATCGGATTTATTAATAAATTCAACAACATCATGTTCATTTACATATTGTTGATCGCACAATAAAGAGGTTCTTAACTGTGCACCCTCTGTATCCGGGCAAATCGGTTTATCTGTCCATCCTCTCAACTTTTCAACTAAGGATTCGAAGTCATTCACATCAGTGTGAGATAAATTTATTCGAAATAGATCAACGCCTGATTCATCCATCTTTTGAATGATTTTCTCCTTTATGGATGCGGGGCCTACGGTACAAATAATTTTTTTACGGTTCATTGGATATCCAATATCCTTCATTAATTTTTATCTTTTTAAATGTGCTGAACAATTAATTATAGAAAATCAGATGCGGTTAAAATGGGGTTCATTTTTTGAAATTCCTTTTCACTGATTCTCTGGAATTGGTCATACAATTGTCCTTGGGGCACTTCATTATAATAAACATTTTTCTTGTAGTAGTCTATCAAGATTTTGAAATTTATTTCAAACCTGGGACAAATTTCTTGGTGAATGATATTGACCATTTCATCAAGTTCCTCACGATAGAAATTACCGATATCATCCTTATGTCCGCCTATGGCAATTTCGGTACCAAGCGAATTTTTTAACGAAGGCAATTGTTCATCTTGAACCAAGGCTACTCGCTCATATTTTCCCCAATCTTCGCACACTGGAATGACTTCAGGAATTTCAAATTTAAATTTACAGGATCGGATAAAAGGGTTTTGTTTTTCCTTAATTATTCTTTTTAGGGAAATTTTTTGCGGTATGGAATTCTCATTGCCAATGGGAATTCCTTTTTCTTTCCAATTGGTTTCAGTTTGTTTATCTACGACCAAAGTAAATGAATTATATAGCATGAACCTGTTCGCCAAACCATTTAACCTGGTTTTAATTAAAGATAAATCTGATAGAGAAAATCCGGCTGCATCACCCATTGCAGTTAAAACTGACTCTGGAGATTGAAAAAGATATTTATAGTCAAAAACTTTCACGGTTGAAAAAACATTGGAAAACAATTCATAGAGCGAAAATATTTTCGCTGTTTCAAGCAGGAAATTTTTTGAGGGCTCCTTCAAATCTGTTTCATCGATATTCTCGGGAAGAAAACCTAAAAAATCATTATTCATTAAAGGTTGGTTTTTTAAAGTGTCGCAGTCACTCAAATTCCATTTCTTGCGCCATCCATTCATCCCTATGGGGAAAACCCAATCACCTGCTCCACGGGCTAATTGCCTATTCAGTTCAGAACGAAAAACCGCATGAGGCTCCCGAATCGGAAAAAAAATTGTATCAAGTTCCAATGCATCACGACATGCTTTTAAAAAATCAACATTTCGCTCTGAACTCAACGGGTAAATCAGGTTTCTTCGTGCTGAATGGAACACAATACCAAAAGCTGAATTGGGATTTTGCTGAAGTTGTTTTTTCCGAAATCGTTTAAAATCTGTTAGGGGTTTTTTATAACGTCTTTTAATAAATGACTTTACCACATGGTCAAATTGATAGCGGGATGGCATTATCACATCCGGCTGTAATTTCAAATTTATATAAAAATATTGGCTCGCCACTCTGCCTGTATTTACCACCATAAAAGACATTAGTTCTTTTCCTTTAGTCCGTCTTCTACAGTAGAAACCAAGGATTGCCAATGGTTTAAATCCGAACCTTTTTCTGTCTTCCAATGAAAAACACCGGAGGAATACATATGGGTCATGATTGGTTCATTTTTATAAAGAAAAATTTCAAAATCTTGGGCAATGATTCCTAAATCATGGTACCTATTTTCTATTAGATCTGAAGAATAAGGCGATTCAAAAGCAATACTTTCGAATCCATTCAACCGAAAATGTTCAATAATAGGTTTCCCAGTGTCCGGCGAAGTGATTCCGGTTATTTTTTCCAACCAACCACAAAAGGATCGTAAAAAATGAAACCGATCCAACCTGGATTTATTTGCGATCCCACCTAAACGAACAATTTTCCGAATGATACTATTCCATAGTCGGCCAATTGGAGACGGAAATGGATAAAATGTTTCGCCAAATGATTGGACCAATTCTGTTT